>LNDR01000331.1 GCA_001464755.1 Rhizobiales bacterium Ga0077524
CCCATCTTGTCGGCGTGGTTGAGCCGGTAGCTGCCGCAGTGCGACCAGTAGAGCCGCAGCTTGTCGCGCACCGGCCCGCCCAGCATCTCGCAAACGGGGATGCCGAGCCCCTTCGCTTTCACGTCGACGAGTGCGTTCTCGATCGCCGCCAGCGCCTGCTGGATCATGCCCCCCGGCGCCTGCCGCGTGATCGCATAGAGCCGGGAGATGATTTTCTCCACTGGTCGCGGGTCCTGGCCGATCAGCGTCTCGGCGAGCTTCATGATGACGCCGGTCAGCCCCTTCGAGCCGTAGCTCTCATTGTACTCCGACCAGCCGACGATACCGGCGTCCGTCTCGATCTTGAGAAACGAGAAGACGCGCCAGCCCGCATCCGCATGCAGGTCGACGATACGCGTGATTTTCATTGTGCTTCCTCCCATGACCGCGCTGAGGTGGGCCGTCGGTTCCTCCCGATGGAAGCATAGCTCCAGGCGTCGGGTCTACTCCGCCGCCTCCGCTCGCACCACCTTCTCGACCCGGGCCGCCGAGAACTTGAACTCGGGGATCTTGCCGAAGGGGTCGAGCTGGGGGTTGGTCAGCATGTTGGCCGGCGCCTCGGCAAAGGCGAAGGGGATGAACAGCATGCCCTCCGCGACATCGCGGTCGGGGCGCACTTTTAGAGTAATGGCGCCGCGCCGCGTGGTGACGGTCACCTTCTCTCCGGGCTCGATGCCCAAACGCTCCGCCTCGCGCGGGTTCATGCCCACGACGGCCTCGGGTTCGAGGAGATCGAGCGTCGCGGCGCGCCGGGTCATGGAGCCTGTGTGCCAGTGCTCAAGCATGCGGCCGGTGGTCAGCACCATAGGGTACTCGGCGTCGGGCAGCTCGTCGGGGGGGCGGAGTTCGGTGGGCACGATCTTGGCGCGGCCGGAGGCGGTCGGGAACGACTGCGCGAAGATGATCTCGTTGCCGGGCTTGTCAGGGGCATCGCAAGGATAGGTCACGGCCTCCTCGGCGAGGAGGCGCTGCCAGGTGATGTTCTTGAGAGAAGGCATCACCTGCCCCATCTCGGCGAAAACCTCCGACACATCCGTATAGGCCCACGGCAGCCCGACGCGCTGCGCGATCTCCTGGAGGAGCTGCCAGTCCTGACGCGCCTCGCCCGGCGGTGCCAGAACAGGCCGGCCGATCTGCACCTGGCGATTGGTGTTGGTGAAGGTGCCCCACTTCTCGGCATGTGCCGAGGCCGGCAAGACGACGTCGGCATGCCATGCGGTCTCGGTGAGGAAGATGTCCTGTACGACGAGGTGCTCGAGGTGGGCCAGCGCCTCGCGGGCGTGCTGCACATCGGGGTCCGACATCGCCGGATTCTCACCCATGATGTACATGGCACGGATCTCGTCGGCGTGGATCGCATGCATGATCTCGACGACGGTAAGCCCGCGCTTCGGGTCGAGCGTCGTGCCCCAGAACGCCTCGTACTCGCTGCGGATGGCGGGATTCTCGACGCTGCGGTAGTCCGGGAACACCATCGGGATAAGGCCGGCGTCGGAAGCGCCCTGCACGTTGTTCTGGCCACGGAGCGGATGCAGACCCGCGCCGGGGCGGCCCGTTTGCCCGGTCGTCAATGCGAGCGCGATCAGGCAGCGGGCGTTGTCAGTTCCGTGCGTGTGCTGCGAAATTCCCATGCCCCAGAAGATGATCGAGCGCTCGGAGCGGGCATAGAGCCGCGCCACCTCGCGGATGGTCGCCGCGGGGATGCCGCAGATCGGCTCCATGGCTTCCGGCGAGAAGGCCTTGATCGAAGCCTTCAGCGCATCGAAGTTCTCGGTCATGGCCTGGATGTACTGCTGATCCGTCAGGCCTTCCTCAATGATCGTGTGGAGCATGGCGTTGAGCAGCGCCACGTCGCGGCCGGGCTTAAACTGCAGCACGTGGCTCGCGTGCCGTGCGATGCCCTGGTTCTGGCCGCGCGGATCCATCACGATCAGCTTGGCGCCGCGCTTGGCCGCATCCTTGATGTAGGTCGCGGCGACGGGGTGGTTCTCGGCCGGTCGCGCGCCGATGACGATGATGCAGTCGGACTGACGCGCCGCCGTGAACGGCGCGGTCACCGCGCCCGAGTTGAGGCCTTCCATGAGCGCGGCAACGGAGGAGGCGTGGCAGAGCCGCGTGCAGTGATCGACGTTGTTGGTGCCGAAGCCCTGGCGGATCAGCTTCTGGAAAAGATAGGCCTCCTCGTTCGAGCCCTTGGCCGAGCCGAAGCCGGCGATGCCTTTCGGCCCCTGGGCGGCGTGGACGCGCTCCAATCCCGAGGCCGCACGCTCCAGGGCCTCCTCCCAGCTCGCCTCACGGAACACCGACTGCCACTCGCCGCGCGCGAGTTGCATGTTGGCGTCCTTGGCAACGCCATCGCGGCGTACGAGCGGCTTCGTCAGGCGGTCGGCATGGTGGATATAGTCGAAGCCGAATCGGCCCTTGACGCAGAGTCTGTTCTGGTTGGCCGGACCGTCGCGGCCATCGACGTGGGTGATACGGTTGTCCTTGACGTGGACACGGGTCTGACAGCCGACGCCGCAATAGGGGCAAAGCGTATCAACGCTCTTTTCCTCGAAGACGGTGCGCTTCTGGCTCGCCTTGTCGAGCAGGCTCGCTTCCATCAGCGCGCCGGTCGGGCAGACCTGGACGCACTCACCGCACGCAACGCACGTCGAGTCACCCATGCCGGAATCGAAGTCGAAGACGACCTTGGACCCATGGCCCCGGTAGGCCATCCCGATGACCTCGTTCGATTGCACCTCGCGGCAAGCGCGGACACACAGGCCGCAATTGATGCAGGCATCGGCATTGAACGAAATCGCGGCGTGCGTCGTGTCGGCGACGGCCTTCTCGGCGCGGGGATAACGGCTTGTCTCGTCAATGCCCATCCGGTCGATCCACGCCCAAAACTTGGCGTCGGGGTCGTGGCTGTCGGCGCGCGGCGGCTGGTCGGCCGCCAACAGCTCGAACACCATGGCTTGCGATTTCTTCGCACGCTCCGAAGCTGTCTTGACCTTCATGCCCGGCGCCACTTTGCGTTGGCACGAGGCGGCAAGCACGCGCTCGCCCTCGACCTCGACGACACAAGCGCGGCAGTTGCCATCGGCGCGGTAGCCTGGCGCATCGTGCCAGCACAGGTGCGGGATCGTGGTGCCGACTCGCTGCGCGGCCTGCCAGATGGTCTCGCTGGGCAGCGCCTCGACCTCGCGGCCGTCGAGCGTGAAGGTGATCTTGTCGGTCATGGAGGCAAAATTCCTGCTGGCGGGCGGCTTAGAGACTCACGCCTTCGGCTGCACCTTGATAATGGCGCGGCGATGCGTGCCAAATCCGACCTTTTTCTCGTCGTCTTCGGCCTCGACCTTGAAGGTGAGCTTGCGCCCGTCGATCTCGGTCAGCTCGGCGCGCACCTTCACGGTCTTGCCCTTCGGGGTGGCTGCGATGTGCTTGACGTTGACCTCGAAGCCGACGGTGGTGTGGCCCTCGGGGAGGTGCGGCTGCACGGCCTCGATACCGGCACGCTCCATCAACCCGATCATGGACGGGGTCGAGAAGACGCCATCGCCACCGACGTGCTTGACGACGAGACTGTCGTCGACGACGCGGACGATCTCGGCCTTCATGCCGACTTTGAGGTTCTCGCTGGACATCGCTCGCTCCGTTCCTCCGGTCGCCGCCGGACGCATCTCAGTTTTTCAGGTCGTCCGGAAAATACTTCAACACGCTTCTCAGCGGATTGGGGGCTGCCTGTCCAAGCCCGCAGATCGAGGCGTCCGCCATCACCTGGGCAAGGTCGGAAAGCAGCGCTTCGTCCCACTTTTCGGCGGCCATCAGCTTGACGGCCTTCTCGGTGCCGTTGCGGCAGGGCGTGCACTGGCCGCAACTCTCGTCCTCGAAGAAACGCATCAGGTTCAGCGCCACGGCTTTCATGTCGTCCTTGTCGGACAGGATGACAACCGCGTGGCTGCCGACGAAGCTGCCGTGCTTCTCGAGCTGGCCGAAGTCGAGCGGAATGTCGGCCATCGACGCCGGCAGGATGCCGCCCGAGGCGCCGCCCGGCAGATAGCCCTTGAAGGCGTGCCCCTCGGCCATGCCGCCGGACAGTTCAATCAACTCCAGTGCCGTCGTTCCGGCGGCCGTCAGGACGACTCCGGGCGTCTTCACGCGGCCCGAAACCGAGTAGGAGCGCAGCCCCTTGGCGCCGCTCTTGCCCTGGCCGGCAAACCAATCCACGCCCTTGGCGAGGATCTGCGGTACCCAGTAGAGCGTCTCGATATTGTTGACGAGCGTCGGACGGTTGAAGATCCCGACCTGGGCGACGTAGGGCGGCCGATGCCGCGGCAGACCGCGCTTGCCCTCGATCGACTCGATCATCGCGGATTCCTCGCCGCAGATGTAGGCGCCCGCGCCGCGACGAAGAGAGACCTTCGTGTGCCGTGTTAGACCAGCAGCTTCAGCCTCTGCTATGGCTCGAGCCAGAATCTGACGCGCCGCGGGATACTCGTCGCGCAAGTATATGAACACCTCGGCCGCCTCGACGGCCCACGCGCCGATCAGCATGCCCTCGAGGAACTGATGGGGATTGCTCTCGAGGTAGTGGCGGTCCTTGAAGGTGCCCGGCTCGCCCTCGTCGCCGTTGACGGCCATCAGCCGAGGACCCGGCTCGGCGCGCACGAGACCCCACTTGCGCCCGGTCGGAAAGCCTGCCCCGCCGAGCCCCCTCAGGCCACTGTCGGAGAGGGTCTTGATCACACCCTCGACAGGTGTTGTGCCCGAGAGACAACGCTCGAGTGCGGCGTAGCCGCCGTCGGAGCGGTAGTCCGACAGTTTGCGATGGGGCGGCACGTGGGCATGAGTATCGCCGGACGCCAGATGCTCTTTAACCTTCGCGAAGGTTGCATGATCCATATGCGCATGCCCGACGTGAGCTGCCGGCGCCGTGTGACAGGAGCCGAGGCACGGCGCCCGGACCACCCTCACACCGGACATGTTCGCGGCTTGCAGTTCTTCCAGCAACCGATCCGCGCCGGCAAGCATGCACGACAGGCTGTCGCACACGCGCACGGTGGTTTTGGGCGGGCGCGGTTCACCGTCGAGCACGACGTCGAAGTGGGCGTAGAACGTCGCCACCTCGTAGACCTCGGCCATCGGGATGCGCATCAGCTCGGCAAGTCCGTGCATCAATCCAGCGGGCAGGCAGCCCTCTGCATCCTGAACTTTGTGCAGATACTCGATCAGCAGAGCCCGCTCATAGGGCGCTTCGCCCACGATTCGTCGCGTGGTCGCTAGCTCGTCAGGCGCCAGAGCCCGTCCCTTGGGATGGAGCGGTGCGGACCGGCGGCCAGCTCCCGGATGAATGGCTCGGGCTGCCTTGGCTCCTCCTCGGGCCGTGCTCTCGTCTGGTCTCTTCATGACCCCGAACCATTCCTTTTTCTATCGAGGGAAAGCGTACGGCTGCGCCGCTGCATCCAGCTTGGCTTCGTCGGCAACCGTTGGAGCGGCAGCATTGCTCCATGCGCGCACGATCCTCGCGCAACGGAGCCATTGTCGCGACCATGAAGGCGATCACATGCCGCAGATCCGTATGGAACTTGCCGGAGGTGTAGGGCCAGCCTACCAGAGCCGTCGCAATACGCCCAGCTGAACCTGCGACTGAAGCCGGGCCGGCCTTTCGGATGCAACGGTGCCGACCGCTGTCGCGGATGCGCTTGCCGACCCCTCCCGGCCACCCCAATCGCGCTCTCGTCTGGTCTCGTCATGACCGGATATCGTCCCTTTCGCTCGGGGGAGGGGTTGCTGCAATGCTGGCTGTCCTCGCCGCCGGTGACCGGCGGGCGCGCCGACAGACCAGTCGAGCGCACCTGCCACGATATTCCTCCGGCCGACCCGTTGTCGAGGGCGCCTCACCCCCCGGACGGAGCTTGACGGAGCCAAGCCCGCCCGTTTGGACTTGCCTCGTTGCAATTCGGGACGATACACGACAGGATCACCACGACACATGATGGACATTGCAGAACCGGTCAGGACCGATGGGGTCGCGTCCAATGGACCCTAGCTGCGGCAGGGCTCGACGGGGCAAGCGCGACCAAGGAACAGGGGCAGGGACGGGGCATGGACACGTTGGCGGGTGATATTCTCCTGTGGCTGCAGCAATTGACAGGTGGGATGAGCGGGGCCCTGTTCTGGGCCGCGTTGGGCGAGATCATGCTCGTCAACCTGATCCTGTCCGGCGACAACGCCGTCGTCATCGCGCTGGCGTGCCGCTCGCTGCCGGAGGATCAGCGCAAGTGGGGCATCATCCTCGGCGCGGCCGTCGCCGTCATCATGCGCATCGTCTTCACCATCGGGATTGCGGCACTGCTGAAGACGCCCTGGCTCAAGGTGATCGGGAGCGCCTTGCTCTTCTGGATCGCCATCAAGCTCTTGGTCGACAACAGCGGCGACGAGCATGACGTCAAGGCCTCGACCAGCATCTGGGGCGCTGTGCGGACCGTCGTCATCGCTGACCTCGTCATGAGCCTCGACAACGTCCTTGCCATCGCAGCGGCAGCCAAGGGGAACTGGCCCCTGATCGTGATCGGTCTCGCGGTCTCGGTGCCGATCATCGTATTCGGCGCGACGCTCATCGTTCATCTCCTCAACCGGATGCCGGCCTTGGTTTGGGCGGGAGCAGCGCTGCTGGGTTGGATCGCAGGCGAGCTGATCGTGTCCGATCCTGGGGTTCACGACCAAGCGGAGGCGCTCGCCAAGGGCCTGCACATCGGCATCGACGCGCTTGACTGGATCGCGGCCGTCATCGGCGCGGCGTTCGTTCTGACTGCAGGCTATCTGCTCCGCAAACGGCACCCCGCGGTCGGGTGAGGCGACAGAAGCCAAGTCTACGGAGATGCAGGACGGACGGCAACGTCCGTCCTGTCGTGTTACCCCCTCACGAGGTGAGGCTCCCACACGTGAGAGCCGCACCCAAAAATGATCGTTGAAAAGCACTCGAACGGAGCGACGGCTTTCATGGGACTGGAAACTCTCGGCCTTATTCCGCTGGCCGGTGGCTATATGGAGCAGATCTTCGGCAGTTACGCACAGTACGCAATCCCGATCCTGCAGATCATCTGGATCGATTTGCTGCTTTCCGGCGACAACGCGGTCGTGATCGCGCTCGCCTGCCGCAATCTGCCGCCCAAACAGCGCAAATGGGGAATCCTGATTGGTGCCGGCGTCGCCATCCTATTGCGGATCATCTTCGCTGGCATGATCACTACGCTGCTGGCGATCCCTTATCTCAAGCTGATCGGCGGCGTTTTGTTGTTGTGGATCGCAGTCAAGCTGCTGCTCGGCGAGGAGGCCAGCGAGGGCGAGCACAACATCGCCTCGCCCGACCAGCTGTGGCGGGCGATCTCGACGATCGCCATGGCCGATCTGCTCATGAGCCTCGACAACGTAATTGCCGTCGCCGCGGCGGCCAAGGGCTCGGTAGCTCTGATCGCCTTCGGCATCGTGCTGACGATCCCGCTCATCATCTATGGTTCGACGCTGATCCTCGGCCTCATCTCGCGCTTTCCCATATTCATCTGGATAGGCGCGGTGCTGCTGGGCTGGATCTCGGGCGAGTTGATCACGCATGAGAAGGAGATTGCGCCGCAGATTGCGAATTTCGCGGCCTACTTGGGGCTGTCGATGGAGATGTTCTATCGTTTGGGCGCGGCCCTCGGCGCTCTGTTCGTCTTCGTTGTCGGCGGGCTCCTCCGCCGGCGTCGACAGCAGGCCCCGGCGCACTGAGCGGTCGCCGGCGCGGAGCGGCCGAATTCAGGCCGCATTCCCGTATGTGACTGCGGCAGCGCGCTGCCGCAGAGAAAGGCAGTCGATGGAGTTCACGTTCGGCATCGAGGAGGAGTTCTTCGTCGTCCACGAAAGAACGCTCCTCATCGAGCCTCAGGCGCACGAGCGCTTTATCGCGAGAGCTAACGAGTTGGCGGGAGGCGGTATCCACCCCGAGCTGCTGCAGTGCCAGATCGAGACCGCGACGCCGGTTTGCCGCGATTTCGGCGAGGCGCGCGGCCACATGCGCCGGCTGCGCTCCGGCCTTGCCCGGGCGGGCAACGAGCTTGGATTGACCGTGCTCTCCTCGGGAACGCATCCGACCGCCGAGTGGCCGGAGCAGCAGCAGACCGCCAAGGAGCGCTATGATCAGGTGGTGAGCGAGTTGCAGCTGCTCGCGTTCCGCAATCTCGTATGCGGCCTGCATGTGCATGTCGGTCTGCCAGACGACGAGATGCGCATCGACGTCATGCGGCGCTCAATCCCGTTTCTGCCGATCTTGCTGGCGCTGTCATGCTCATCACCGTTCTGGCGGGGCATGGATTCGGGATTTGCAAGCTACCGGCTGACGTCCTACGAGGAGCTGCCGCGCACGGGATTGCCACCGCTGCTGTCGTCGTGGGGCGAGTACGAGGCCTACACCGAGGTGCTGCGCCGGGCCGGCATCATCGCCAACCCCAGCTACATTTGGTGGGCGATCCGCCCGTCGCACAAGTATCCGACGCTGGAGTTGCGCATCGCCGACGCCTGCACGCGCCTCGAGGACAGCCTCGTCATCGCCGCGCTGTTTCAGGGGCTTGTGCGTGCGCTCGTCATGGATCGCACGATCAACGCCGGCATCACCTCGCCCGAGCGGGCACTTGCAAAAGAGAACAAGTGGCGCGTCCAGCGCTATGGCATCGAGGCCGAGCTGGTCGATCCTTTCGGCAAGCAGGCCTCGGTCTCCGCCGCCGATGCGGCCCGTCGGCTCGTGGATCTGGTCCGGCCGCATGCGCAGGTCCTGGGCTCCGCGGTGGAACTCGATGGCGTGGAGCGCATCCTGACCGAAGGCACAAGCGCCGACCGGCAGATGTCGATCTACCGCGAGGCCTGCCAGCGCGGCCTGTCCCGGCCAAATGCCCTCGCCCAGGTCAAGGCCTGGATCCAGGAGGAAACGGTCGCCGGGTGCTGAGACTCCGTGATGAATGAAGCTCGCCCAGCGCCCGGCTCGCGACAGGGTCAGCGCAGTCGCTGGGCGAGCCAGCCAAAGCAACCGAGCGACAGCAACGCGACGCCGAGACAAACCGCGACCACGCTCGCGGCGCCCAGCCTTTCCAGCACGAGCGAGAGAACGAACGGGCTCGCGGCCGATACCACGAGGCGCACCGAGCTCAGACGGCCGAGCCACAAAGCGTAAGCCTGTGTCCCGTAGATCTCGAGAACGACACTGCCACGCGCGACGTAGCTGACGCCGGCACCCGCGCCAAAAAGCAAGGCGAACACCATCGCCATCCAGGCGATGCTCGAACCGAGCCACAGCACTCCGAGCGAAAAGACCAGCATTGCCGTCGCCAGGATGGCGACGTGGAGCGCCCTGACGCGGGCGCCGAGCAGCAGGTCCATGAAGCGGCCAGCCGTCTGGGCCGGGCCAAACAGCATACCCGCCACAACCGCCGTCGCGCCGAGCCCAAGTCCCTCGAGCACCGGCAGCATCAGCGCCGGCAAGGTGTAGGCGACGCCACCGAACGCGAAGGCGGCAGCAAGGACGGAGAAGACCAACGGCGAAGGGGCTGGATCTGGCGTGGCAAGCGTCGCGTCCGCAATTTCGGCGCTGGCGACCTTGCAGCGCTCACCATGCCGAACCGACGCATGTCCGGCGTGTGCCGCTATCGGTACGGAGACAACCGCCAGAAGTCCGGCATAGACGAGGAGCATATGTTGCCAGCTCATGTGCTGGAGCAAAAACGCCGTCGCGGGCCAGAATGCTGTCGAGGCCAATCCTCCCCACAACGTAATCTGGCTCATGGCTTTGCGCGCGTCACTCTGTGCCAGATCCACGGCAACCGCGAACGTCGCGTCGTACTCCGTGAGCTGGCCGAGCATCTGCACGAGAATGAATGCCGCAGCGAACGACCAGAGATCAGGGGCCAACGCCATCAGTGCCAACGCGACTGCCCTCGCGACCGACCCAATCAGAAGCGCCTTCGTGCTTCCAACCCTGTCGACCCATCGACCGAGCGCCGGTGCGACCACGGCGGTCAACAGAAGAGACACCGTCAACAGCCCGAACACCGCCGATACGCCGATGCCGAACGTGTCCGCCATGCGCGGCGCGGCGGTCGATATCGCGTAGTACGTGATGCCGTACATCAGCAGCACGTAGAGCCCGAGACCATTGATCGCCAGCCAAGGTGTCCGCGTTGCAGACAATGAACGATCGGTCGCGGCCGAGCCCGGCTGCTCTGTCATGGTCTGGGTGCTCACGGGAAAGGGGTCGACCAAAAGGGCAGCGACGTCCGTCGCCCTAGCTAGGACGAGGGCAAGACAATAACATGACAGAGCCTTTGCAGATGCGCACCAGCCTGGCGTGCGCCCTACCGTGCCCGACCCGCCTGCCCCCTACTCCGCCTTGATTCCCGCCGACTTCACGGCACGAATGGTCACTTGCGCCTCATCCTCGAGGTGCTTTGCGACCTCGGGGAGGGTCTGCGGGGTCAGTACCGCGTTCGCCTTGGCGATCCGCTCCTGCATGTCCTTCGTTTTCCCGATCTCGACCAGTTTGGCGTTGAATTTCTCGAGGATCTCCTGGGGCACGCCGCGGATGGCATGCACGCCGAACCACGAGCCACCGTCGATGCCGGGATAGCCGACCTCGGTCAGCGTCGGCACGTCGGGGAACTCGGCGATTCGGGTGTGATGATTGACGTTGAGCAGGATCAACTTACCGGCTCGAACGTGCGGCATGCTCGAGGACTCGTTCATGAGCTGGATGGCACCGGCCAACAGGTCGTTCAGTGTGTCGGCTCCGCCGCGGTATGGGACGTGCAGGATGTCCACGCCGGCTGCCTGCCGCATCAGCTCGAAGCGGATATGAGGCGCGGTGCCGATGCCCGACGATCCGAACGCCAGCTTGCCCGGGTTAGTCTTGGCGTACTCGATCATCTCCTTGAACGTCTTGATCCCGATCGACGGGTTGACGACGAACCCCGTCACGGCGTCCCCCACGCGGCCCACGGGCACGAATGCGTTCGGGTCGTAGGAGACCTTGCGTAGGAGCGGCAGCGTGACGATCGGCGTGCTCGTCCCGACGAGATAGGTGTAGCCATCGGCCGGAGCCTTCGCGACGGCCTCGGCGCCGATCAAGCCCGAGGCTCCGCCCCGGTTCTCGACCACGAACTGCTGTCCGAACGCCTCGGTGAGCTTCTCGGCCCAGGGGCGAGCCACGAGATCTGTCGAACCGCCCGGTGCGAAGGGGACGATCAGCTTGACCGGCCGCTCCGGCCATTTGGACTGTGCGCGGACGACCGACGGTGCTGCCAGCAGAGCCACGGCACTGCCAGCGAGGAATTCACGACGACGCATCGAGCATCTCTCCCGGTCTGAGCCCGGTTGCTCCGGGTTGGGTGAATTGACCAACGGCCGGGTGTGGTTTGTCAATCCGCCCCTACTCCGCCGCCTCTGCGAGGAAGCCGCCGGACTGGCGCGACCAGAGTTCCGCATAGAGCCCGCCCCGCTGGATCAGCTCGCCATGGTTGCCCTGCTCGACGATGCCCCCACCATCCATGATCACGAGACGATCCATAGCCGCGATCGTCGAAAGGCGATGTGCGATGGCGATGACGGTCTTGCCCTGCATCAGGTTGAAGAGCTGCTCCTGGATTGCCGCTTCGGCCTCGCTGTCGAGGGCGCTGGTCGCCTCGTCGAGGACCAGGATCGGTGCATCCTTGAGCAGCACACGCGCGATGGAAATGCGCTGCCGCTGACCACCGGAGAGCTTCACGCCCCGCTCGCCGACATGGGCGTCGTAGCCGCGCCGGCCCTTCATATCGGCCGCCGCAACCACGAAATCGTGAGCTTCAGCCCGCCGGGCCGCCGCGATTGCGCGCTCCTCGCCAGCCTCGGGCCGTCCATAGAGGATGTTGTGGCGCACCGAGCGGTGCAGCAGGGAGGTGTCCTGCGTCACCATGCCGATCTGGGCCCGCAGCGATTCCTGCGTGACCCCGCTGATGTCCTGTCCGTCGATCAGGATGCGCCCGCCCTCGAGGTCGTAGAAGCGCAAGAGAAGGTTGACGAGCGTCGACTTGCCCGCTCCGGACCGACCGACGAGGCCCACCTTCTCGCCCGGCCGAATGGTCAGCGAGAGATCGCGGATGATACGCGGCCTCAATGTCGACCCGGGCTCGTCCTGCTGCGCCGAGGTGATGCCATAGTTGAAGCGCACCTCCTCGAAGCGGATTTCGCCCCGGGTGACCGTCAGCGGACGCGCGTGAGGCACGTCGACGACGTCGTTGCGGCGCGAGATGGTCTCGACGCCTTCCTGCACGATGCCGATGTTCTCGAAGATGCCTGCCACGGTGAACAGCACCCAGCCCGACATGTTGACGATGCGGATCACGAGGCCCGTTGCGAGCGCGATCGCGCCGATGGTGAGCAGACCGCCCGACCAGAGCCACAGTGCGAGCCCCGTCACGGAGGCGAGCAGCAGGCCATTCATCGTGTAGAGCACGAGCTCGAGCTTGGTGAGCAGCCGCAAGGAGGCCTGCCACTTGCTCATCTGCTCGCGCAGACCGTCGCGCGCATAGCCATCCTCACGGTCCGCGTGCGCAAACAGTTTGACCGTCAGGATGTTCGTGTAGCTGTCGACGATGCGCCCCATCAGCATCGAGCGCGCCTCGGAGGCCTCGGTCGACGCCTTCTTGATGCGCGGCACGAAATGCACGATGGCAAAGCCGTAGGCGACCAGCC
>LNDR01000332.1 GCA_001464755.1 Rhizobiales bacterium Ga0077524
GAAAGCGTGCTGCTGACGCACATGCACCCGGATCATTCGGCTGGCCTCACCGACATGGTCACAGGCAGGCAGAACTTCCCGAACGCCGAATTGGTTATGCACGAGAACGAGCCGCGACACTGGTTCGACGACGCGGCCATGGCCAAGGGTGATGACCGAGAGAAGAAGCTGTTCTTCCAGGCAGGCCGCGAGCAGACGGAGCCCTATCGCGCCCGGTGGCGGCTGTTCCAGAAGGGCGATGTGCTTCCAGGTGTTACGGCGATGCCCTTCCACGGGCACACGCCCGGCCATACGGGCTATCTCATCAGCTCCGGCAACGAGAGCCTGCTGATCTGGGGCGACATCGTGCATGTACCGGAAGTCCAAACGGCGCGGCCCGAAGTGTGCATGGCGTTCGACACCGACAAAGCCCAGGCTGAAGCCACGCGGCGCCGGGTGTTCGACATGGTGACGACCGACCGGTTGATGGTCACCGGGATGCATCTGCATTTTCCGGGATTTGCGCACGTGGTCCGCTCCGGCTCTGGCTATCGTTTGATTCCAATGGCTTGGGAGCAAGCTTTGTAGGTTGGATGGTCCGCCCCGAATCTCGCCACAATGGCGGCGCAGAATGGTCTAGTAACATTTTTGTGAATTGCACTCGGATCAAATTGCGTCGCGGTGCCAATTCCGTATTCTTGGATCGCCGGAGTGTACTCCCATGAGGGTGGGACGAGAGCACGCTTCGCGAGTACGGACGACTGTTTCGTCTGCAGGCGGGAAATTGTGTAATGCTTGTCAAACCAGTATTGATGGTTGTGCTCTGCTCTTTGGCGGGGCCGGCTCTCGGCGTTGGCCTGTTCCTCTTGATGCACCATTAGGGGGCATTTCGGAGAGCGGGTGAGAAGGAGTGCGGGCTGGTGCTCGCGCCCGTCAGCTTTGCTTCTACTATTGCTGGCGCCCTATACGCGGCCTCGCGAGCGCGCGGGGAGCTGTATTGCTCCTGCGCGCGATCGATTGTTTGAGCGAGATGGGAGGGGCTCCCATCTTCCGGGCGCCTCTGGCTGCGGACACAATCGAGAAATCATCGGCACCGAGCCGCGTTGCCGGGTTCAACTGCCGATCAAGCGCTGCGCATCTCTCGAGGTGTCGCTGAGTTGATGGCTTCTAAGGTTCGACGCGTTGGGGTAGAGCCTCGTCGATTCCGTTCGGCTTTCGAGGCAGTCGTTTGTCCGGGCTCCGGCGCTCGGGCACGGCGCGAGCAGGGACGATGCGAGCAGGGACGATGCGAGAACTTGCGCACCAAGGAGATGGCACACCGGATGACCGGAAAGCTCCTCGACGACTGTTTTCTCCACGACGGTCAACGCATGCGGCATGGCGAGGCCCTGACGTTGCTGAAAGCGCGCGTTGCGCCGACGGCCGGCGAGGAGCGGGTGGCTTTGGCGGATGGAGTGGGTCGGATTGCGTCGCGAGACGTGGCGGCGCCTCGGCCGGTGCCGGCGCATACCAACAGTGCCGTTGATGGCTATGCCTTCGCGGGATCGGCTTATGATCGCTCGCAGGGCACGACCTGGCGGGTCGAGGGGCGGTCCGCGGCCGGTCATCCTCTTGCCGGCGCGACCGAGATCGCCTCGGCCGTCCGCGTTTTCACGGGCGCTGTGATGCCGGCCGGATGCGACACCGTGGTTATGCAAGAGGATGTCCGCCTCGAGACGCGCGACGGGGCCAGCTTCGTGACCGTGCCGCCCGGCCTCAAACGTGGCGCCAACGTGCGGCCAGCGGGCGAGGATGTCAAAGCGGGCGAGATCGTGCTGAAGGCAGGCCGGATCATCAGGCCTCAGGATTTGGCGCAACTGGCCTCCATCGGCGCGACGGAAGTCGCCTGCTACAAGCCCCTGTCGGTGGCCATCGTCTCAACCGGCGACGAGGTGGTGCGAGGCGGGTCTGGGGAGCTCCAGCTCGGTCAGGTGTACGATGCGAACGCGCCGATGCTACGGGCGCTGATCGAGTCTTGGGGCGCGCAGGTCGTGGATCTCGGCATTCTGCCGGACGATCCGACCGTGATCAAGGCGGCGCTCGCCGATGCTGCGCGGGTGCATCAGGTGGTCATCACAAGTGGCGGCGCCAGCCGAGGCGAGGAGGATCATCTCGTCGCGGCACTCGACGCCCTGGGGAAGCGCCATATGTGGCAGCTGGCGGTAAAGCCGGGGCGGCCGATGTCGTTCGGGCAGATCGGCGACTGCGTCACGGTCGGGCTACCGGGCAATCCGGTGGCTGTGCTCGTGTGTGCGCTGCTTTACGTGCGCCCTATGCTGCGGCGACTGGCAGGCGGCGAGTGGCCGGAACCCAGGCGATATCCATTGCGGGCTGCCTTTGATTTCCGCGGACGCAAGCCGGGTCGCCGGGAATTCTGGCGGGGCATTCTGGTGGATACGGCGGATGGACTTGCTGTCGACAAGTTCCGGCGCGACGGGTCGGGTTTGATCTCGGGGCTGAGACTGTCCGACGGACTGATCGATATTCCCGAGGAGCGCGGTGACGTTGTCGCGGGTGATATGGTCGATTTCATTCCCTTCACGGAGATGGGGATAGGCTTATCTTAGTTGCGCACGGGTACTCATACTTGGAGGCGCACGGCGACTCCCCTTCGGGGAGCCGGCCGCCGTGCGCGGTAGGAGGTGAGCCGGCCGCTTTGCGTGCGGTAGGAGGAGAGCTGGCAGCGGTGCGCGTGGTCTGGATCACGGGTGGTGGCGCCAGGTCGCGTGATCGTGGGCGTGGGCGACGCCGCTGACGAGATTGGCATCGTAGAGGCGCTCCAGGTCGGGACCTTCGGGGCGGACGGCGACGAGATTGCCGGCCAGACCCGCCATGCGGCCTTCGAGTGCGCGGCGGGCCGCCTGGGCCTCTGACACGGAGACGGATCGAAAGCGCAAGGCCATGCCGGGACGAACGCGGCCAAGGGCTGCGAGATCCGCGGAGGCGACGGTCGCGATCTTGGGATAGCCACCGGTGGTCTGGCGGTCGGCGAGCAGGACGATGGGCTGGCCACTCCCCGGCACCTGAATCGAACCCGGCGCAATGCCATCCGAGACGATGTTGTAGCCCTTGGCGTGCTCGAGCCTCTGGCCTTCGAGGCGGAGCCCCATGCGATCGGCGTCTTGCGTGACGATGTAGGGCGTGGAGAGGAAGGCGGCGATGGCAGCGGCCGAGAAATAGTCGTCCTGGGGACCGAGGACGACGCGGATCTCACTGGCAGGTGTGAGGTCCATGCCCGGCAGGCGCATTTCCTGACGGCTAGCGGCCTCGTGTTGTGCCAGCGGGAGCACGTCGCCGGCCGTCAAGGCTCGTCCTTCGACGCCACCGAAGCCGCCTCGGACGTAGGTGGAAAGCGAGTCGAGGAAGGGTGGCAGTGCCAATCCGCATTCAATTGCGAGATAGGCCACGGCACTGACTGTGGCGGCGGCTACGCGTAAGCGGTCGCCTTCGACGAGGCGTATGCTTTCGAGCGCAGATACTTCTCGCTGGGCTCCATCGGGTCGCTGGACCGTCAGGCGCGCGCCTTCTCCGGCGATGGCCACCCGAACGCTGGGTGTGGCTACTTCGAGGACGGGGCCGAGCACCGCGATCTCCAGGCCGGCCATACCCTGGGGATTGCCAACGATGACGTTGGCGGCCCGTAGCGCGATGGGATCGAGCGCGCCGGATACGGGTATGCCGAGCCGCTGTGAGCCGATGCGACCGAGATCCTGGACGGTCGTGTGAAGGCCGGGCTGGATGACGCGCAAGCCGGCGACGCTGCGGACGCTCATGCCGGCGCTCCGCTCGGGCGGATGTCGAGGTGGCCGGCCGCCGCCTGCTCGGCCAAGCTCCGGAAGGTGTCGTGGGAGACAGGTTCGAAGCGGATCTTATCGCCGGGGGCGAGCAGCACGGCGGTCTCGCGACGAATGTCGAACAAGCGAACCGGGGTTCGACCAAGAAGATGCCAGCCACCGGGGCTTTCGAGCGAGTAGATGCCCGCCTGACGGAAAGCGATGCAAACGGAGCCCATCGGGACGCGGAGGCGTGGCGATTCGCGGCGGGGCAGCGAGAGTTCTTTGGGGCCGTCGCCCATGTACGGATAGCCGGGCAGGAAACCCAGTGTGTAGACGTGGTAGGTGACGGCGGTGTGTAGCTGCACGACCGCGTCCGGAGAGAGCCCCGTGCGCTCGGCCACCTCGGCGAGGTCAGGTCCGAAGTCACCCCCATAAGCGACCGGCAGAGTGAACAGCCGTGCGCGGTGGCTGACGGAGCCTTTCCCGTCGAGCAGAGGCTCAACGGCTGTCTGCAAGTCCGTGGCCTCGATCTGGAGCGGATCGTAGTGAATCATGAGGGAGCGGAAGGTCGGGACCAATTCGACGATGCCCGGTACGGCTCTCGCATCGATGGCGTCGGCGAGCGCGATCACGCGGTCACTCACGGTCCGATCGACCACATCGCCGAACTCGACGACGAGGGCGGTATCGCCAGCGGGCAGAAAACGGACGGGACTGGTCGAGAGGTGCATCGGTCCTGAATTGCGAGACGGGTGTGGAAGGCCGGCAGGGGTAACGCGAGGCTCCATAGAGACAGCGATTGTCGCGGCCTGTCAAAGGCCATAGCATCGTCGGGTGTGGCGGCGCCCGGGTGAATATCGGTGAGCGGATGGGTGCCCACAACTCAGCGGGAGCACACATGGCGCGGCGCATCAATCTCAACGCCGATATCGCGGAAGGATGGGGCGCCTTCGACATCGGCGACGATGCGGCCCTGATGCGGATCATCACGTCGGCGAGCGTCGCCTGCGGCTTTCATGCCGGCGACCACACCACGATGCATCGGATCTGCATGCTGGCCAAGGAGCTGGGCGTGTCGATCGGTGCGCACCCGGGCTTCAATGATCTGTGGGGGTTCGGCCGCCGCGAGATCAAGATGAAGCCGGCTGACCTGGAATACATGACGGCCTACCAGATCGGAGCACTGCAAGCGATTGCGCGCTACGCGGGGCTCTCGGTCACGCACCTCAAGGCGCATGGCGCTCTGGCGAACATGGCGGCCAACGACGAGGGCTACGCGATGGCGCTGGCGCGCGCTATCAAGGTTGTCGATCCGAGCCTCATCTACGTCGCACTCGCGGGCTCGGAAATGGAAAAAGCCGGGCGCAAGCTCGGGCTGCGGATCGCGCGCGAGGGCTTTGCCGACCGGCAGTACGAGGAGGACGGCAACCTCGCCTCGCGCTCGATCCCGGGGACGGTCTTCCGCGAGCCCGGGAAGGCTCTTGAGCAGGCGCTGCGCATCGTCGAGAAGGGCGAGGTGGTGGCGCGCTCGGGCAAGGTGATCAAAGTCGAGGTAGATACGATCTGCGTGCACGGCGACGAGCCGAGCGCGGTGGAGGTGGCCAAGACCGTGCGCGCGGGGCTCGACAAGGCGGGGATCGAGGTGGTCACCTTGCCGGAGCTGATCGGATCGCGGTGAAGCGCCGTATCAACGATGCTGTAATCGATTGAAGCAACGAAAACGCAAGGCGAACACGCATGTCCGAAACGAAACCCACCCTCGCCATCATCGGCGGCACCGGCGACCTCGGAACGGGGCTGGCGCGGCGCTGGGCCAAGGCCGGCTATCCGCTGGTGATCGGCTCGCGCACGGCAGACAAAGCCGAGGCGGCGGCAGAAGCCCTGGCGGCGCTCGCGACGGGAGCCAAGCCGCGAGGCATGGCCAACCGGCAAGCGGCAGAGGCCGGTGAGATCGTGGTGCTCACAGTGCCGTTTGCGACGGCGGCGGCGGTGCTCGACGAGATCAAGCCGGCGGTTCAAGGCAAGCTCTTCGTCGATACAACCGTACCTTTGATGCCGCCTCGGGTGGCGCGCGTGCAGTTGCCATCCGAAGGGAGTGCCGCGGTGCTGGCGCAGATGCGGCTCGGCGAAGGCGTACGGGTCGTCTCTGCGTTCCACAACGTGGCGGCGCACAAGCTCGAGCAGGTGGATATGGCGCTCGACTGCGACGTGCTGGTGTTCGGGGACAAGGCCGAGGATCGCGAGCCGGTGATCAAGCTCGCCGAGGCGCTGGGCGTGCGCGGGCTGCATGCCGGTCCGCTCGCCAACTCGGCGGCGGCGGAGGCGCTGACGTCGGTGATCATCGGGATCAACCGCACGTACAAGGTGGACGGCGCGTCGATCCGGATCACGGGGTTCGGTGCGAAGGGCTAGGCGTGCTCGAACACGTCGCATGAGCCAGTGTTCGTCCAGCCCGCGCCGTTTGCTTCAAGTGGGATTTCCTGCAGGCACAAGAATCCTCTTTGGCGACGGGGCTGCCGGACGCACGTGGGTCCCCGCCTTCGCGGGGATGACGCTGAGAAGGCTGAAGGCATCATGATCACTCCGACGCTCAGCGTCTGGCCGATGCATGGCATCCCACGGGTGAAGCCGGGCGACGATCTCGCAGGCTTGCTGATCGCGAGCCTGGAGGCGTCGGGCGTCGCGCCGGCGGACGGCGATGTGGTGGTCGTGGCGCAGAAAATCGTATCGAAGGCGGAGGGGCGCATTTTCGACGTGGCGCAGGTGGAGCCGTCGGAGCGGGCGCGTGAGCTGGCTGAGGTGACAGGGAAGGACGCGCGACTGCTCGAACTGGTGCTGTCGGAATCGACCGAGGTGCTGCGAGCGAAGAAGAACGTGATTGTGGTCGCGCACCGGCTCGGGCTCGTGATGGCCAATGCGGGGATCGATCAGTCGAACGTGGAGGCGGACGGCATGGCAGAGCCGGCGTTGCTGCTGCCGGTCGATCCGGATGCCAGCGCGGCGCGGCTCAAGGCGCGGCTCGACGCACGTTTCGGGGTGTCGCTCGGTGTGGTGATCTCGGACAGCATCGGACGGGCCTGGCGGCTCGGGACGACGGGTACGGCCATCGGTGCGGCTGGCGTGCCGTCGCTGATCGACCAGCGCGGCGAAACCGACATGAATGGTCGGGTTCTGATGGTGACGGAGACGGCGTTCGCCGACAGCGTCGCCACGGCGGCTGTGCTGGTGTTGGGCGAGGCGGCCGAAGGTACTCCGGCGGCGCTGGTGCGGGTGCCGGTGAGGTCGGCCCCGGAGAAGCCTGCGAGCGCGCTGGTCAGGCCCAAGGGCGAGGACATGTTCCGGTGAGCGGCGCGGCGAAGGCGGGCGAGCAGTGGGTAGCGCTGTGCGGAGGCGTCGGTGGAGCGAAGCTGGCGCTGGGTCTGTCGCGTGTGCTGCCGGCCGAACGGCTGACGATCATCGTCAATACAGGCGACGACTTTAGGCATCTCGGGATGCACGTGTCGCCCGACATCGACACGGTGCTCTACACGCTGGCGGGGCTGTCGAATACGGAACTCGGCTGGGGGCTGGCCGGCGAGACCTGGCGGTTCATGGAGGGCGTCGAGCGGCTCGGCGGCCCGGCGTGGTTCCGGCTTGGCGACCAGGATCTGGCGACCCACGCGATCAGGACGGCGATGCTGACCGAGGGACGGAGCCTGTCGGAGGTGACGGCCTACCTGGCGGGGCGACTCGGCGTCGGTCCGACAGTCGTGCCGATGAGCGATGATGCAATCGCGACCGAGGTCGACACGGACGAGGGGACGCTGGCGTTCCAGACCTATTTCGTCGGGCGTCGGGCGGCGCCGGTGGTCAAGGCGATCCGGTTCGTGGGTGCGTCGAAAGCAGAGCCTGCACGGGCGGCGGTGGAGGTCTTGGCTGCCGACGATCTGGCCGGGATCATCATCTGCCCGTCGAACCCCTGGCTCAGCATCGATCCGCTGCTGGCGATACCCGGATGGCGGGCGTTACTGGCAGAGCGACGGGCGCCTTGCATAGCGGTGACGCCACTGGTCGGAGGGCAGGCGATCAAGGGGCCGACGGCGAAGATCATGGCCGAGCTCGGTCTGCCGTTGGACGTTGCCGCGATTGTGGATCATTATGCTAGGCTGATCGATGGTTTCGTGCTCGACGCGGTCGATAACGATCGTGCGGGAGCGCTGAAGCTGCCTAATCTCGTGACCAACACCATGATGCGCACTCTCGAGGACCGGACCGCACTCGCCGAGGCTTGCCTCGGCTTTTGTCGCCGGCTTCGGGAGCGCGGGCCGGAGGCCGCCCGATGACGTCAGCTTCGCGTTTGCCTAGTCCAGGGCTGCCGCGCACGTTCGCGGTCGTGCCAGTCAAACGGCTGAGTGAAGCCAAGAGGAGGCTGGGAGCGGCACTTCAGCCGGAGACGCGACGCCGGCTGGTGCTCGCGATGCTGCGAGATGTGCTTGCAACCTTGGCGCTCGTGCCATCGATCGAGCGCACGATCGTCGTGACGCGCGACGAGGAGGTGGCGAAGGTCGCCGCTGGTCGCGGGGCCGTCGTGGTGAGAGAGCGGGATGGCGCCGATCTCAATGCATCAATTGCGTTCGGGCTGGCTGAGGTGGCAGCGGCCGGGGCGGCGCGGGCGCTGGTCATTCCCGGTGATGTGCCGCTCGCGACCCCAACCGAGATCGAGGCGGTGATTCGGGCGGCGGCGCGCGACGGGGCTGCAATTGTGCCGGATGCGAGCGGCGAAGGTACGAACGCGCTGCTGCTGCCGATGCCGCAACCGTTCGAGCCGGCTTTCGGCCAAGCCAGTTTCGAGGCGCACAGGCAGCGGGCGCGGGAGGCCGGCGTCGAGCTCGCCGTGGTCGAGCGCGAGGGACTTTCGCACGACATCGACCTTCCGGCCGATCTGGCGCTGCTCGATCTGCCGCCGCGGTATGCGCATCTCGGGATCGGACAGCACGGGCGGCTCGATGAAACTGGCGCATATGCGCTGGAAGCGGCTGATCTCGCGCCGATGCTGCAGCGCGCCGAGGCGATGACCCTGGCCGGCTTCGGGCGCACCGTGACGTATTCGCGCAAGGTGTTCATCCCGCTGACACAGCTCTGCCGGGACGTTTGTCACTACTGCACGTTCGCGCATACGCCCAAGCAGGGTGCGCCGGCCTATCTGTCGCCGGACGAGGTGCTGGCGATTGCGCGCGCCGGTAAGGAGGCGGGCTGCAAAGAGGCGCTGTTCACGCTGGGCGACAAGCCAGAGATTCGCTACCGGGCGGCGCGTGAGGCGCTGGAGGCACTCGGCTATGCCAGCACGCTCGATTATCTCGAGGCGATGGCGAAGCTGGTTCTGAAAGAGACCGGACTGCTGCCGCACATCAACGCGGGTATCATGGACGAGGCCTGGGCGCGCCGGATGAAGGCGGTGTCGGCCTCACAGGGCATCATGTTGGAGACGGCGTCGGATCGCCTTTCCGAGCGGGGTGGACCGCACTTCGGATCGCCGGACAAGACGCCGACTGTGCGTCTGGAAACAATCGCGGCCGCGGGGCGCGCGGAGGTGCCGTTCACGACTGGGCTTCTGATCGGCATCGGCGAGACGCGGCGGGAGCGGATCGAGGCGCTGCTGGTGATCCGGGAGCTGCAGGACAAGCACGGCCACATCCAAGAGGTGATCATCCAGAACTTCCGGGCGAAGCCGGGCACGCGCATGGCCGATGCGCCGGACCCGTCGCTCGACGAGCATTTGTGGAGCATAGCTGCGGCGCGGCTCATTCTCGGGCCCGCCATGAGCGTGCAGGCGCCGCCCAATCTGCATGACATGGGCGATCTAGGTGCGCTGTTGAAGGCGGGCGTCAATGACTGGGGCGGCGTTTCGCCCGTGACGCCGGATCATGTGAATCCGGAAGCGCCTTGGCCGCATCTGGCGCGGCTCGAGGAAGCGACGGCGGCGGCCGGTCGCGTGCTGGCTGAGCGGACAGCTATTGCGCCACTGCATGCGCTCGAGCCGCGCAAATGGCTGGCGAAGGAGCTGGTCGCACCGGTGCTGCAGAAGCTCGACACGGGCGGTCTCGCGCGAGAGGACGACTGGGCGCCGGGCGATGCGGGCAAGCTGCCGCCGGCTCGGGAGCTGGCGCTCGTCGCGCGCCGAGCGTTGGCGGTCAGCTCGCCGATCGCGCGGACGCTCGACCGGGCGCTGTCGGGACGGCGGCTCGGCGAGGGTGAGATCGCGGCGCTGTTTTCGGCGCGCGGCGATGATTTCTCGGCGATCTGCCGGGCGGCGGATGACATGCGCCGGGCGCGATGCGGGGACGAGGTGACGTATGTCGTCAACCGCAACATCAATTACACGAACATCTGCACCTACGGCTGCAAGTTCTGCGCGTTCTCGAAGGGACGGCTATCGGCCAACGTACGTGACAAGCCGTACGATCTCGAGCTGGAGGTGGTGGCCGAGCGGACGCGGCAGGCGTGGGAGCGCGGCGCGACCGAGGTCTGCCTGCAGGGCGGCATCGCACCGAAGTATACCGGGCACACCTATCTCGGCATCGTCGAGGCGGTGAAGATCGGCGCGCCGGACATTCATGTGCATGCCTTCTCACCGCTGGAGGTCTGGCATG
Organism: Rhizobiales bacterium Ga0077524; assembly: GCA_001464755.1. GTDB lineage: Bacteria > Pseudomonadota > Alphaproteobacteria > Rhizobiales > Hyphomicrobiaceae. The sequence goes on from LNDR01000332.1 coordinate 10,424, forward strand.
GAGCCGAGACACTCAAGCTCGATCTGAAAGACTATCTGGCGCGATTGAAGGCGCAGGGCCTATCGAGCCTGCCGGGGACTGCCGCCGAGATTCTCGACGACGAGGTGCGGCAGGTGCTGTGCCCGGACAAGATCAACACGGACCAGTGGATCGCCGTAATGGAGGCCGCGCACGCCGTCGGCCTGAAGAGCACCGCGACGATCATGTTTGGGCACGTCGATCGGGCCGAGCACTGGGCGCGGCATCTGATCCGCGTGCGAGATCTGCAGGAGCGGACGGGTGGCTTCACGGAACTCGTTCCACTCGCGTTCGTGCACATGGAGAGCCCGATCTTCCTGCGCGGCCAGGCGCGGCGGGGGCCGACATTCCGCGAGGCCGTGCTGATGCATGCAGTCGGGCGGTTGGTGCTCGATGGCGTCATTTCCAACGTGCAGGCTTCGTGGGTGAAGCTCGGGCCGGAAGGGGCAGGGGCGTGTCTCGCCGCCGGTGCGAACGACGTAGGCGGGACGCTGATGAACGAAAGCATCACGCGAGCGGCCGGGGCGGCGCACGGGCAGGAGATGGTCGCGACCGCGATCGAGGCGATGATCCGTCAGGCCGGGCGGACGCCGCGCCAACGCACGACGTTCTATGGCGAGCCTCCGCCAGGGCAGATGGCGATCGCGATGACCGATCGCGGTGCTGCCGAGGCGATGATCGCGGCGGAATAGTGCCATTGGGAGTTCCCAGTCAGCAACGCAAGGAGCACAAGCCATGTCCCCGTCTGCCGTTGAGCGCGATGTGCTGTTCAAGACCTTCGGGCGCGCATGGTTCAAGCGCGATGCAGAGTTGCTCTATCAGGCCGTGACGCCGGATTTCGTCTGGCAGGCGAATGATCGCGACGGCTCCGTGCGGCGGATCACCGGGAAGGGCGCGGTTGCCGAGGCGCTGGGTGCGACGGGCTCGGGCGATGTGCAACGACGCTTCGAGGACGTTGTCTATCATCACGCTCCAGACGCGACGTTCATGACATTCCGGCTGATCGAGACGGACAAGACGACCGGTGATGTGCGCGAGGAGGCTGGGCTCGAGCGCTATACGTTCAAGGATGGGCGCATTGCGGTGAAAGACGTCTATCGAAAGAAGAGTGTTTAGAGGCGGCTCTCTCTAGGTGGCGCACGGCGACTCCCCTTCGGGGAGCCGGCAGCCGTGCGCGGGTAGTTGGTGGCGCAGGGAGTTTGGGCGCCGTGCGCGTTTAGGGTGGGCGTAGGTGCGTCCCGGTTTCGTCATCCTGGTATGCGACGGCGAAGCAAGGGGTGGAGGCGCAAGGATGGGGCTGCGGATCACGGCGGCGGTGTTTGCTTTCAGCCTCGCCCTGCTCGGGGGCGATGCGCGGGCACAGACGTGGGAGCGCTGGTTCGGAGGCTTACTCGGTCAGGCTAATCCAAGGACCGGCGCTTCTTTGGAAGCCGTCGCCCGCCATATCGCCAGCTCGAAAGCTGAAAGTGGTTCGGTCGATCTCGCCGTAGAGCTGACTGACGTCGGTCATTGGCGGATCGTCAATCGGGCGGGCGAGGCGTTCACGGCGGCGGGTGACGCCGAACTGGCGCAGGGACTGCGCACGCTTGCCCCAGATGCGCGAGCCGGCACTGCCAAGCTGCACCTCTCTCTGACGCCGGATACAGCACTGAGGCAGGGGGCCTCGCTTCGCGCGTTGCCGGCGGATGCGGAGCTGTCGCTGGTGATGGACGGGCGCCGCTATCCTTTGGTGCGTGCGGCTGGCGCGTCAGAGCGACCCTACGTCGTTGTCGGGCGAGATTTCCTCGTGGAGGTGCGCGAGCGCGAGGCCCTTGCGGAGATTGTACGGCAAATAGAACGGCCAGTGGATCGGTCGCTCGTCCGGATTTTGGCGCTGGAGCCGGGCGGGGCGACGGCGCTGGCGCGGTCGCCGACGGTCGAGCCGGGCTCGCGACGTGCACGGCCGGACCTTCTCGATCCGGGGCATCTCGATCGCGGCCTCGGTGGCGCGGCAGGTCAGGTCGTGCTGGTTTCGGGACGCCTCGATGGGGATCGGCTGGTTTTCAAGGCGTCGTCCGGGCCAGATGGTTCTCTGGCGATCGAGAAGTTTGCGCAGAGTGCCTCACGGGCGGACGTCAATCTCGTTATTCTGGAAACCTCCTCGTCGCGACAGCCCGGAACACGCAACTGGCTCTGGCAGCGCATGGCGCTTGCCAATGTCGACAAGGCGCTCGGCAGAGCGTCACTCGGGGCGTTTCTCCACGCGCTGGGCGGGGAGTCGGGGAAATTGGTCATCAAGGGCGGGACGATGGCCAACGGTCGGATCGATATCGCCTTGAGGCCGCTTATCCCGGCGGGGCCGGCACCCGTGACGAGTCTGACGCAAGTGGTCGCTGGCACTTGGGCCGATATCGTGTCGGAGACTGCAGGCTCGATCGCGACACTGGGGCTCAGGGCTTCGCTGCTGACCGTAGCTCGTCAGCGGGAGATCGATCGCAGGATCATCCCTGGGATACCGTTCATGGTGCAGGCTGGGTATTTGGGGTTGTTGATCGTTGGGCTGCTCGCTCTACCGGTCGTCAACCAATGGTGGCAACGCCTGTGGCCTCGCGAGGTCGAAGCGGATTACGCCGGCCGCGGCGGCTTTGCGATGGCGCGGCTGGCGCGAGGCATCGTGTTTTCGACCGTTTTCCTGCCGCTGGCTGGACTTCCGGCCCTGTTCGTGCGTTTGGCGACGGTGATCGCCAGGCTTGGTGGACGGTGGCGAGCTCAGGGGCGACATGTCGCGACGTGAGCGTCATTCATCTCTGCTTCACCATCTGGCAGGCTTCTTGCGACGGGTCGGCTGGAGCCGATCGTTGCCCAATCTTCCCGGAGTCTCTCCATGACCGCCAAGCCCCGTCCCATCCGCAAAGCCGTGTTTCCTGTCGCGGGCCTCGGAACGCGCTTTCTGCCCGCAACGAAGGCGGTGCCGAAAGAAATGCTGACGATCGTCGATAGACCCGTGATCCAGCATGTGGTGGACGAGGCGAAAGCGGCCGGCATCGAGCATTTCATTTTCGTCACGGGACGGAACAAAGGCGTGATCGAAGATCATTTCGATACGGCTTACGAGCTGGAGCGCACGCTCGCGGACCGCGGCAAACGCAGCGAACTCGAGGCGCTGCAACGCGAGGTGCCAGGAGCTGGGCAGGCAAGTTTCACCCGTCAACAGGCGCCGTTGGGCCTCGGCCATGCGGTGTGGTGCGCTCGGGACATCGTCGGGGACGAGCCGTTCGCACTGCTGTTGCCGGATATGCTGCATCACGCGGATCGGCCGTGCCTCGCCGAGATGATCGAGGCGTACAATCAGCACGGCGGTAACCATATCGCCGTGGCGCCGGTGCCCGAGGATCAAACGCATCAATACGGTATCGTTGGGGTCGCGGCGCGGGACGCGAAGGTCAGTCGCATCACCTCGATGGTCGAGAAGCCGCCGCGCGGGACTGCGCCTTCGAACCTGCACATAACGGGCCGTTATATCCTGCAGCCGGAGATCTTCGATCTGCTGGCGACTCAGCAGCGGGGGGCAGGCGGCGAGATCCAGCTCACGGACTCGATGATCACGATGGCGAAGAATTCGGGCCAACCCTTCCACGCTGTTCGGTTCGATGGGGCGATCTACGATTGCGGGTCGAAGATCGGCTTCCTGATGGCAAACGTCGCCTATGCGATGGAGCGACCGGATCTGGCGCCGTTGCTGAAGGCCGGAATCAAGAAGTTGATGTAGGTCGGGGTCGCAACTGTGTCGGCTTTGTCCGGCGGCGTTAATCGAGCTGTGAACGTTGAATGCCAGAATGCCACCGATGGTCTGGTAATCGCCTGTCGTGGCTAACGGAGTGAGCATGCGTTCTGTTCGGGCTGCCGGGTACGTGCTGGCGCTTTGGTGTGGGCTCGTGGCGCCGACATCGGGCGGGGCGGCCTCCGGAGAGCCGCCGGTGTGCCAGGGACGCGACATGCTCCCGGAACTCGTCGCGAGCGATCCGGCTGCCGAGGCGCGGATCGAGGCCGCCGCGGCCAAGGTCGAGAACGCCGGGGCTATGCTCTGGCGGATCTCGCGGCAGGGTGTGAAGCCAAGCTATCTGTTCGGGACGATCCATCTCAGCGATGCGCGCGTGACAGCGTTGCCGCCGTCCGTCGAGGGAGCGCTCAGGTCGGCGAAGCGCGTGGCGCTCGAAGTGGCCGATCTCTCGCCCAAGGCTTTCGCCGCGGCTCTCGGAAAACTGCAGCAGCAAATCGTATTCAAGGATGGCGACGGCCTGGTTGGTGTGTTGGATGCAGACGAGCTTTCGACAGCGCGCTCCGCGCTGACACGCGTGGGTTTCCCGGCCGAGGCCCAGTCGAGGCTGCGGCCATGGTTCGTCACGCTGATGCTCGCGGTCACGGACTGCGAGCGCGCCAGGATGCAGGCCGGGAAGGAGCCGCTCGACCTCCAGATCGGGCAGCACGCGCGAAGCCGAGGTGTGCCAGTGCTTGGGCTGGAGACGTTGGAAAGCCAACTTCTGGTCATGGCGGGCGTGCCGGAGGCCGATCAGCTCAGCGTGCTCAAGGCGACGCTCAAGACGCACGCGCGGACGGCGGACGCAGTCGAGACGATGCTGCAGCGATACCTGCGTCGTGAGATGGGCAAAGTGCTGCCGATGCAAGCCGAGATGATCCGGGCTCAGGGGCTGGATCCCGCTGCCATGGAAAGCTTCCGGCACGCGCTGCTGACGGTGCGCAATCCGCGCATGCGGGACGCCGCTCTGCCGATCCTGGCCAAGGGCGAGGCGTTCATCGCGGTGGGCGCACTCCACTTGATCGGCGACAACGGCCTCGTCGCGCTGTTGCGCCAGTCGGGCTACGAGCTGGCGCCGGTCGAGTAAGGCAACGGGTCGCTCAATGCGGCCTCCCTTCGCCAGCATGGCTGCAACGCCAATGTGATCCGTCTCTCGGTTGCTTTCCGGAAGGCGCCTTGCGAAGCTCTAGGTGAGTTCGCAAGGAGAGACGTCATGGCCCAGACCGCGTTGATCGTCGGCACAGGCAGCGGGATCAGTGCGTCGGTCGCAAGGCTGCTCGCTCGCGAGGGCTACAAGCTGGCCTTGGCCTCGCGAAAGCCAGAACACTTCGCCGAACTCGCCGAGCAGACGGGAGCGCACGTCTACACCGTCGACGCCGTGAATCCGACCGGCGTCGCGGCGATGTTCAAGGATCTGGACCGCTCGCTCGGTCATCTCGACGTGGTCGTCTACAACGCGAGCTTTCGGACGCGGGGCCCGCTGGTCGACCTGGTTCCGAGCGACGTCATGAGGGCGCTGGAGGTGACAGCGTTCGGCGGATTTTTGGTCGGGCAAGAGGCGGCCCGCCGCATGCTGCCGCGCGGGCAAGGAACGATCCTGTTCACAGGCGCGTCGGCGAGCGTGAAGGGCTATGCGCAATCGGCGCCTTTCGCGATGGGCAAGTTCGCGCTGCGCGGCCTCGCCCAGTCGATGGCGCGTGAATTGCAGCCGAAGGGGGTGCACGTCGCGCATTTCAACATCGACGGTGGTGTGCGCAATGCCGCACGTGATCGTGTGGAGGCGGCAACGGATACGTCGGACAGCCTGCTCGACCCGGATGCGATCGCCGAGAGCTATCTCGCTGTCATTCGTCAACCGCGCTCGGCCTGGAGCACAGAGGTCGAGTTGCGACCCTGGGTCGAGCGCTTCTGAGAACGAGGGAACATGACCATGGCGCAGGAGCCGGAACTACTGGGCAAGGGCTTCTACTGGCAAGATATGCCGGTCGGGAAGAGCTGGCGTACCTACGGCCGGACGATCACCGAGCCGGACCTCGTGAACTTCATCTCGTGCACGGGGATGCTGGAACTGCTCTTCACCAACGAGGTTTACCGGCAGACCGAAAGCGCCATCAAGGGCCGTCTGGTGCCGGGCGCGCTGGTGTTCTCGATGGCAGAGGGACTGGTGATCGGCGCCACCATTCAAGGAACGGGGATGGCGTTTCTCGGGATGGATCTCGAGATCAAAGGGCCGACATTCGTCGGCGATACGATCTCGGTTTTAATCGAGGTGACCGAAAGCCGGGCGGCGTCGAAAGGAAACCGTGGATTAGTGCGTACACGCAACACAGTTTTGAACCAAAAGGGTGAGGCAGTCATGATATGCAGCCCACTGCGCATGATGAAGGGGCGGCCGTAACCAGAAGTCGGTGCGCACCTTGATGTCGGGGGCACTGATGAATAAGCTGACCAGACACAAAATTGCTACTGGCGGTTGCGTACGGATTGCGAGCCTCCCATATAAACCGAAGGCGCTGGTCGGCCGAGTTGGTGCTGCCAGGGTGTGCCGCCGGCATATGATATTTAGTAGTGTGTTCAGCAAGTTGACCTCGTGTTGGGAGTAATGGTCATGCGACGCCTTCGGCGAACCTACGTACGATCATTCGGTCACGGTCTGATGCTCGCCAGTTTGCCGGTTCTGGCATTTCTCGGGGTCGACTACTTGGTCGCGCCACCTTCCGGAACTGTTGCAGGACACGACGGCGGTCGATCAGCTGGCATCACCGACAAGATCGCCGAGGGCAGTCGTGGTGCGGACGCGTCAGCCGATGTGTGGCCTCCAGGCATCACGCCCTCGCCGACCGAGACCGTTTCGCGGGTAACAACGGGTGCCTTGCCGGGGCGATCCGCTAACCTCGCGGCCTCCATTCAGAGCGAGTTGCGCCGGGTCGGCTGTTATGCCGGGGACGCCGATGGTGTGTGGAACGAGCGGACGCGCGTCGCGATGCGGGCCTTCAACACCAGCGTGCATGTCAATCTCGGCACTGACAAGCCCGACTACATTCTGCTGACGCTGCTGCAAGGGCATAGCTCCAAGGCCTGCTCACGGACGTGCGACGCCGCTTCCGTGAGTGGCGGGACATGCATCGACAAATCGATCGAGGCGCGTGCGCTGCCGCCGACGACGCTTGCCACCCGCAATGTGACAGAGCAGGTGCGCGGGGAGGCGCGGGTCTCGTCGGTCTCGGTTCCCACACCAATCTTGTTGCCGAAGACGATAACGCCGGTGCGCCCGGCCGATCCGTCTGCAGGGACTGCGCTTCCAGTCAATCGCTGGGTTTCCGAAGTGAAGCCGGCGGCGCCCGCTGTGGCGGTTGCGCCTTCGACGACGAGTGCTGAAATCCGGGCCGTGGACGCGGCCGTTCCGCAAGCCTCGCTACCGGGCCGCATGGCCGTAGGGGCCCTGCCGGCTCCGGAGGCGCGCCCGGGCTCTGGGTCAGCATCGGAGATTACCGAGGCGCGGCCGGTGGATCGCCAGCGTGTTGCGCCAGCAGTGGTATCGCGCAGCCGGCCCGACCGGGTTGCAACCCCGGAGCGGAAGTCGCGGCTGAGCCGCACGTTCACAGAGCTCAACCGCAATTCGCCATAACGCGCGGTACGGCAATCGCGGGTATCCATTCCGCAGCTGGTTTTTGCGCCGCGCCTTGACTTTCCGGGGCGGGGTGCCTTCTCTCGTGTCGAAATCGAGACGGGAGATCGACGCTCATGGCCGTGGCCGCAGGACAGAAGCCGAACACCTATAAGATCGCCGTAATCGCTGGCGACGGCATCGGCAACGAGGTGGTGCCAGAGGGCATCAAGGTGCTCGAGGCGGTTGGCCGAAAGTTCGACATCGGCTTTCAATGGGACACGTTCGACTGGTCGTGCGAGGTGTTCAAGAAGACCGGCAAGATGATGCCCGACGATGGGCTCGACCAGATCCGAAAGCATGATGCGATATATCTGGGCGCCGTGGGCTTTCCGGGCGTGCCCGACCACGTGTCGCTCTGGGGGCTCTTGATCCCTATCCGGCGTGAGTTCCAGCAGTATATCAACCTGAGGCCGGTGCGGCTGTTCGAGGGCGTGCCGTGTCCGCTTGCCGGCCGCAAACCCGGCGATATCGACTATTGGATCGTGCGCGAGAACAACGAGGGCGAGTACTCGTCGATCGGCGGGCGCATGTACGAGGGCACCGAGTACGAGATGGCGGTGCAGCAGGCGATCTTCTCGAAGCGCGGCTGCGATCGAGTGATGCGCTACGCATTCAACCTGGCGGCGACGCGCAAGCGGAACGAGGTGGTGTCGGCGACGAAATCCAACGGTATCTCGATCTCGATGCCCTACTGGGACGAGCGCTTCGCGGCGATCGCCAAGGAGTACCCGAAGGCGAAGACGAGCCAGTATCACATCGACATCCTGACGGCGCATCTGGTGCGCAATCCGCAGTGGTTCGACGTGATCGTGGGCTCGAACCTGTTCGGCGACATCCTGTCGGACCTGGGTCCGGCGACAACGGGCACGATTGCGATCGCGCCGGGTGGCAATATCAATCCCGAGAAGGAATTCCCGTCGATGTTCGAGCCGGTGCATGGCTCAGCGCCGGACATCGCGGGGCAAGGCATCTCGAATCCGATCGGGCAGATCTGGTCGGGCGCTATGATGCTCGAGCATCTCGGCCACAAGGATGCGGCAGATGCCATCGTGATGGCGATCGAGAAGCTGTTCAAGACCACGGATATCAGAACGCGCGACCAGGGCGGCAAAGCCATGTGCAAGGAGCTCGGCGACGCCATCGTCGAACTGGTGAAGGCGGGCTAAATTCCCTGCCGCTAGGCTGGCGGCCACTCGGAGCTGGGTCGAAGCAGGAAACGGGCCAGGAACGCACCATGTCGAAACCAATTGAAGCGTGCGATCTTCTTGGATGCTGGCGCATCGAGCGCTGGGCCTATGTCTACGAGGACGGCCGTCCGGACGAGCATCCGCTCGGGGAAGGTACACTCGGCGTACTCATGTACACACCCGATGGGCGCATGAGCACGGTGCTCTCGCGGGCGGAGCGACCCCGGACTTCACCCAAAAGTGAGGCCGAAAAAGCCAAGGCCTACGACGATGGCTTCGCCTATGCAGGCTCGTTCGAGGTGCGGGATGGTGTCGTCTACCACACCATTGACGTGGCCCATGATGCCGCGCTTGTCGGCAACGTGGTCGTCCGCTACGGCAATATCGTCGACGACGTGCTCACTTACGACGGCTCGGGCACCGATTTCACGACGGGCGCCAAGCGAGTCCAGCGCGTCGTATGGAAACGAGCAAGCGGCCGTCGATGACGACTGGTCGCCAGTACTTATTGCTGAGATGCGGTGGCAGCTGAGCCACCGGTTATCCGACTGAAAGGAGCCTTGCACGTGCTGCTCGGATGCATTGCCGACGATCTGACCGGTGCAACGGACCTCGCCATCATGCTGACGCGGGCGGGGATGCGCACGCTGCAGGTGATGGAGGTGCCCGACGCAAAGGGCCGTGCCGGGCTTGATGGTTACGATGCCATCGTCGTAGCGCTGAAGACGCGGACGTGCCCGGTGGCGGAAGCGATCGACCTATCGCTGCGGAGCGCGGACGCGCTGTTGGCGCTCGGGGCGAAGCAGCTTTTCTTCAAGTACTGCTCGACCTTCGACTCCACGAACGAGGGCAATATCGGTCCGGTGGCCGAGGCGCTGATGGAGCGGCTGAAGGCGGATCTGGCGCTGGTCTGCCCGGCGTTTCCAACCAACAAGCGTACTGTCTACATGGGAAATCTATTCGTCGGTGAGGTGCCGCTGGCGGAGAGCCCGATGAAGGATCACCCGCTGACGCCGATGCGCGATTCCAATCTCGTGCGGGTCATGCAGCGACAGTCGAAGGGCAAAGTGGGGCTCGTACCCTATCCGATGGTCGAAAAGGGGCGGGGCGCGATCGGCGAGGCCTTCGCAGCGGCGCGCAAGCGGGGCGAGCGCTTCGTTGTGGTGGACGCCATCTCGGATCGTGATCTGATCGAGATGGGGGCGGCGGCAGTCGATATGCAGCTGATCACGGGCGGCTCGGGCGTGGCACTGGGCTTGTCGGCGAATTTCATTGCAAAGGGGCTTATGAAGGCTGCCGAAGCGCCTACTTCGATGACGGCGCCGAAGGGTCGGGCGGCGATCCTGGCGGGCAGCTGCTCGGAGGCAACGCGCGGGCAGGTGGCGGCAGCGAAGGAAGCGGGTATCCCGGCGTTTGAGATCGATCCGCTGGGGCTCGCGAGTGGTGCGCAGTCGGAGACGACGATCCTCGCGTGGATCGACCAGCAGGCGAAAGAAAAGCCGTTCCTGGTGTATTCGAGCGCGGAGCCGGCGGCGGTGAAAGCCGTGCAAGACAAGCTCGGGCGCGAGGCTGCGGGTGTGCTCGTGGAGAAAACGCTGGCAGCTGTCGCGCGGGAGCTCGTGGCGACGGGCACGACGCGGCTGATCGTGGCGGGCGGAGAGACGTCGGGCGCGGTGGTCAACGGTCTCGGTGTTACGGCGCTCGAGATCGGACCGGAGATCGATCCGGGTGTGCCGTGGACCAGGGCTGTGGGGCGGGATCTGGTGCTGGCGCTGAAGAGCGGCAATTTCGGAGCGCCGGACTTTTTCGTGAAGGCGTGGGAAAGGCTGGCTTGAGCTGGTTCTAGCGGTGGGAGCGTCCTGTTTCCCTCTTCACCCCTGCTCCCCCTCACCCTCACCCTCTCCCCAAGGGAAGCGGGGACTTCAGTGACGATGGATCGGAGCGTTCGAATGGCTGAAATCGAATACTTCTACGCCGCACACTCCGTCTATGCCTACATCGGGTCAAGGCGGCTGATGGAGGTCGCGGAGGGAGCCGGTCGGCGTATCCGCCACAAGCCTTATGATCTCAGGCGCGGCATGGACGGCATCGGTGCCACGCCGATCCGGCAACGTGGGGCGGCGCACTATGCCTACTTCTTCGGCCGTGAGATCGCGCGCTGGTCGGAGCACCGGGAGGCGCCGTTGCTGGGCCGACGGCCGACGCACCACGACAATGATATCGGGCTGCCCAACTGCCTGCTGATCGCGGCGCAGGAGCGCGGGGACAAGGTCGATGAGCTGGCGCACGCACTGCTGGCGGCGCACTGGCAGGATGATGCGGACCTGGCCGACAGGGCGACTTTAGCGCGGTTGGCGCGCGGCGTTGGTGCGGATGCCGAGGGCTTGCTGACGGCAGCCGACAGCAAGCCGATCCGGGCCATCTACGAGGCCAATACTGACGAGGCGATCAGTCGGTCGGTGTTCGGCTCGCCGACGTATTTCGTCGACGGCGACATGTTCTATGGCCAGGACCATCTGGAGATGGTCGAGCGGGCGCTGACAAAGCCCTATCAGGGACGCTGGCCGGTGGTTTGAGGCGGCTCGGGCTTTGCTTCGACGAGGGATGGCGGCGGGACGGCGCGGCTCATGCCGCGGCTGGCGCGCGACAGGAAAATGCCGCCGATGACGAGCGCGATGCCGAGCCACTGGATGGTGCCGAGCGTCTCGCCGATGATGAGGACGCCGGCGAGAACCACCGTGACGACCTCGAGGCAGACGATGGCGGCGTAGCCAGACGAGGCGAGGCGGGGCAGGGCGTACGAGAACGACAAGATCTGAAGCGCGCCGCCGAGACTGCCGATGAAAAGGATGTTGAGCCAGAGATGCTGGGCGGAGGGGAACGAGAATCCCTCGATGTAAGCTGCGATGCCAAAGGAGACGGCGTAGGCGCCGTAGATGAAGACGGCGCTGGCGATGGGCGCGACCTTCTTCGTGATGGGATAGGCGGCGGCAATGTAGAGAGCGTAGCCGAGAGCCGCCAGCACCACGTACATGACGCCTTGTGGATCGAGCGTGGCTCCAGCGAAGCCCGGTGCGCTCGTGAGAGCCACGCCGGCCACGATGGTCATGACGCCGAGCACGGTGGTCGTGCGGATCGGTATGGCGAACAGGAAGCGGTCGAGCGCGAGCGCCATCACGGGATAGAAATAGAACAGCGTAACGACGACGCTGGTGGGCAGGGTCTCGACGGCCTTGAAATAGCAGAAGACCTGAAAGGTTCCGAGCGTTAGGCCATTTAGAACGAGCCATTTGCCGCCGCGCCGCCACTCGTCGGCCAATTGGTGACGCCAGAGCGCGAGGGGGATGAGGATCGCTAGCGCAATGATGTAGCGCCAGACGAGCGAGGACACGGTGCTCATGCCGGACTTCTGGAGGTCCACGATGAACATCGGCACGAAGCCGACCGAGATGGAGCCGAGAGCTGCCACGGCAATGGCCTTGAGCTCGGCGGAGCGCGGGTCGGTCTGGGTCAAGGGGAGGCCCGGATGGATGTGGAGGGAAGCGCTGATCGTGGCACGCGCGGGGGCGGTTCGCCAGCGCAGCGTGAGAGGGCTGTGGGGATCGCGGTTTGGGGTCGCGTCGTGGAGCAATAGAGACGTGCCGGGGGTGTGTTTCGCCCTCTTGCCGCTTTCGGAGCCCCCGCCTAGGGTTCTCAGGCCTTGAGGGAGAGCCCATGCCGACGTTGAAATCCGAGATCAATACGCAGTCCGACGAGTTCCGCGCCAACCGTGCCGCGATGCAAGCGGTGGTTGCCGACCTCGAAGCGAGGCGCGCCGAGGCGACGCAAGGCGGGCCCGAAAAGCTGCGCGAGCGGCATCTGGCGCGGGGCAAGCTGTTGCCGCGCGACAGGGTGATGCGGCTGATCGATCCCGGCTCGCCGTTTCTCGAACTCTCGCAGCTGGCGGCGATGGGGCTCTACTCGGGCGACATTCATGGCGCGGGCGTGATCACGGGAGTCGGGCGCGTGTCGGGGCGCGAGTGCGTGATCGTGTGCAACGATGCGACGATCAAGGGCGGGACCTACTATCCGCTGACCGTCAAGAAACATCTGCGCGCGCAGGAGATTGCGGTCGAGAACCATCTGCCGTGCATCTATCTGGTGGACTCGGGTGGCGCGAACCTGCCGCATTGGACGGACGTGTTTCCCG
>LNDR01000333.1 GCA_001464755.1 Rhizobiales bacterium Ga0077524
CCGTGCGCATGACGTTGCGTTTCTCGGCCGAGTGGACCTTATTGCTGCGCTTGCGGGCCAGATCGAAGGCGACGCGGGCGATGCGCTCGATCTCGCGCGTGGTGTAGATGGTGGTGTCGACGGCACGTTTCTGGCCGTCCTCGAGCGTGACGATCTCTTTCGGCTCACCGAAATAGGTGCCGCCGGTCAGCTCGCGAAGGATGAGAATGTCGAGCCCCTCGACCAGCTCGCGCTTCAGGCTCGAAGCCTCGGCCAGCGCCGGATAGCAGATGGCCGGGCGCAGGTTGGCGAAGAGATCGAGCTCCTTCCTCAAGCGCAGCAGGCCTGCTTCGGGGCGGATGTCATAGGCGACCTTGTCCCACTTCGGGCCCGCCTTGGCCTTGGCAAGAACCGCGTCGGTCAGGGGCGTCCCGTGCTTGTCGATCGAGCAGCCGCCGCACAGGTCCGTGTCGGTGCGGAACTCCGCACTCGACTTCTTCGAGAGGAACGAGATCACTCGCTCAACCTCCACCATGACCTCGGGGCCGATGCCATCGCCGGGCAGCAGGAGAAGGTTGTGAGTGGCCATAGATGCCTCGTTTTGCAGGGTTTCAGAGAGGTTTGGGTATAGCCTTTGCTCTAGACAAGCGAGTGGCACCGCGCAAGGCATTGAGGCACGAGGGCGTCAACTTTTTCATCTTGGACCTCGACATAAGCCCGTATTGCGCTGCTTTTCGCCGATCGCGCCTTTGACTTCAGGGCAGGCGTGGCCGATAGCTCAACCATTGCGAGAGAGGACAAGAGCGACGTGCCGGAGCGACGTAACGCAGGCGAGAGTGATGCCAACGGCGCAGCGGAGAGCCGCGCCGTCGTGGCCTCCGCGCGGATCGACTGGCCGGATGGGCTCAAGGCCACGCCGGAGTACGAGGCCGCGATCGATCACCTGCGGACGGGCGAGGGCAACCTGTTCGTGACGGGACGCGCCGGGACCGGGAAATCAACCTTGTTGCGCGCACTCGGAGAGCTGGTCGCCGAGCCGATGGCGATCGTCGCGCCGACCGGCCTGGCGGCCGTAAACGTGGGCGGGCAGACGATCCACTCGTTCTTCGGCTTGCCGCCACGGCTCGTCGGACCCGACGACATTCGCCGCAGCCGCAACGGGGCGCTGATGCGCAAGCTGAAGCTGCTCGTCATCGACGAGGTCTCGATGGTGCGGTCGGACCTGATGTGGGCGATCGATCAGTCCTTGCGAGTCAACCGCGGCCGGCCATGTTCGGCGACCTCCACCAGCTACCGCCGGTCGTGCAGGAGCACGAGGTCGCTGATCACCTCGAGAGCCGTCACGGGGGGCCGTTCTTCTTCTCGGTGGGCGCGCTTGCCGAAGGTGCCGGAACTGTGCGCCTCGAGCTGACGCAAGTGTTCCGCCAGAAGGAGGGCGCGCTGCTCGATGTGCTCAACCGCATTCGCGATGGCGAGGTCGGGCAGGACGAGCTCGAGGTGCTGAACGAGCGGGTTTCGCCCATACGCACTCTCAGCGAGGGGGACCCCTACGTGATCCTGACGCCGACCAACGCGGCCGCACACAGGATCAACGCCGCGTTCCTGAAAGCGCTCGCCGGAGATGAACGGCAATACGCGGCGCAAGTGACGGGCGAGTTTGGACAGGGCGCGCAGCCGACGGAGGCGACGCTAATCTTGAAGGTCGGTGCGAAGGCCATGCTGCTGCGCAACGATGCCGACCGCCGCTGGGTGAACGGCACGATTGCCCGCGTGACCAGGCTCGGCGAGGAGAGCGTGCATGTCGAGATCGATGGGCGCGAGCATGAGATCGAGCCGGTTGCCTGGGAGAGCCGGCGGTATGCCTACGACCAGACGGCGCAGAAGATCGTGGAGACCGTTGCGGGCACGTTCAAGCAGTTGCCGCTTCGGCTCGCCTGGGCGCTCACCATTCACAAAAGCCAGGGGCTGACGCTCGACAAAGTGTATATCGACCTTGGGCGAGGAACCTTCGCACATGGGCAAGCCTATGTCGCACTGTCGCGCTGCCGATCGCTCGAAGGCTTGTCGTTGGCCCGACCGCTAAGGCCCCAGGACGTACTGTTCGACCGGGCTGTGCTCGGGTATCGCGAAGTTTTTCCTTCGCTTGTATAATGACTTAACACTCCTACATCGCCAATTCGTATCGCACTGCACAATTCTTGTTGCATTGCACCATAACTTCACCTATATCAGTTCCAACAGGCGGACACGACCCGCCCCCCGATATTCAGCGACAGCGCCACTGGAGAGACCCATGAACGAGCACTTCACCCGCCAAGCCGAGCAGTTCTTCAGCGCCGCCAAGGACGCTCGCGTTCCCGAGAACGTCAAGGCCATGGTCGCCGACGGTGTTGCCAAGACGCGGGACGTCTATGAGAAAGCCAGCACCGCCGCCAAGGACCAGGCGCAGGTCGCCGAGGAAATGATGCTTGCCAGCCAGGCCGGCGCCAAGACGCTCGGCAACAAGCTGATGGAGAACACGGCGGTGAACACCGAAGCGGTGTTCGATGCGGCCCAGGCCATGGTCCGCGCCGGATCGCTGCCTGAAGCCGCCCGCATCCAGGCCGAGTTCATGCAGAAGCAGATGGCCCTTGCCGGCGCTCAGACCCGCGAGCTGTTCGAGCTTTCGAGCCGGATCGCGCAGCAGACCTTCCAGACCTTCAACTCGGCGGCTACCAAGTCGTTTGAGACGATGAAAAAGGGCTGAGGAGCTTTCGCTGGCTCGGAGCGGCTCCCCTGCGGGAGCCGACCGCGGCGAGTGGAAAGCCCAGCTCACGTTGGATAAGAAGCCCGGTGCCGAAAGGTGCCGGGCTTTTTCTTTGCTCATGAGTGGCGCACGGCGACTGCCCTGCGGGAGCCCGCCGCCCCGCGCGTCGTGTGTCGGTCGCTGCGAGCGCAAGCGCGTGCGTCTCCCCGGGTGTCGGCAGACTTGACTTGCCCGCAGCGCGCCGATCACCCTCGCGACATCCCATCTCCAGGCACGGACGCCGCCCCATGAGCCTCTACCCAACACCGACAACCATTCGGGCCGAGGTTTTCTCGCGCATGCCGGATGCGCTCCGACGCAAGACCCGAACCGAGTGGGCCGATTTCAACAAGCCGGGCCAGGTGGTCGATTGCTTCCTCGAAGGCCCGAGCTTCGACCGGGCCGGCAATCTGATCGTGACCGACATCCCGCACGGGCGCATTTTCAGCGTCTCGGCCGGTGGCGAGTGGTCACAGATCGCAGAGTACGATGGCTGGCCGAACGGACTGAAACTGCACAAAGACGGCCGCGCTTTCATCACGGACTACAAGCGCGGGATCATGGTGCTGGATCTTGCGTCGGGGCAGATCGTGCCGCTGATCCAGACCATGCGATCAGAGAGCTTCAAGGGCGTCAACGATCTCCACTTCGCCGCGAGCGGCGATCTCTACTTCACCGATCAAGGCCAGACCGGGCTTCACGACCCGACGGGCCGCGTCTATCGCTACGGCATCGACGGCCGGCTGACGCCGTTGGTCAACACCATTCCGAGCCCCAACGGTCTCGTGCTCGACCTTCACGAGCGAGTGCTGTTCGTCGCGGTCACGCGTGCGAATGCCGTCTGGCGTCTGCCGATCATGCCGGACGGTGCGGTATCCAAAGTGGGAGTCGCCATCCAACTCTCCGGCGGTCTCTCGGGGCCAGATGGCCTTGCCCTCGACGAAGAGGGTGGGCTCGTCGTTGCGCATGCGGGCATGGGCGTCTGGCGTTTCGATCGCATGGGGCGGCCGACGCACTTCATCGATCCTGGCATTGCTCCGTTCGTGACGAACATCGCCTTCAAGGGGCGTCGTCTGTTCATGACCGAGAGCGAGAGCGGGACCATCCTGACAGCCGAACTGCCGGTTGCCGGGAAAACGATGTACGGGCTCTGCTAAGCTCCCCCTCCGGAGGACCGCCGCAATGACCGTGCGCACCTTGCCCGGACCCAACGCCTTCAAGCTCGGGCTGTTCGGTCTCAACACTGACGGCGGCATTGCCATCACCAAGGTGCCCGAGCGTTGGCGGGCGCGGTGGGACGACATCGCCGAGGTGGTCCGTCTCTCCGACCGATCCGGGCTCGACTTCCTGTTGCCGATCGCGCGCTGGAAGGGCTACGGCGGCGAGACCAACGTGCGCAATGCCTGCTTCGAGACGCTGACCTACGGCGGCGCACTCGCGGCGATGACGGAGCGGCTGTTCATCTTCTCGACGGTACACGTGCCGGTCGTGCACCCCGTGTTCGCCGCCAAGGCGCTCACAACCATAGATCACGTCAGCCACGGCCGTGCCGGGCTCAACATCGTGTGCGGCTGGCATCAGGCCGAGTTCGACATGTTCGGACTTTCGCAGGGCGCGCACGACGACCGCTACGAACGCGGTCGGGAGTGGTACGAGGTCCTGACGCGCATCTACGCCGAGGAAGGCCGGCCATTCGACTACAAGGGCAGGTTCTACGATCTCAAGGGCGTGACCGGCGAACCGGCGCCCGTGCAGCGGCCTCGCCCCTTCACGATGTCGGCGGCCTCGTCGCCCACCGGCCGCGCCTTCGCGATGGCGACGAGCGACATACTGTTCGACACCTTCCGCGACATCGAGGCGGGCAAGCGGCAGCTCGCGGCGATCGCGGAGGCGTCGGCACAGGCCGGCCGCGCGGAGGCGCTTGGCGTGTGCACGGCCTGCCATGTCGTCGCAAGAGAAACCCATGCCGAGGCCGAAGCCTACTATCGCCACTACGCCGACACCAACATGGATGCTGCCGCCGTCGACTTTCATGTCGGCACGACGAAGGCCAACCGCATCGTTGATGCAGCCATGATCGAGGACCGGGTGCGTCGCGCTGCGGGACTGTCCAGCTACAAGCTGGTCGGTACGCCGGAGCACATTGCCGAGCAGCTGATCG
Organism: Rhizobiales bacterium Ga0077524; assembly: GCA_001464755.1. Taxonomy (GTDB): domain Bacteria; phylum Pseudomonadota; class Alphaproteobacteria; order Rhizobiales; family Hyphomicrobiaceae. Next base: position 4,926 of record LNDR01000333.1, read on the forward strand.
CGATCCATCGGGCCGGTTTCGCGGGGACCACCCTGTCGTTCGTCAACTTCAAGGATGAGCTGCCGTTCTTCATCGAGCGCGTGATGCCGATCATCCGACGTGCGGGGCTGGTGGCCTGAGCCACGGTTTCAGGTTATTGGCTGACATTACTCGCCGCGTCAGCGTGCTAGGCGTGTCCGGCACCGAAACGAGGAAGTCGCCATGACCGCCGCTGCTACGACCCCGCCCGCCTCGCGCCAGATCGCAGATTTCGTGACGGGAACCGCACCCGGCGCCCTTCCGTCCGAAGTACTCCACGAGGCCAAGCGGTCTCTACTCAATTTCGTCGGTGGAGCGGTCGGCGTCGCCTATTCGCCGGTCGTGGAGACAGCGGTGCGGGTGCTCGAGCCGTTCTCGGGCCCGCGCACGCATACGCTAATTGGCCGCCACGAGCGTCTGGACCCGCTCTCGACCTCGTTCATCAACGCGGTGTCAGCGAACCTGCTCGATTACGACGATACGCACCTGAGAACCGTGATCCACCCGACCGCCCCGGTTGCGCCTGTGGCGCTGGCGCTGGCCGAGACGCGTCCGTTGACCGGTGCCCAAGTGGTCACCGCCTTCGCGCTCGGGGCAGAGATCGAATGCCGGATCGGCAATATGGTGACTGGCGGGCATTATGCGCGCGGGTGGCACATCACGTCGACCTGCGGCGTCTATGGTGCGGCCGTTGCCGCCGGCTACCTGCTCGGCCTATCGCCGGAGAAGCTGGCGCACGCGCTCGGCATCGCTGCGAGCCAATCGGCCGGCATCGTGGAGAATCTGCCGACGGAGGCCAAGAACGTCGGCATGGGCAACGCGGCGCGCGGCGGCCTGTTGGCGGCGCTGTTCGCGGAGGCCGGCTACGACAGCGCGCCGCGAGCCATCGACGGTCCACTCGGGTGGGCGCGAGCGGCGGGCGACGAGCCGCAATTGGATGAGTTGATCGGCGGTCTCGGCACGCGATGGGAGCTATTGAAGAACACCTACAAGCCCTACCCCGCCGGAATCGTGATGCACTCGATTATCGATGCGTGCCTCGATCTCAAATCGCGCCACAAGATCGAGGCCAGCGAAATCGCAAGCGTCACGGTGAGTGGCGACGCCCTTCTACTCGCACGCGGCGACCGGGTGGTCCGCAACGAGCGCGACGCTCGAGTCTCGATCCATCACAGCGTCGCGGCGCCGTTCCTGTGGGGTGCGTTCGGGGTACGCGAACTCGACCGCGAGCGCGTGATGTCGGTCGAGGCCGTGGCTTTGCGGGCCAAGGTCAATGGCGAGCGCGACGACACGATTCCTCAGGGCGGCTCCCGGGTCTTGGTGCGACTGGTTGACGGCACCATTCACGAGGCGACCGTGCTCCATGCCCGTGGCAGCATCGAAATGCCGATGACCGATACCGAGATCGAGAACAAGGTGCGGACACTGGTCGCGCTCGCCGGGACAGGCCTCGATGCCGAGAAGATGATCGCGGGCGTGTGGGGGCTCGACGCGGCGCCGGGCGTGATGGCTCTCATGGCCGCGACCGTGGCGCGCATGCCGTAGGGCATTCTCAGGCCCACGCTTGACTTGCGGGCGCCGGCATTACCAATCTCGGCCCAATCCATTCATCGGAGCCCGGAGACTGCCGTTTCGCCGCCCCCGCGGGTCTCGTGAACTCACATCCAAACGCAACCCAAAAGAGGACGACATGGCAAAGGTAGGCTTCATCGGGCTCGGCAACATGGGCCTCCCCATGGCCGGCAATCTGGTCAAGAAGGGCCACGAGGTCAAAGGCTTCGACATCATGGAGGACAACCTGACGAAGGCCGCGCAAGCCGGCGTCAAGCGGGTTGCCAGCGCCGCCGAGGCGGCAAAGGACGTCGACATTGTGGTAACCATGGTGCCGACCGGCAAGGAGACGCTCGCCGTCTACGAGGGCGCCGGTGTGTTCCAGGCCGCCGCCAAGGGCACGCTCTTCATCGACGCCTCGACGATCGACGTCGGGCAGGCTCGCAAGGCTCACGAGATTGCCAAGTCGGCCGGGATGCTTTCGCTCGATGCGCCGGTCTCCGGTGGCACGGCCGGCGCCGATGGCGCCACGCTGACCTTCATGTGCGGCGGCTCGAAGGAGGCCTTCGAGAAGGCACGGCCGGTTCTTGAAGGCATGGGCCGCAAGGTGGTGCACTGTGGCGAGGCGGGTGCGGGGCAGGCCGTCAAGATCTGCAACAATATGATGATGGCGATCAACATGCTCGGCGCCTGCGAGGGGTTCGCGCTCGCCGAGAAGCTCGGCATCTCGCACCAGACGCTGTTCGACGTGGTCTCCACCTCGACCGGCAACAGCTTCGCTCTGTCAGGCTACTGCCCGGTTCCCGGTCCCGTGCCGACCACGCCCGCCAATCGCGACTACGCGCCGGGCTTCATGACCAAGCTGATGGTGAAGGATTTGGCGCTTTCGCAATCGTCGTCGCAGGACGCCGGAGTTGCAACGCCGATGGGCGCTCAAGCGCACGCCATTCTCCGCCACTACATGAACATGGTCGAGGGCGCGCCCGAGAAAGACTTCTCGAGCGTCGCGAACTTCGTGCGCATCGTGAAGAAGTAAGACAATCGCGATGGCGGCGCAGGCTTGCCGCATCGTGCAGCAACCGCAGGAGCGGCACCCATGCCCACCATCGCCTACTACATGACGTTGAACAGCCCGTGGAGCTATCTCGGCAGCGCGAAGTTCGCCGAGATGGCCAAGAGGTTCGGGCACACGGTCGACATCAAGCCCACGAAGTTCGGCGTCGTTTTCCCGCAGACGGGTGGCCTGCCGCTGCCGAAGCGGGCGCCGGCCCGTCAGGCCTACCGGCTGCAGGAACTCAAGCGCTGGCGCGAGGCACGCGGTTTGCCGATCGTCATCCAGCCTAAGCACTTCCCTTCGGACGAGACGGCGGGCACGCGCCTCGTTATCGCAGCAAAGTTGCAGGGCAAGGACGCCCACGCGCTCGCCACCGAGATGGGGCGTGCGCTCTGGGAGCGCGAGGAGAATCTCGCCGACTGGAGTGCTTTGAAAGCGGCTGCGTCGCGCGCCGGGCTCGATGCGGACGCGATCAAGGCTGCTGCTCCAGCCGACAACGAGATCGACAAGCTGCACGACGACTATACGACCGAGGCATTGGCGCGCGGCGTCTTCGGTGCGCCGACGTACTACCTCGAAAGCGGCGAGTTCTTCTGGGGCCAGGATCGGCTCGAGTTGCTCGAGCGGCAACTGGCAAAAGCATGAACGCCGCCCCGCAGACGATCCCGGCGGCGGCCCTCGAGAGCCTCGTCGCTGCGGCTCTGGAGGCGGCCGGGACGAACGTGTCCAATGCGGCAAGCGTGGCACGCGCGCTGGTTGCGGCGGAGATCGACGGGCAGAAGGGCCATGGGCTGTCGCGTGTCGCGAGCTATGCGGCGCAGGCGCGCGCGGGAAAGGTGGACGGACGGGCCTCCCCTTCTGCCGAGCGGACGAGGGCTGCGACGCTTGCCATCGATGCGGCGCATGGGTTCGCCTACCCCGCCCTCGACCTTGCCGTGGCGTCAATTCCAGGGATCGCACGCGAGGTCGGCATCGCGGCGGCGGGTATCCGGCGCTCGCATCATGCCGGCGCCCTCGGGCTGGTTGCCGAACGATTGGCGGAGGCGGGGCTGGTTGCGCTGATGTTTGCGAACACCCCGTCAGCCATGGCGCCCTATGGCGGCACGCGGCCTCTCCTGGGTACGAATCCGATCGCATTCGCCGCACCACGCCGCAACGCGCCACCGATCGTGATCGACCTCGCGCTTTCTGAAGTTGCGCGCGGCAAGATCCTGGCCGCTGCCCATAAGGGCGAGGCGATCCCGCCGGGCTGGGCCCTCGACAAGCACGGACAGCCGACGACGGACGCGAAGGCTGCGCTCGAGGGTACGCTGCTGCCATCGGGCGGCGCCAAGGGTGCTGCCCTGGCGCTGATGGTGGAGTTGATGGCTGCGGCAGTCACTGGCGCGCATTTCGCCGGGGAAGCGTCGGCATTCCTCGACGACAAGGGACCGCCGCCCGCTACGGGCCAGCTGATCATCGCTATCGACGCTTCAGCCCTCGGCGCGGCCGAGGGACTGCTCGGCCGTGTCGCTGTCTTGGCTGACGCGATCGAGGCGGAGCCGGGGACACGACTGCCCGGCGCTCGACGGCTTGCGTTGAGGGAGGAGGCCGTGCGCAATGGCCTACGTCTCGAGCCCCGCGTCATCGCTGACCTCGAGGCGCTGGCCGCAGCTTGACAGCTACTCTTCGCCGTCCGGTCTCACTGCCAGAGCAGCACGAACGGCGTGATCCAGATTTTCTGAGCGCCGGGCTTGTCGCCGGACCCCTCGCCCGCAGCCGTCTCGGCCATCACGCCCGAAAGAATTGCAGACGGGCGCGCTCTGAAGATCACGTCCCTGCGCTCGACGACAAGCGAGCCGTTCTGCCAAACGCGGACGATACCGTCCTTCTGGCCCGGCGTATTGAGTACCAGCTCCTGATCGAGTTCGGTCCACTGTCCAGGTTGGAGCGCGAGGGTGCCGCGTTTGCCTCCGAGTGAACGGCTCTCAGTCAGGCCGGGCAGCTGAGCGAAAATGTCGAGTTCGCCCGACGTGCCCCAGTTGAACCGGGTCGCGAATTCCGCTGATGTCTCGGTGCTATCGTGCTCGGACACTCCATAGAGGCCCGGCAGCCGGCCGCCGCGCCCAAACTTGAAGCCTTCGGGCACGAACACCGAATAACTCAAGCAAGCAGCAGCAGGCTTGCGGAACGACTGAGGCGCCCAATTGAAGCCTGCACCGGCGCGGCCCGCTGCAGCGTCCTTCGAGGCAGCCGGGACTGCAGCCAGATCCAACTCGATGGCAAACTTCGCCGGACCCGACTTGAGCTTCACAACACGGGCGGCCTCAATGAGCCCCCAGTCACTGTTTGCCGCTTGTCCCTGCAGGTCCTCCGCCGTCATCAGGACGCCGTCGCGCTCCAACGAAAGGCGGGTCGCGTTCGTAAAACGCTCTTTGCAGGATGAGATCTGGTCTGGAGCAAAGGTCGAGCGCAGCACAACCCCGAGAGACGCGATGCCGATGACGATTGCGGCTCCGTTAAGGACCATCGCCGTTGGACTCGGCAGCTGCATGTTGCGCATTGGTGCTCCCCCGGCGTAGCCGCCTCGATAGCGGGCAAGTCAGTCCGGATTGCACTGCCGGCCGACATCCAACCGACCTCGGCGCCTGCCCACCCGCTTCCCACACTCCAGGGCGAAGATGCCAGAAATGGCTTAATGCGCTCTCAACTGCGGGTGCGGGCGCGAGCCGGCGCGCTGGCGCAGCTTCCCTCTGGACGGCCCGGCATCTCTGGCGAGAAGCATGGCATCCGATGCCCAGGCGCTTGCGAGGCCACCACCGACGCCCTGCAACACTACAACGTCGACATAGGTGTGATCGACGAGCGCAGAGACCATGGTCCCGCCGGAGACGATGGTGAACTTGATGACTTCGTCGACCGGAGCGGTATTGCCTTTGTTGAAGTCGCGCAGGTCGAGCGTGTCCTCCGAGCTGAAGTCAGTGATGGTGTCGACGCCGAGGTGGGCGCCATCGCTGGCCACAACATCCTTGACGAGAAACTTGAAGGTATCGTTTCCGGCCCCGCCCGTGAGCTTGTCTGCGCCGGCCAGGCTTCGGATCTCGTCGTTTCCGGCGGCGCCATTGAGCACGTTGTCACCCTTGTCGCCCTTGATCACGTCATCAAAGCTGGTCCCGATCAGATGCTCGATGCTCCAAACCTCGGAGGTGCCGTTGCCAACGACCGTGTGCTTGGAGAGATCTGCGACGATACCCTGCGAAAAACCCTGAAAACTGAGGGTGTCGAATCCGCTACCGCCGTTGAAGTAATCGTTGCCGCCGCCTGCCCGCAACGTGTCGTTACCCGAGCCGCCGCTGACGAAGTCATCGCCGAGGCCGTCGTAGATGACGTCATTGCCGGCATCGCCGTAGAGCAGGTCGGTGCCATCGTGACCGTTGATGTCGTCGTTGCCGCTGCCGCCGTAGATGACATCGTCGCCGCCCTCGCCCCATTGCAGGTCGTCGCCGCTGCCGCCCAGCAACGTGTCGTTGCCCTGCTCGCCACGCAGGGTATCCCGACCGGCGCTGCCTTCGAGCCGATCATCGCCAGTGCCGCCCATCAGTGCGTCGTCGCCATAGCCACCTAGCAAGGCGTCGTTGCCGGCCTCGCCCGACATCCTATCGTTGCCGTTGCCACCCTTCACGAGGTCGTAGCAGTCACCTGCGAGAACAGAGTCGTTGCCTGTCAGCGCGTCGATCCGGTCGGCCTGTGGCGTGCCAATGATGGTGTCTATCGCACCCGTCCCGACGATCTGCGCCACGTGCCTGCTCTCCCGAAGTCATTCGCGCGCTGCAACAGGCACCGCTCTTGTCAACCGGTCGATGCAAAACCTCAAATAAAGCCCGGCTCATTGCCGCTTGTTTTTTCTCGTATTCGATATCGACGATTATTATCGTCGCAACATCTCTTGAAGCTCCAGCATGAAGGCGCACCGCTATGCTGCGCAATTTTGGCAAAAACCAAATCCAATTGCAAAAAACAATGCGGCCACCCGTTTTCACAGATGGCCGCATATCAATCGCTACTTGCCTGCCTCAGACCAGGATCATGCCGTTGTCGTGCATGGTGGTCGCATCGAAGCCGGTGACGCCTTCGAGGGTAACGACTTGCTGCCACTCGCCGCCAATGGCGGCGAAGACATGAGACGACGCTCCGTCGTCGACGACCTTGACGACGTCGTCGATGCTCTTGAACGAACCGCTCTTGAACATCTTCGAGAAGACGAGAACGTCCTCCTTCGAGAAGTCGGTGACGATGTCGGCACCCAGGTGCTTGCCGTCGACCACGTCCTTGGCGAGCCACTGGAAGGTATCGCTACCGTTCCCACCCGTCAGGACGTCGGCGCCGCCCAATCCACGGAGCACGTCGTTGCCGTCGCCGCCAACGAGATGCTCGGCCGACTTGGAGCCCTTCATGTAGTCATCGAACGACGAGCCGATGACCTTCTCGAAGTTCCAGACAACGTCATTGCCCATGCCGACAGCCGACTTTTTCGACAGGTCGATGCTCATCGAGCCTTCGGCCTTGGAGAAGTCGATGACGTCATAGTCCGACGCACCATTGTAGCTGTCGTCGCCTTCACCAGCGACAACAAGGTCGTCGCCGGAGCCGCCGTCGACCTTGTCGTTGCCAGCCCCGTCGTGCAACTCGTCGTTGCCGGAGTTGCCCATCAGCAGGTCGTCGCCGTCGCCGCCAACGAGCGTATCGTCACCGGAGTTGCCGTAGAGTTCGTCATTGCCGTCGCCGCCGTCGACAAGGTCGTTATCCTTGCCGCCATAGACGATGTCGTTGCCGGCCTCGCCGAACAGCTTGTCGTCGCCAGCGTTCCCCCACATGTGGTCGTCGCCGTCACCGCCAAGTAGAACGTCGTTGTCGGCCACGGTCGTCACATGCGGCTTGGTGCTTACGACGCCCGTCGGCGTGGTGCCGCCGTACATCATGTCGGCACCCTGGCTTCCGACGAGCACGTCGTTGCCGCCGTTACCCTGCAGCACGCTGCCGGGAGCCTTCGCCATGGTGACCTCGATCGTCGCCGAGGCCTGCAAGTTCGAATAGCCCTCGGTCGAGGCTGTGACGGAGAGCTTGAAGTTGCCAAGCCCTTCGCCGGTTATCGTCAAGCCAGCCAGATCGCCCGACTTCAGCAACCAGGTGCCGTCACCGTTGTCGTGACCAGCCGACAGCTTTGCGCCGACCGGCACGTCACCGATGACGATCGACAACGTCTCCGAGTTGTTGCCGTCGACGAGATCGACGCCGATCTCGAGCGGAACGGTCACGGCATTGCCAGCGCCGGCCACGATCGTGTCGTCGCCGCCGCGGCCTGCGAGATGATCGTTACCGCTGACACCGGCAATGTCATTGCCTTTGCCATCGCCTTCGACGGTCATGCCCGGATCGAAATCGGCAACGTCCTTCGCCTTAACGACGAGAGCGTCATCCTCGTTAGCCTCAGCCTCAGCCTTCTCCTTGGCTTCCTGCTCGGCTTTCGCCTTGGCTTCGGCCTCGGCCTTCTCCACGGCTTCCTGCTCAGCTTTCGCCTTGGCTTCGGCCTCGGCCTTTTCCACGGCTTCCTGCTCAGCCTTCGCCTTGGCTTCGGCCTCGGCCTTTTCCTTGGCTTCCTGCTCAGCCTTCGCCTTGGCTTCGGCCTCGGCCTTGTCCTTGGCTTCCTGCTCAGCCTTCGCCTTGGCTTCGGCCTCGGCCTTTTCCTTGGCTTCCTGCTCAGCTTTCGCCTTTGCTTCGGCCTCGGCCTTATCCTTGGCTTCCTGCTCAGCCTTCGCCTTGACCTCGGCCACCTGCGACTCGGCCGTGCCGGCGGAGATCGCCGCAGCGTTGGCTTTGCCCACATTCAGCGTCAGGACGGTATCGTCGTAATCCTTGTCGCCGCCGCCCTTCAGGTCCTCGAACCCGAGCTTGACGGTGCCGCTCGCGACATCGACCGACGTCTTCACGTGATTGAGGCCGTCACCGTTCAGACCTTTGCTGCCATCGTCCACGCTGTGGAAGATGGACGTGCCATAGGCCGACTTGACGACGGTTTCTTTGCCCGCTTCGGACACATGCACGAGCTTCAGCTCGACGCCGCCGTCGACGTTACCGGCGTTGCCTTTCGCGTCGACGAGCTTGAAGCTTCCCTTCGTGTCGGACAGCAGCTTGTCCATTCCCGACTGGGAATAGCCATCCGGCACGACGAAGAAGCCGACCCTGTCACCGAAGGCCAGGTCCAGACCGACTGCCGATTTGCCGGCTACCAGATCGCCACCAGAGTTCTTCAGCGAAGCATTCGCGAAGACGATGCGGACGTCGGAGATCGATCCGTCGTCGGCGATCGTGTACATACCGAGTGCGTTCTTGTAGCCAGCGGACTCGCCTTGGAAGACGACTTTACCGCTATACTCTTCAACCGCGACGAGCGCAGGCGGCCCGCCTATTCCATTTTTACTCGTGCTCATCTCACCTCACACTCCCTGGCACACCCACCTCGAAGGGTCGGAGCGATGCGCCACGTGCACACCAGCCTCGATTGACGCCGAGCACGACAGAACGCGCACTCTTCGACCCTGGACTCCGACAATAAGCCTCGACTTGGAATATCCAGTTCATTCCTCCGCATGCATGTTATTAAAATCCATCTCAATTTTTATCTTTCTGGAGCTGAAAAAGCCGCCAGTATCGGCGGCGACTTCTTCAGCTTTATCTTTGATAAACGCTACCAGGCAATTCCCTGATATTCTGCGTTGGTGGGGAGTTCGCGATAGAGGCGCGCCAGGTCGAGCACGTGCACTCCGGGAGCAGAAGTGGCTACGGCAGCTCGGAACTCTGCCGTCGCATGGCTGACGACAATGACGTCGGAACCCCCGACGAGGGTCGCGGCATCGTCAACGACCATTGTGGACAGGGCGTCCATCAGCTTGGCCTGCGCAGGGCTGGCATGCTTCACGTAGTCGATCTGGCCTTGGAGATGGGGCCCGAAGTCGAGGTTCGGATCGTATGCCGAGAGCTGCTCGCCCTTGGCCAGGAGGCGCGCCATCAGCGCCAGGGTCGGACTTTCGCGCATGTCGTCGGTGTCTGGCTTGAAGGTGACGCCGAGGAAGCCGATCCGCTTTCCGGCATGCGGCTCGAGCAGCTTGACGGCCTGGTCGATGTGCGCCTCATTCGAGGCCATCAGGCTGTCGACCAGCGGTACGCTCACGCCTTGACACTTGGCGATGTGGGCAACGGCGCGCACTTCTTTCGGCAGGCAAGATCCGCCGAAAGCAAAACCGGGACGCAGATAGTAAGGCGACAGGTTCAGCTTCTTGTCCTGGACAAAGATGTCCATGACGTCATGGCTGTCAATACCGAGCGATTTGCACAGGCGTCCGATCTCGTTGCCGAACGCGACCTTGGTCGCGTGCCAGACGTTGTCGGCGTATTTGACCATCTCCGCCGCCTCGATGGACGTGAAAATGACGCGCTCATCGACCGCCCCGTAGATAGCCGCGACCTGCCCGGCCGTCTGCTCGTCCGAGGTGCCGACCACCGTCTTCGGCGGTGCGAAGAAGTCCGCAACGGCAACCCCTTCGCGCAGGAACTCCGGATTGAAGCAAACGCCAAAATCCCGGCCGAGCTTCTTGCCCGAGGCTTTTTCGATCTCGGGTACGACGACATCGAGAGTGGTGCCAGGCGGCACCGAGCATCGGAGCACCACGACGTGCCGGGCGGACTTGAGGGCAAGGGCCTGGCCGATGGCGCGGCTGGCCTGGCGAACATAGCTGAAATCGCAGCCGCCGTCGGCGGCGGTCGGAGTGCCAACCGACATGAACGTCACGTCGGTCTCGAGTACAGCCGCGATCAGATTCTGGGTCGCGTCGATGCGCCCCTTCTCGACACCTTCGGCCAACAACTCGCCGAGGCGCGCCTCGACGATCGGCGCGCGTCCTTCCTTGATGGAGCGCACTTTCTCGAAAGACACGTCGACCCCGACCATGCGAAAGCCGAGATGCGACAGGCAGGCCATCGACACGGCGCCGACGTAGCCCAACCCGATCACGCTGATCGACGGGCGCAGATCGACAACGCCCAGAACTTGGCCGTTTGTCGCGGATTTCTCAACCACCGCATCGGATGACGCCAGTACTGTCATACTTGTCCACGCTCCCGCTACTCGCCTGTCCTCCTCCGGGCACGCAGGGGCCTTCTCGCTGGGCACCTAGCGTGCCGGTGCGAGGTCTGCCGCCGCTTGACGCGACAGCGCATTTCCCCCGCAATCCCCGGACGAACAGACTTTGGCCGAAAATCGTCGTGGTTGGCTGAAGGGAACCGATTGGATTTTATGGATCTATCCAAAAACCAGAGAGACCACGAGATCGAAGCTCGGAACGGTCAACAACTCGGTGTAAATCATGACGACGACCAGAATCGAGCACGCGGACAATACCGTCAGATAGATCGCCATCGCTCCGCGGAACGTCTCGAGGGCGCTATCGCCCGTCGATCCCTGCTTTTGGTTGCCTCGGTTCGCCCATTTCTGCTTGGCGAGCCGCCACATCATGTAGATCTTGACGGCGGCATTCAGAAGCTGATTGACGTAGAGACACCAGATATAATTCAGATCCACGCGGCGCGCGTAGGTAAATAACACTATAGCCAGCAGTGCGCGCGTTATCGCAATATAAAGGATGTAAGCAACGATATATCCGCTGCCTAGCTTCAACGCTCCGGCGAGAGCGAGCATCGGACTGAAAAGCATGGTCCACATGGCGATGCGCTGGTCTACGCAGCACCACCATATGAAAAATGGCATCGCGCGGGGGCCGAGCATGATGGCGCGATAGCCGTTTCGCAGCATGTTGCCGGACCACCGCCTCAAGTTTTCGACCATGCGCTTGGCGCCGGACCCTTCGACAACCTCGATCGTGGTGCCCGAGGCGTCGGGGACATAGGTCATCTTCACGCCGCGCTTCAGGAGCGTGTACCAGGTGCTCTTGTCGTCGCCGGAGAGGAAGCGGAACGTGCCCCAGAGCCAGTGGTCCAGGTAGTCGGCCTCTTGCAAGCGGATGAACTCGTGGCTGGTGATGTGCTCGGCCCGGAACATGGAGCAACGGCCCGTCAAGGTAAGGACCCGCTCGGACAAGGCGTGCGAGCACATCGCGAGCCGTCTCTGCGCAAAGCGCATGTTGAGCCACGATTGCATCCAGCTGGGGCCTCGCACCATGACGTGCTCGTCGGTCGTCAGGGCGTGGAGTTCTGGATCGAGCGCGAAGAGCGGCGTGCACTTCCTGACCAGCCCGGGATGGAATACGAAGTCGCCGTCCATGAAGATGACGAGATCGTCCTTGGCGAGACCGGCCCGGGCCATTGCGCGCAGGATCAGTGCGATGGCGACGCGCTTTCCCGGCTGGTTCTGGCGGATGATGCGTAATGTGATGTCGAGGTCGCTGCCGACGAGCTTCAAGTGCCGCGCGATCTTGTCCTCGTCCTCGCGCTCGCTCGAGCCGAGCCAGATCGTCGCTGGCACACCGGCTTCACGGAACTCGCGACAGAGCGAGCGTATCACCGCCTCGCTGATCTCGCGGTGCTCGCGAAAGGTGGTCATCTGCACGTGGATATGGCGCGGGCGCCAGCCGGATTGCCACAACTCGGCGGCGAGGTCGCGTCTGCGCGGGTAAGTCACGCGCTCGTAGATGAGTGCGCGCATCCAGTGGTTGAACCACCAGCCGTAGCGCCAGATGCCGAGTATTCCGATGACGTAGACGATCTCGCGGGCCTCGGGATCCCAGATCGAGTTGGGCAGCAATTGGAGCCCGATGAGACAGACGCAGAAATAAGCCAGCAGGCGCATTTGAACCAGCGGCGACCATTTCGCAAAACGGGGCAGCGGCTGGTCTGGCGAGTCGATCTCTGCGATGGCAGCTTGAAGCCCGGCCATGCCACGCTGTCCTATCGGCTGGTGCCAGTCGACTGACCGAGAGAGGCGAAGATCGAGTTGGTCGAGCGCTGCGGGAAAATGACCACGACCGGCAGACCCGAGCGATAGCGGTCGGCATCGGCAACGCGCTGAGGATCGACAAAGGCCAGCGTTACCTTGGCGGTACGATCGACAGGGCCGCGCCACCGGTAACCCGGATTGTGAGAGCGGTTCTGCTCGTCGACGAAGGAGGACGTGCGGTCTATGCGCGTGACCTTTGCCTTCAGCGTCTCGTTCAGGGCCGGCACGAACAGTGTCGCCTCGTCACCCTGGCCGACGCGCAGGACCTCGTCCTGATTGAGCCAGGCGGTGACCTCGCGCTTCTTGCGCTGCTCGATGACCGCGATCACGTCGCCGCGGCGGACGCTCGCGTCGTCGAGGCGCGGCAGATCGAGAACGACGCCGTCGAACGGGGCCCGAACCGCGAGACGGTCCTGGTGGCGAAGCGATGCGATGTAGCGCTGCTGGGCCAGCTTGATTTCGTGCTCGCCGAGCCGAATGTCAGCCTCGATCTCGATCTTGCGGCCGGTCAGATCGGCGCTGCCTATGGTTGCATTGCCCGAGTAAAGCCGCTTGCCGACATTCTGCTCCGACAATTGGATCCGCGCCGCGAGTTCGACGTGGCGGACCTGCAAGTCCTTGCGCAGCGTGATGACCTGACGCGCTGCCTCTTCGAGCTTGGCAGCGGTCGCGTAGCCTTGCTGATTCAGCTGCCGGAGGCGCTGCTCCTGCTGGTTCGCGATCTTGAGCTGCTGCGACAGGGCCTGCAGCTCGATCTTGGTCTGCTCGATGTTCTTCATCTCAATAGCCGCATAGCCCTTGATGCGGTCGAGTTCCTCGAGATGGCGCTGCTTGAGATTGCCGAGCTTGGCCTTGCGCTCCTGGACAGCAATCTCGGCCAACTCAAGCTCGCGCTGAAGCTGGCTGTCGACGAGCTTGACGACCACTTCACCAGCTTTGACGGTGTCACCAGGCTTGACGTCGGTCCACCCGACACGACCGTCGGCGGTCGCCGTGACCGTTTCCAGGGGCGCGGTGATGACGGCAGTGCGAACTTCCATGCGGAAGAAGTTCGTGTACGAAAGAACCGCCGCATAGCCGAAGATCAGCAACCCGGCCACCGCATAGAAGGCCGACATGGCGATCATTTTGGCTGGCCAGCGCTTGACCGGCACCTGGCGCGACGGATTGAGATCGGGCTGCAGCGAGGCCGGCGTCACAGGAACGTCGATGCGCTGGATGGTGTCCTCGACGTCCACCATAGAACCGCGAACGAGTTCCTCGAGGAAATGGCTCATCAGCTCGCGCTCGCGCTCGCCGAGCTCGATGAAGCGCACCGCGAGCATGCGGGCGTCCGGGTTCGAGCGAACGACCTCCGCTTTCGCGTCGAACGTCACATCGAAACCCTGGAAGGGGAGCGTCAGGACGAGATCGAGCGGGGTATGAGGCGCGGGCAACTCGCCCGGAAAGCCCTCGACACGAAGACCGCCGAGGCTCCAGTCGGCTGCTTTGACGCGATGGCCAGCCAGCGTAACGTAAAGCGGCGCGGTGACACGGTGGTGCCGCCGCTGGTCTGGCCGCTCCCTCCTGACTTTCACCGCCATAGACGCTCACCCGGATACGAAAAGCACTCGTCACACGGACCGACAGTCCATGCCCCACTCATCGTTTCGCACGTCGAGGTTAACAATCGTCTTCCGCACTCCGACGATCGGCCACCCAAGGCCCGGTGTGCGGTCCGCGTTGCACCGTCCGGATTGGTGAACTAGGTGTTAATCCCAGCGTCTACGAAGAGCCGCGCGCGACCAGACAAGGCCGCGTGCTGGCATCCACCTCTGACCCGAGAGACCTGACAATGACCGTGTTTCGCTCTTTCCTGTTTGCGCCGGGCAACCATCCGCGGCGGGTCGAAAAAGCCTTGGGCCTCGAAGCGGATGCGACGATCCTCGATCTCGAGGACGCATGCCCGATCGCCGAGAAAGTGGCGACCCGGGCAGTGATAGTGAAGGCCTATCAGGGTCCGCGCCGGTGCCTCGGCTACGTGCGAGTCAACGCGATGTCGACCGAGCGGGGCTACGGCGATATCGTCGCCGTCGTGCAGAAGGGCATCGACGGGATCGTCCTGCCCAAGCTCGAGACCGTGGACGAGATCCGGGCGGCGGACTGGATGATCACCAACCTGGAGCGCGAGCGGGGGTTGGCGAAAGGGGCGATCGACGTCGTGCCGATCATCGAGACGGGCAAGGGTCTCGCCAACATCCGTGCGATCTGCGCGGCGGGCACACGCGTGAAGCGGATCGCGTTCGGGGCTGGCGATTTCACACTCGACATGAATATGACCTGGTCGCGGGACGAGACCGAGCTTCTGCCCTATCGGACCGAATGCGTGCTCGCTTCGCGCGCTGGCGGTATCGAGCCGCCGATCGACACGGTGTGGGTCGACATCAAGGACGCCGAGGGCTTCCGGCGATCCGTCGAGACCATCAAGGGGCTCGGCTTCCAGGGAAAGATGTGCATCTACCCCGACCAGGTGCCGGTCGTTAACGAAGTGTTGAGCCCGAGCGCCGCCGAGGTGGAATGGTCGAGAAAAGTTGTCGCGGCCTTCGCCGAGGCGGAGAAGAACGGATCAGCCTCGATCCAGCTCGAAGGCAAGTTCATCGATTACCCGATCGTTTATCGAGCCGATCGGGTGATTGCTATGGCGGAGCGAATAGCGGCAAAGGCGCGCGCGTAAGCGACGCTCGCCGCCTCGACATGTGCGTACAGGCGCGAGATTTCGGGCCGATCTACTCCGCGGCCTTCGCCGGTGCCGGAGACCTCGGCTCTTTCTCCAGCACGTATGGCGCCATCGATTTCTGGGCGGCTGTGCGCCGCTCGTGCCAGCGCTGTCCGCCGCCGTAGTAGGCCAAGCTGCCGGGCTTCGCTTTGCCGTCACCGTTGTAATAGGAGACGCAATCTCGTAACGGCGCAGAGAGAAGATCCATCTCCGCGCAGTGCTGGGCATACTCGTCCTCGGCCTCCCGCGTGACGTCGATCGAACGCGCGCCGTGCTGTTGGACGGTTTGGAGCGCCCAGACGATGTAGCTCGCGTGCATCTCGGAAACGCGGGTGAAATTGAACTGACCGCCGCCGCCTTGCGGACCATTCATAATAAAGAGGTTCGGGAACCCGCTGGAATGCATGCCGAGAAATGTCCTCGTGCCTTCCTTTTCCCATTTTTCCTTCAGAGTGATGCCGTCCCTGCCGCGGATCATGTTGAAGGAGCCGGTGCCCATCCACTCGAAGCCAGTGGCGTAGATCAGCACGTCGAGCGGATACTCGACGCCGTCATGCACGACGCCACGCTCGTTGATCTCGCTCACACCCGTCGGCGCGGTGTCGACCAGATGAACGTGCGGAAGATTGAACGTCGGCAGATACTCGTCGTGGAAGGTCGGGCGCTTGCAGCCATAGGGATAGTAAGGTTTCAGAGCGTCCGCCGTCTTGGAGTCCTTCACGATCGAAGCCACGCGGGCGCGGATCTGCTCCATGATCCGGAAGTTACTCTCGAGCTGCCGCTGGATCATCTCCTCCGGTGTCAGTTGACGATTGTGCTGCCTGCGCTCCCGATAATCCTGAACTTTACCGGCCAGAAAATCATCGTTGCCCTGGAGGGCAGTGCGGCCAGCCGAGATCGTTGCCAAGCGCTCGCGGCGTTGCACCGCCCAATTCGGCTCGTTCGGCCACGTCGCATACTCATCCGGCGTCGTCGCACGCTGATCGCGAACGTCGATGGACGACGGCGTGCGCTGGAATACGTAAAGCTCCTTCACGACCTTGGCGATCTCGGGCACGACCTGCACCGCCGTCGCGCCTGTGCCAATTATGCCGACGCACTTCCCATTCAGGTCGATGTGGTAGTTCCAGCGCGAGGTGTGGAATGCTTCGCCCTTGAACGTCTCCATCCCGGAGATGCGCGCGAGCTTCGGGGTGGTCAGGATGCCGTTCGCCAGCACCACGTAGCGCGCGCGCATGGCATCGCCGCGATCGGTCTTGATGATCCAGCGGCCGCCTGCCTCGTCCCAGTCCGTCCTTTCGACCGTGGTGTGGAACAAGCAACGGTCGTAGAAGCCGAAGCGCTCCGCCATCGTCTGGCAGTACTCGAGGATCTCGAAGCCCGATGCGAACTTCATCGCGGGTATGTGGCCCATCTCCTCGAGCAGCGGCAAGTAGCTGTAGCTCTCGACGTCGCAGGCGATGCCAGGGTAGCGGTTCCAGTACCAAGTGCCGCCGACGTCGCCGCCCTTCTCGCAGAAGCGCACGTCGGTGAAACCGGCATCGCGCAGGCGATACCAAAGCAAAAGTGCACCGAAGCCCGCACCGATGACCAGGATCTCGCACTCGTCGGTCAAAGCCTCGCGCTCGACGGGCGGTTCCGAGTAGACGTCCTCGAGGTATTTCGCGAACTCGCCTTCCATCGCGATGTAGTCGGCTGCGCCCTGCCGCGCCTCCTTGTACTCACGGTACTTGCGCTGCTCCTCGGCGTTGAATACGGCGCCGGGCGGCGGCGGCGGCAAGGTTTTCAGCCGCTCGTCGGTGACGATGGAATAGCCCTTGCCGGCGATTTTTTCCGTGGCTTTGGCCGCGCGCGTATTGAAGATCTTTCGACCCGTCGCAGGATCGATCCGGACAGCCGTGCTCATCGTCGTCTCTGCTCCAAGTCTATCGCGATCATACGAAAGGTTGCCTATTGGCGGCGCGGTTGCAATGCGGGACATTGCGGAATTGCACCTCGGCTCAGGGACAAACCTACTTGTCGATCAGATAGCCGCGCTCGTCGCGAATCTCGGGACCTTCCACGCGGGCGCGGCCATCGCCGAACTCGGCGTCGCGGGCCTTGAGGGCGGCCTTGAGGCCCTCGCCCTGGGCAAGCCGACGAAAGCGTTGCGTGCCGGGGGCGAGGTGTGCGCGGCCGTCGTTCTCGGCGGCGAGGCGCTGGAGGGTTCGCGCGCCCATCAACTCGAGACCCAGATTGACGATGCGCTTGTTGGCAGCAAGCAGGTCGGGGTCTATCAGCGCCATCCTGGCTGCGAGGCCCTCGACCTCGTTGCGCAAATGCTCAGGCGGCACAGCCTTCATGACGAGGCCGATGATCTGCGCCTCGCGGCCGGTGATGGTGTCGCCGGTCAGCAGCAGGCGCTTCGCCCACTGGGGTCCGCAGTTGTAGACCCACATCTGGTTCGGCAGCGAGCCGAGGTCGCGGGCCGGCGGGAAGCCTATGACGGCGTCGTCGGCGGCGATAACGATGTCGGCCAGAAGCGCGATGTCGCTACCGCCAGCAATGCAGTAGCCGTGTACCTCGGCGATCACCGGCTTGTGCATGTCGAACAGAACCATGCGCAGCCGCTGGGCGTACTCCAGGCGCCAGATGTCATCGTCGATGGTCGGGTTGTTGTAGATGCCGCCGCTCCGATAAACCTTGGCCTCGGGGCCGGCATTCGATGGCGGCTGGGGGGTGGGCGAAATGTCATAACCCGCGCAGAACGACTTGCCGGCGCCCCGCAGAATGACGCAGTGCACGGACTTGTCGCTGTCGGCCTCCCACAAGGCGTCGTTGAATTCCTTCAGCAGCGCGATGGACAGCGCATTGCGCTTCTCAGGCCGGTTCAGCGTGATACGGGCGACGCCGTCGGAGACCTCGTACAAGATGTGCTGGTAGGCAGTCATGGGCGGCTCCCGGTTGGCTTCGAAGGCTTTCGGGAGATGATGGGCGAGGCGGATCGAAGCGTCAAAGGGGCGGGTTTCCGCGTGTCGCCAGCACACGATATGTCCGGTTCCAGTAGCACACGAGTTGTCCGGTGATCCGTGATCGAACTGATGCGTGCAGCATCGGGAGAGATGGA
>LNDR01000334.1 GCA_001464755.1 Rhizobiales bacterium Ga0077524
TCATGCTGGCATGCCAACAGAGCCTCCGGAGGAACCCGATGTCCGAGACCTATGAGATTCTCGCCCTCAAGTATGGCGAGAACACCGCCCGCAAGGCCGCCGACAACTTCATGAACCCGATACCCGACGACCACGCCTCGGCGATGCCGATCGATTATTTCGTGTTCCTGATCCGAAATGCCAACCGCACCATCCTGGTCGACACCGGATTCGACCATAAGGAGGCTGCCGCGCGCGGCCGCAAGATCACAGTCGAGCCGATCGAGGTGCTGAAGCGCATCGGCATCGCCCCGGACTCGATCAAGGAGACGATCATCACGCATCTCCACTTCGACCATGCCGGCACGATGGACCAGTTCGCCAATACCAAGTTCCACCTGCAGACGTCCGAGATGGCCTATGCCACCGGTCCGTGCATGTGCGAGGCGTCGATGCGTATGCCCTTCACCGCCGACCACGTCTGCCAGATGGTGCGTCACGTCTACTCGGGCCGCGTACATTTCCATGACGGTGACGGCCATATCGCGCCGGGCATCACGGTGCATCACTGCCCGGGCCACTCGAAGGGCATCCAGGCGATCACCGTCAACACCGCCCACGGCCCCGTGGTACTGGCGGCAGACGTCGTCCACTTCTATGCCAACATCGAGCAGCGCCGGCCGTTCTTCATCACCATCGATCAGGAGGCGACGCTCAAGTCCTACGACCGTCTGCAAGCGATGGCCGCCGGCAAGCTCAAGAACGTGATCCCCGGCCACGACCCGCTGATCCTGAAGCGCTACCCCGCGTGGAAGCCAGAGACCGAGGGCATCGTCCATAAGCTGGACGCGCCGCGCATCGGATGACGGCACGCCGCGCCGGCGGGAAACTCGCCGACGCGGCAACTGGGCTTCAAGCGCTCGCCGTGTCGAGAGCGGCGAGCGAGCCTTGGTCGAGCTTCAGCGTCGTCGATTTAAGGATATCGGATAGCTGCTCGAGGCTGGTGGCGCTGGCGATCGGCGCCGCGATTGCGGGTTGCGCCAGCAGCCAGGCAAGCGCCACCTGGGCTTGCGTGGCGTTGTGCGTCTTGGCGGCGTCGTCCAGGGCTTTCAGGATGCCTAGGCCTTTCGGGTTGAGATACTTGCCGGCGCCGGCAGCGCGCGCCTTACCCGCCAGATCGGCCTCGGTGCGGTACTTGCCGGTAAGGAAGCCAGAGGCCAGCGAGTAAAAGGGGATCACGCCGATCCCTTGTTTGACGCAGAGATCCTGGAGAGGTCCCTCGAATTCCTTTCTCTCGACGAGGCTGTAGAGCGGCTGCAGCGTCTCGTAGCGCGGGATGCCGGCCTTGGCGCTGGCGTCGAGGGAGGCCTGCAGGCGCTCCGCGCTGAAGTTCGAGGCGCCGACGACACGCACCTTGCCGGCCTTCACCAGCTGGGCGTGGGCCTCCATGGTCTCGTCGACGGGCGTGACGTTGTCGTCGCGGTGGGACTGGTAGAGGTCGATGTAGTCGGTCTTGAGCCGCTTCAGGGAGTCCTCCACGGCACGCAGGATATAGGCTTTCGACAGGCCCTTCTTATCGGGCGCCATCTCGAGCCCGCACTTGGAGGCGAGGATGACTTTCGAGCGGTTGCCGCGCGCCTTGAACCAGTTGCCGATGATGATCTCACTCTCGCCGCCCGAGTTGCCGGGCTTCCATTTCGAGTAGACGTCGGCGGTGTCGACGCAGTTGAAGCCAGCATTGAGGAAAGCGTCGAGGATCTTGAAGGAGGCGGGCTCGTCGACGGTCCAGCCGAATACGTTGCCGCCGAAGACGAGGGGGGCGATCTCGAGGTTGCTCTTGCCGAGCTTGCGCTTCTGCACGGGAATTTTCCTTCGGGACGGTGATGCCGGTCGATTGTCCGCGGCTCAGCGGGGGGAGGCGACGAACACCGGGATGCGGCGCGTCGTTTTCTTCTGGTAGTCGTCGTAGGGTGGGAAAGCGGCAACGGCCAGCGCCCAGAGGCGGGCGCGCTCGGCAGCGTCGGTCACTTCGCGGACCCGCATCGGCCAGACCTCGGTGCAGTCGCGCAGCTCGATATCGGGATTGGCTCGCAGGTTGTGCACCCAGACGGGGTCTTGCGGTGCGCCGCCGACGGAGCCGACAAGAACATAGCTGTCGCCGTCCTTGACGCGCATCAGAGGTGTCTTGCGGACGGCTCCGGTCTTGTTGCCGGTATGGGTGAAAAGAATGCAGGGCAGGCCCGTATCGCGCAACGTCGTACCCTTGGTGCCGCCGCTCGATTCATAGAGTTCGACCTGCTCGCGGACCCAGTCTCTCGGGCTTGGAATGTAAGTGGCCATGGCATCCTCTCCATCGGCTTCGATTGCGGGGAGAGTAGGGCCCAACCCCGACCCTGCACAAGCGCGGCGGCCTACGGAACCGACCTTCAGCCTTGCCCCGTGGCGAGATACCCGATCCGGCTGCCGCGCTCGGCGCGCATGCGCTCGAGATGGGCGAGCACAACGCGGGGGTGGAGCTGGCGCCCGGTCTCGCGTACGGCCTCGTCCTCAAGCTTGCGCAGCTCGGCGTAAAGCTCCTCGGCCGTCCAGTGCAGCATGGCGACGGCCGTGACGGCCTCGGCACCCATGTTGGGCGGCACCTTGCCGGCAACGCGCTTGGCCAGCCCTTGCAGGAAGGATGGCCAATGGGCGGTGGCGGCCCCGAAGCGACCGATGAAGCGGGCAAACAAAGTCGGCCGGAAGCGATAGTCGTGGCTCTCCATCCATTCGAAGAGCTTCAGCATGATCATGTCCTTGAGGCGCAGCTCCGAGCTGACGCGATAGTCATGCCACTCGGCGACGATATCGAAGCCGGGCTCCAGCTCCATGTCGCCAGGCGCGAACGTATGCGTGGCCGTGACGCCGATGCGGCCGACGAAGTCGCGGTTCGTCATGTCGAGCCGCGTGGCGAAGGTCGGCAACTGAAGATCGCCGGTGGAGCCCATCGAATAGGCGAGGCGGACGAGCTTGGCGCAATAGAGCTCCTGATAGCCGCCGACCTCCATGGTGAAGTCGTAGAGGATCCGGGCCCCGACGGGCGCGTTGGTGCGGAAGATCGCCTCGCGGATCATGCGTGACGACCGCTCCGCCAGCTCGCGGTCGCGGCAGCGGAACAGGATGGCGCGACCGATGCCGTGTGCCAGTGCCGCGTCGAGCGAGGTGACGATCGAGCCCTCCTCGATCAGGGCCTCGACCATGACGAGTTTGCCGTCGGCTTCGGGGGCCACGATCGAGACGTGGCTGAACTGGGAATCGACGTCGCCGATGCGGGCGATGGCGGCGCTGTTGTGCACCCTGCCACGCTGGAGGAGCACGTCGCCGGGCCTCAGCTCGATGGGCCCGGGGCCAAGGGCGGGGTGCCTCTGGGTGCAGATCTCCGGTCCAGCGAACGCTGAGTGCGTATTCTCTTTGCGCCCAAGACGGGGATGCTCGAGCAGGATCTCGCCGAGAAGGTCGCGGGCATAGCGCGCGGCGCGGAAGACGTTGCGAATGGCAATCTGCACGCGCCGGCTCATAAGCCCTTCGGCATACCATCCGGCGATGGCATCGCGGAGCGACAGATAGGCGTCGAAATTGCGAGCGATGAGATCAGGTGCCAAGCGCCGCACCTCGCCGAGGTCGTAGTCGGAAAAATCCGCCTCGAAGAAGCCTTGGTAGATGTCGTCGAGCGACGCGGCGAGTTCGGGCTCGGTGAGCGAACGCCTCCTCGCCAGCGTCTCCGCGTCAGCGAGGACGGTGGTCAGGCGCTCGAGTCCGCGGCCTCCCATCGTCCCCCCCCCAATCCGACGCGCCGCCTCCCCACAGAGACGTAAAGAAACACGCTGGCGCATTTACGACGTTCGCAGGGATCCGCTCAAGCCCGGTGTGGCCGAACTGCCGCGCTGCTGCTCCATCTTGCGGGGCGGCGAAGTCGGGCGAATACTATGGCATCTCCCGGACCAATCGGTCCTGCACCAGACGTCACGAGACGGGAAACCCACATGAACACCGAGATCGACAAGCGCAAGGGCGCGCGGCCGCTTCTGTTCCAGCCCTACACCATCCGTGGGGTGACCATGAAGAACCGCACGGTTCTGGCGCCGATGGTCCACTATCGGGCCCGCGAGGGTGTATGCGGCACGTTCCATACCGTGCATCTGGGCAAGTTCGCACAGGGTGGCTTCGGCGTCGTTATGACCGAGGCGGCGGCCGTCGAGCGTCGCGGCATGGTCTCGGACATGGATCTCGGCATCTTCAACGAGACGCAGGCCCAGGCCTTCAAGCCCGTGATCGAGCTGATCAAGGAGGAGGGCGCCGTGCCAGCCATCCAGCTCGCGCACGCGGGCCGCAAGGCCGGCATGCAGTCGGCGATGGAAGGCAACGGAGCGTTGACCGACAAGGAGGTCCGCCAGGGCCGCCAACGCTGGCAGCCCGTCGGCCCGACGACGGTCAAGATCGGGCCGGAGTGGCCGACGCCGCATCAGCTCTCGACCTCCGAGATCACCGAAATCGTCGGCGCGTTCGCGGCGGCAGCGAAGCGGGCGGTGCGCGTCGGCTTCGAGATCGTCGAAATCCACGGCGCGCACGGCTATCTCCTCGCTTCGTTCCTGTCGCCGGTCTCGAACACGCGCAACGACGCCTACGGCGGTGACATCAAGGGCCGTATGCGCTTCCCCCTCGAGGTGGCCGAGGCCGTACGCGCATCGATCCCGGATGCCACGCCGCTGTTCTTCCGTGTGTCGTCCGTCGACGGCACGCAGGAAGGCTGGCAGATGGACGACACGGTGGTTCTGGCGCGCGAGCTCAAGGCGCGCGGCGTCGACGTGCTCGACTGCTCGTCCGGTGGTCTGCTCGGCTCGGCAACGGCGGCGCCGGTGACGCGGTCGCCCGGCTTCCAGGTGCCGTTTGCGCAGCGGGCCAAGGCCGAGGCCGGCATCTCGACGATGGCGGTCGGCCTGATCCTCGAGGGCGATCAGGCCGAGGCGATCCTGCAGGAGGGCCAGGCGGACCTGATCGCCATCGGCCGGCAGGCGCAATTCAACCCGAACATCGTCAACCACTGGGGCCACGACCTCGGCGTCAACGAGCACTTCGAGGACTGGGGACCGGAGTACGGCTGGTGGCTCGACAAGCGCGTGCGCTCCATGCAGGGCTTCGCGTCGCCGACCGGGCGGCTGATCCGGAAGTGATTGAAGGCTCGGGCCGACGGCATGCGCTGCCGGCCCGCTGCGACTTGAACGAGAGCGAGGAGGAACACGCGCGATGCAAGTCGGCGTCATGGTCACGAGCTACAATCACCGCGACTGGGATCGCATGTTGGCTGGCGACTACGCAAAGCCGCCGGCGATGTCCGATGTCGCCATCCACGACGAGACCATGAAGCTCGGCGACATGGTGGAGCCGTTGGGCTTCGATGCCATCTGGTGCGCGGAGCACTACGGCTCACCCTACTCGATGCAGGGCAATCCGCTGCAGTGGCTTGCTTTTTGGGCTGGTCGCACGCGCCGCGTCAACATGGGCACGGCGGTGATCGTCGCCCCGTGGTGGCAGCCGGTGAAACTCGCCCACGAGATCGCGATGCTCGATCTGCTGCTCGGAGGGCGGCGGCTGCACATCGGCATCGGGCGGGGCATCTCGGCGCACGAGTATGCCGGCTTCGGTGTCGACCGTGGGGAAGCGCGGGAGCGGTTCGCCGAGATGATCGAGATCCTGCGGCGCTCGGAGGCGGACCGGTTCGAGTTCAAGGGCAAGCACTACGAGATACCGCCGACGACCGTCCGGCCGGCTGCGCGGCATCGGGGCGAGTTGTTCCGGGACATCAAGGGCGCATTCAACACGCCGTCGTCGATGCAAGTGGCGGCCGACATGGGCCTCGGCCAGATGTTCGTGACAGCCGTGTCGCTCGAGACGATGGCGAAGGGTGTCGCGAAATTCAACGCCATACGGGCACAGAGGGGGATGGGGCCGGACCAGCCGACCTGCATGATGTACCTGCACTGCTCGCACGACAAAGCCGAGCTGGAGCGGGCGCGCAAGCATGCGGCCGAGCAGGGTTGGGCCGCGCGCAACCATTATGCGGTGTGGAACGCGCCGTCGTTCGCGGATGCGCCGGGCTACGAGGACTATGCCAAGGTCTTCCGCCAAGGCCGCGAGCTGCGCGAGGACGAGAGCATCCTGTCGGAGGACTGCCATCTGATCGGCACGCCGGAGGAAATCATCGCCAAGATTGCGCACGTACAGGAGCGGATCAGCCTCGAGTACCTGATCGTGCATCCACAGCACGGGGCGAAGGAGCCGGCAGAGGCCAGGAGGAGCCTCGAACTGTTTGCGAAGGAGGTGCTGCCCGCCGTGCACGCGATGGCGACGCCGCTGCATTCGCATTCGCTCGGGACGGCGGAGAGCCTGAGGCATGCGGGTGCCATGGGCGGCGCGGTGGGGTAACGGCCGCCAGGCTCAGATACGGAAAGCCGTGCCCGGGTCGGTCCCGGACACGGTCTCGGCCGAGGCGTCAGCGCTTCGCCTCGATCGCCACCTCGACCAGATGCGGCTTGCCGGAGGCGAAGGCGGCCTTGATAGCCGCGCCGACGTCGCCGGGCTTGATCACACGGGTGGCGGGGACGCCCATGCCGTTGGCCATCTCGACAAAGCCGAGCGGTGGGCCCGCGAGGTCCATGTGGGCGTAGGGTTCCTGCGAGACGATGTCGAACTTCTGCCGGTAGACGTCGATGTTGTGCTTGAGGACGCGATACTCGCGGTTGGCGAGGATGACGAACACGATCGGAAGCCCGACGTGCGCCGCGGTCCAGAGGGCCTGGATGGCATACATGGCCGAGCCGTCTCCCGAGATGCACAGAACGGGACGCCTGGGCTGGGCCACCGCGACGCCGAGGACTCCGGCGACACCTTGGCCGATGCCGCCGCCACGGGCGCCGTAGTAGTCGCCGGGGCCGCTGAAATCGAGCGTGCGCGCGAGATCGATGGAAGCGGTGATCGATTCGTCGACGACGATCGCGCGGGGCGGAAGGGCATCGCGGATCTCGGCCATGACGCGGGGCATGGAGATCGGCTCGCGGTCCCAGGCCTTCTCGGCGCGTATCTTCTGGACGGCATTCTCCTTGTCCTTGAGGACGGCCAACGCCTTGTTGCGCTGGCGTGCGGCGCCGCGATAGTCGGCGGACGCGGCGCGGTCGATCTCGGCGACGAGGCCGGCGAGCGCATGACGGATCGAGCCGACCAGCCCCAGCCCAGGGGCGACGCCGTAGGCGAGGCGCTCGTGGCTCGCCTCGATCTGCGCGACCTTGGCGCCTGCGGGGAACGGGCCTTCGGCAGCGTACCAGACATCCTCGAAGAAGGAGCCGCCGACCAGGAGCACCATGTCAGCCGAACCGAGGGCCTTGGCGATGGCGGCGGAATCGAGCGGCAGGCCAAGGCGGGCCGAGGGGTGCGCGGTCGGGAATGGCATGTGCAGCTTGAGGCCTTCAAGCCAAACGGAAGCGCCAACCAACTCGGCAAGCCGGACGAGGTCGGCCGAGGCGCCGGCTCGGGCGATATCGTCACCGGCGACGATCACCGGGCGTTCAGCCGCGAGCAGAGCCTCGGCGATGGCCGCAATGCCCTTCGGCTCCGGATGCGGCGTGCGCCACAGGCTAGCCGGCTCGGCCGGACCGACGCTCGTCTCCTGCTCCATGACATCGATCGGCAGGCCGACGAACACGGGTCCAGGCGGGCCGTCGTTGGCGACCTTGAAGGCGCGACGGAGGACGGGGCCCATTTCGGAGGCGCGCTCGACCTGGACCGACCATTTCGTCACGGGCGCTGCCATGGCGACGAGGTCGTGGCCGAGGACGGGATTGTTCAGCCTGATGCGCGTGTCCTGCTGGCCGGCGGTGATGACCATAGGCGAGCCGGAGCGCAGCGCGCCGTACATCATGCCGATGGCGTTGCCGAGCCCTGGAGCGACGTGCAGGGAGACGACGCCGGTCTTGCCGGAGGCCTGCGCATAGTAGCTTGCGGCGCAGAGCGCGATCGATTCCTGCAGCGTCGTCACGTAGCGGATCGAGGGGTAGGCGGCCAAGCTGTCCAGCAATGGGCTCTCCGTGGTGCCCGGATTGCCGAAAATGCGCTCGACTCCCTGGGCGACGAGGGTCTGCATGAAGACGTCACGGCCGCGCATGCGAATGCTCCCGATAATTTTTGCTCGATTGTCCGATGGGGTTGCGGATGCGATTGTCTCCGCCGATCACCGATAAGATGGCCACCAACAAACAGGATTTGCAACGATGCTAGCATCGCAGCGCGCGCTGTTCGATATCCCCCGCGACGTCGCCTACTTCAATGCCGCGGGCTGGAGCCCCATTCCGAAGGCGGTGGTGGAGGCGGGCGTGCGCGGTGCGGCCCGCAAGGCGCAGCCTTGGAGGCTGGCGCCCGACTTCGCAGATGCAATGTATGAGCGCACCCGCGCGGCGGCGGCCCAGGTCATCAATGCCGAGCCGGACGACGTAGCCCTGGTGTCATCGGTCGGCTACGGGGTGTCGACCGCAGCGAAGGTGCTCGATGTGCCCCGGGGATCACGCGTTCTGGTCCTCGAGGACGATCACACCGCGCCCGTCCTCGAGTGGATGAGCCGGGCCGAAGGGCAAGGCTTCGAGGTCGATACGATCCGTCGGCCCGGCGACGGCGACTGGACGAGCGCGGTGCTCGAGACGATCGGGCGTAGGGGCGCGGCACCGATCGCCGTCGTGTCGATCTCGTCCGTGCACTGGTCGGACGGCGGCGCGATCGACCTCGACAGAGTGGCTGCGGCGGTCCGGAACAAGGGCGCGGCACTACTGATCGACGCGACGCACGCCGCAGGCATCATGGAACTGGACGTCAAGAAGCTCGATCCGGACTTCGTGATGTTCCCGACCTACAAGTGGCTGCTCGGGCCCTATGGACGGGCCTTCGTTTACGTTGCCAAGCGGCACCAGAACGGAGTTCCGCTGGAGCAGCCGTCTTACGGCCGGCGCAGTGTCAAAGCCGAGCAGGAGGTCTATTTCCTGGATACCCGCTACGTCGAAAGCGCGCGCCGCTACGACATGGGCGAGCGTGACCAGTTCGTCTCGATGGAAATGGCGGCGGTCGGCATCGAGACGGTGACTGGCTTCGGCCGGGCGACAGTGGAGGCGCGCCTCCTGGGTATCACGCGGGCCATCGGCGAGGGGGTCCAGGCACTCGGCAACAAGGTCGCGCTGGCGAACGCTCGCTTCCGGGCGCCACACTTGATCTGTCTCGCATTTCCTGGGGGAATGCCGGACAGCCTCGTCCAGCGGCTCGCCGAAGAGAAAGTTTACGCCGCCCCGCGCCTCGGCCGGCTCCGGCTCTCGCCGCACGTCTACAACGACGAGGAGGACGTCGCGCGGTTGGTTAGGGCGCTCGGGAAGGCCGTCTGCTGACGATGTGAAATAGTAGGAGCATCCCCAGGACGGATATCCCTGCGGCCATCTGCCGATGAACGTGCCTAGCCTTGATGCTTTAGGCTGGCTGCGGTAGCAGTCTGAAATAGGCTCTGCTGGGCTGCAACGGGAGGGTGAAATGTCGGTCGACACGTCGGATGGCCATCCGGCCATGGACTACAAGGAGCACATTCGGACCTACGAGGGCTTCCTGCGAGGCAGCGTGGTCCTGGTCGTGCTTTGCTTGCTGCTTCTCCTCGGCATGTTGATCTTCCTCGTCTGAGCCTCGGCAAACGCCGACGCTGCATCCGTGATCGCCTGTGAACGGCAAGTGTGCCGGCCCTGGGGCGCCCGGATTAAAAACCGATCAGGAGAGAGCGACATGGTGACGGTTGCCGTCACGCCCGAAGCGTCCGGCGAAACGCGTGCGGCAATTACCCCCGAGACAGTGAAGAAGCTGGTCGGGCTCGGCGCCACTGTACGGGTGGTCGCCGGTACCGCTGCGACATCCGGCATCACCGACGAGGCGTTGGCGGCGGCGGGGGCCACGATCGTCGGCAGCACGCCTGAGGCAGTCGGCGGCGCCGACATTCTGCTCAAGGTGCGCCGGCCTGCGCCGGACGACCTCAAAGGCCTCAATGCTGGCGGTCTCGTCGTCGCGATCCTGGCACCGTTCGACGATCGGCCGGGTCTCGACACGCTCGCAGGCACCGGCGCGTCGCTCATGGCTATGGAGTTCATGCCGCGCATCACGCGCGCACAATCGATGGACGTGCTCTCCAGCCAGTCGAACCTTGCCGGCTACAAGGCGGTGGTCGATGCCGCCTCGATGCTGCATCAGGCCATGCCGATGATGATGACCGCGGCGGGCACGGTGCCGGCCTCGAAGGTATTCATCATGGGCGTCGGCGTGGCCGGGTTGCAGGCGATCGCCACGGCACGGCGACTCGGCGGCATCGTCTCGGCGACGGACGTGCGCCCCGCGACCAAGGAGCAGGTCGCCTCGCTCGGCGCCAAGTTCATCGCGGTCGAGGACGACGAGTTCCGCGAGGCCCAGACCGCAACCGGCTATGCCAAGCCGATGTCGGAGGCTTATCAGGCAAAGCAGAAAGAACTGGTCGCCGGACACATCAAGACGCAGGACATCGTCATTACCACAGCGCTCATTCCCGGCCGACCGGCGCCGCGGCTGATCACGGCCGAGATGGTTGCCTCCATGAAGCCCGGCGCCGTGATCATGGATCTCGCTGCAGAACGTGGTGGGAACTGCGAGCTGACCAGGCCCGGCGAGGTGGTCGAGGCCCATGGCGTTCGTATCGCCGGCCCGCTCAATCTCGCCGGCACCATGGCCGTCAACGCCAGCGCGCTTTACGCGAAGAACCTGCTCAACTTCCTCGAGACGATGTTCGACAAGAAGACCAAGGCGTTCGCGGTCAACTGGGACGACGAGATCGTCAAGGGCACGCTCGTGGCCAAGGACGGAAAAATCGTCCACCCGAGCCTCCAGCCGAAAGGGGCATAACGATGAACTCGGTCGTACGCATCCTTCGCAGTCTTCTTCGGCTCGAGTTCGCCTTCCTCTACGTGCTCATGATCGGGGGAGCGAGCGGCGCATTCGCGGCCTCGGACCGAGGCACCGTCAGCCCCTTCGTCTACGAGCTGATGGTCTTCGCGATCGCGATCTTTGTCGGCTACTACGTGGTGTGGTCGGTGACGCCGGCGCTGCACACGCCCTTGATGAGCGTCACCAACGCCATCTCCTCCGTGATCGTCGTCGGCGCGCTGCTCGCTACGGGCGTGGCGCTCGTGTCGGCAGGCTCATGGCTGGCCAAGCTGTTCGGGTTCCTGGCGCTCGTCATGGCCTCGGTCAACATCTTTGGCGGCTTCCTCGTCACGCAACGCATGCTGGCCATGTACACGAAGAAAGAGAAGCGATGAGCGAGCGCCGCCGCTTGCCCCACAGAGCCGGGCCGATTCTGTTCAGCGCGCTCACCTCCGGGTTCATGTCGCTGCTCGTTTCGGGAGTGGCGACGTGGCGAGCGCTCGGCATCGGCGTCGACTTCTTGACGATGTGGTTGCGCGCGTGGCTTACGGCGTGGCCGATCGCTTTCACGGCGCTGCTCGTCGTCGCGCCTGCCGTGCGGAGAATCGTTGCCGCCGTCGTCGCGCCCAGCCCAGTCGTCGCCAATAGCCCTCGCAACGGAGCCTGAGCCGATGAACGTCGCCACTCCCTTCTCCGGCGCGCTCTCACCAGACGTCGTGGCGCTGCTCTATCTGGCTTCCGGCATTCTGTTCATTCTCGCGCTGCGGGGGCTCTCCAGCCCCGACACGTCGCGAGCCGGCAATACCTACGGCATGGTCGGCATGGCCATCGCCGTCGTCACGACGTTGTTCCAGCTCGGCGCGCCCGGCGACTTTCTGACCTGGGTGCTGATCATCGCCGGCCTCGGCATCGGCGGCGGCATCGGCGCCGTGACGGCCAAGCGCATTCCGATGACCGCCATGCCCGAACTCGTCGCGGCCTTTCACTCGCTCGTGGGTCTCGCCGCGGTATTCGTCGCGGCTGGCGCCGTCTATGCGCCCGAAGCCTTCGGCATCGCGCTTGGCGACGGCAGCATCCGGACGGCCAGCCTAATCGAGATGGCACTTGGCGTCGCCATTGGAGCGATCACCTTCACCGGCTCCGTCATTGCGTTCGCCAAACTTTCGGGGCGTGTGTCGGGCAAGCCGATCATCCTGCCGGCGCGCCATGCCATCAACCTCGCGCTGTTTCTCGGCATCGTTTGGCTCGTCTGGCAGTTCTGCCTCTCTGGCGGTAGTGCCTGGATGTTCTGGGCGATCGTGCTCGCCTCGCTCGCCTTCGGCGTGCTGACCATCATTTCGATCGGCGGCGCAGACATGCCGGTGGTCGTGTCGATGCTCAACTCCTACTCGGGGTGGGCGGCGGCCGGCATCGGCTTCACGCTCGGCAACATCGCCCTCATCATCACGGGCGCGCTGGTCGGCTCGTCGGGCGCGATCCTGTCCTACATCATGTGCAAGGGCATGAACCGGGCGTTCCTGTCCGTGATTGCCGGCGGATTCGGAGGTGAAACGGCGGGGCCGGCGGCCGGCGGTGAGCAGAAGCCGGTCAAGCTCGGTGGCGCCGAGGATGCGGCCTACATTCTCAAGAACGCGCAAAAGGTGATCATCGTGCCAGGCTACGGCATGGCGGTCGCCCAGGCTCAGCATGCACTGCGCGAGATGGCCGAGACGCTCAAGAAGAATGGCGTCGAGGTGAAGTACGCCATTCACCCCGTCGCGGGGCGCATGCCGGGCCATATGAACGTGCTGCTCGCCGAAGCCAATGTGCCCTACGATGAGGTGTTCGAGCTCGAGAACATCAACTCCGAGTTCGCGCAGACCGACGCTGTCTACGTGATCGGCGCCAATGATGTGGTCAATCCGGCAGCGGAGGAGGACAAGTCCTCGCCGATCTACGGCATGCCGGTGCTGCAGGTGTGGAAGGCCGGCACTGTGCTGTTCAACAAGCGCTCGCTGGCGTCGGGCTATGCCGGCATCGACAACTCGGTTTTCTATCGCGACAACACCGTCATGGTGCTGGGCGATGCCAAGAAGATGACCGAGGAAATCGGCAAGGCGATGGCGCACTGAGGCTGGGGCACACCGAACCCGGAACGCCGCGCTCGTGGATCGGAGGCAACGGCCGCGCGGACCGTGGCGGGGACCGGGGACGCTTTCCGGTACCCCGCAGGTAGCGGCTTGATCAGTAGATCGTCTCGGCCTGCCGCTGGGGATAGCCGGCATCGTAGCTCTTGCCGTCGAACTTGCCCTCGGTCAGCGCTTCTAGGATCTCGCCGGACGACGGCAGCTCCGAGCGCGCCACATGCGCGTCAGGGCTCCAGAGCCTCGAGCGCACCAGCGCTTTCGGGCATTGAAAATAGACCCGCTCAGCCGTCACCTTAAGCACCGTGCGCGGCAGCTTGCCGTTGATCGCGAAGCTCTCGTTGAGCGACGCGTCATTGACGATCTCGGCCGTGCCGTTGATGCGCAGCGTGTTGCCGACGCCGGGGATCATGAACAAGAGGGAGCAGCGCGGGTCGCGCACGATGTTGCGCAGGCAGTCGATCCGGTTGTTGCCGCGCCGGTCGGGGATCATGACCGTCTTCTGGTCGACCACGCGGACGAAGCCGGCCGGATCTCCGCGAGGCGAGCAGTCGAGCCCCTCCGGTCCCACGGTGGCGATCACCACGAACGGCGCCTTGTCGATGAAGACGCGATAGTGGTCGGAGATGTAGTCGATCTCCTTCACGATCGCAGCCTCGACAGGCGCACCGTATAGGGCGTCCAGTTGCTCGATCGTCGTTACCGTGGTCATGGGGCCTCCTGCGGGTCTGGCAGCAAATTGACAGAGACCTGAGGCGGCCTCAAGCTCGAGGTTCGGCCAACCGCGCCGCTCCGGTGACCACGATCCGCACGCACACTAACCCTTGTCGTCCTCGACGGTCGGCAGGAACGCGCACATCTGGTAGACGAACGCGATGCTGGTCCAGTCGGCGAGATGTCCGAGTGCCGCGGCGCTGAGCGCACCGAGCCCGAACGTCACGCCGTAGAAGAGACCTGCTGTCATGCCGACCTTGCCCGGGAGGAGCTCCAGCGCATAGACCAGGATCGCCGGGAAGGCGCTAGCCATGATGGCGCCGATGGCGATGGTAAGCACGATCGTCCACGTCAGATCGACCCACGGCAACAGTAGCGTGAACGGCAGCGCGCCGAGGATCGAGATCCAGATGATCGCGCGCCGTCCTATCCGGTCACCGAGGTAGCCGCCGATCAGGGCGCCAAGCACCTGGGCGATCAGGAAGACGAACAACAGGATCTGGGACGCCTGCACCGTGACCTTGAACTTATCGATCAGGTAGAACGTGTAATAGGACGTCAGGCTCGAGGTGTAGGCGCTCTTCGAGAACATCAGCATGAACAGGATGAAAACCGCGAGCGCGACACCCGGCGCAAGTCGGCCGCCGGCACCGAGACCGCCTGCCTTGGCACCCGATGGAGACGGGCCAAGGGCCGAATACCAGCGGCCGACCCAGCCCAGCAGCAGCATCGCGGCCAGCACGACGCCCGAGAACCAGACGAGACTGCGCTGTCCGGCCGGCACGACGATTGCCGCGGCGAGCAGCGGGCCGACCGCCGAGCCGGCCTGACCGCCGACCTGGAACATCGACTGCGTGAAGCCCACGCGCGGGCCCGCAGCGAGACGCGCCATCCGCACGGCTTCCGGATGGAAGATCGCCGAGCCGAGCCCGATGAGCATGGCCCCGATGAACAGCATGCCGTAGCTCGTTGCGTTGGCGAGCAGCAGCAGGCCGACGAGCGTCGAGCCCATTCCGCCGGCCAGCGAAAATGGCATAGGCCGACGATCCGTGATCATGCCGACGAACGGCTGTAGCAGCGAGGCCGTGAACTGGAACGCCAGCGTCAGAAGGCCGATCTGGCCGAAATCGAGGGCGTAGGTCTCCTTGATGATCGGGTAGATCGCCGGCAGCAGCGCCTGCGTCAGATCATTGAGGAAATGCGCGAAGCAGAGGGCCGCAACGATCGGATAGGCGGTCTCGCGCATCAAGGTACGCGGAGCGGCGGGCGCGGCGGCGGTGGTCATGAGCAGGCCTTGGCGAGAGAGACTGGATTCGTGTGCACGGGCGCGAGATCAGATCGGCAACGGCTTCTTCAGCTCCGGCTCGACGAGCTTGGCGTAGAGGCGCGGGTCGGCACGGGCGATCGCTGCGGCGTCAGGCGCCTCGCCCTGCCGCCAACCGCGATAGGCGTCGCCGGCATCGAGACCCATCGACTCGGCGACGAGATGGACCCAGTTGCGGACCGTGATGCCGTCACGCCCGTCGAGCGCTGCGACCTCGCGGTGACAGGAATGGAAGATGGTGGCGAGTGTATCGCAGCCGGACGCTGCAGCGGCCTGCCATGTCTCGGCGACGGCCCCCTTCAAGGCGCCGGGGACACCGCCGAGTGAGCTGCACATGTGACCCGGAACGGCTGGCCCATCGACGAGGGACAGTTCCGGGATCCGCGCCAGGATAGACGCCACCCGGTCATTCACCGGCACGTGGGTCGCAAAGCCGATGTGGCGGTGGAGCAGTACGCGGCGCTTGACGGGATGCACCAGCAGCGGCGCTAGCTTGTCGCCAGCGTCGGCCAAAACCTCGGTGATGTGGGCGATATCGAACTGAGTGGCGTTGCCGGGCGACATGATGTCCGACATGTGCATGTGGCACGACGGGCACCACGTCACGACTGTGCCGCGGCCCTCCATCTGAGAGGCGGCGTTGAAGCGCTCCACCGTGCGGCTCGCCATGGCGCTGGCGGCAACCGGGGCGTGGTCGTGCGGCGTGCCGCAGCAATAGCCCGGGCCGCCGGCCGCCTCGACGTCGAAGCCGGCGCGCTCGAGGAGTTGCATCGACAGGCGGATCAGCTCGGCGTGGCGCAGCATGTTGCAGCCGAACCAGAACGTGAGGCGGTTTCCCGTCAGAGCCATCGGTCGAGCTCCTCGTCGGTGAGTTGCAGGCGCGCGAACGTTTTCACGCGCGGGAAGGCATGCGCGTCGTGTTTTGCCGGGAGTTGCCCGGTGTCGTTGATGGCGCGCTGTTTGGCGATGCGCACGAGCAGCATGGCGTCGAGCCCCTTGTCGCGCTCCGGGCAGGCGGACACGCAAACGCCGCTGCGCGCGCACGCGCCGACCCAGGCGACCGTCTCGACCGGGCCGGTTTCGCCACGAGCGAGCGACCTCAGTCCCTCGGTCACCGATGTCGGGCTGACTCCGGCCAGAGCTGGGACCAGCCGTGCCATTGGGCAGGCGTCGAAGCAGGCGCCGCAGGCGGTGCACAGGTCGGCCAGCCGGGACCCCGCCTCGGCGAGATAGGCTTGGCTACTTTCGGCAGATGGCTGTTGCAGACTCTTCATTTAATCAAGGTGCGCCCGTGTAATGACCCTGGTCAAGCCGCCCTGCTGATCACCCCTGCCGTCATCGTGACGCAGACCGCCGCCGGAACGGCCTCAGCCCTTGATTGCAGCGCGGCTTGAGTTGAACATGACGCCCAACCTGATCGATGATAGTCGGAGACTGATCCCATGCGCCCCCTCGAATTCGGCTGGTTCCTGCCGACCCGTGGCGACACCGACGACTATGGCGATCCGATCAAGGTCGCAGCCGGCATGGAGATGTTCTCGCGAGTCGCCAAAGCCGCCGAGGCGGCCGAGTTCGAATACATGCTCATTCCCGTCGGCCACCAGTGCTGGGACGCCTGGATGACGGGCGCGCTGATGATCGGGCAGACAAGCAAGATGCGCATGCTGGTCGCCGCGCGGCCGAGCTACATCAACCCGGTGCTGCTGGCGAAGATGATCGCCACCTGCGACCAGCTCTCGGGCGGGCGCATCTCAGTCAATCTGATTGCCGGGCAGAGCGAGCAGGAGAACATCGCCGAGGGCGTGAAGTGGTCGAAGGAGGAGCGCTACGAGATCATGGACGAGGAGGTCTCGATCCTCAAGGCGCTCTGGACGCAAGGCAGCGGTCGCACCGACTGGGCCGGCAAATACTATACTCTGCAGCAGGCCGAGCTGACGCCGAAGCCCTATCAGAAGCCCCACCCGAAGTTCTATCTCGGCGGCGGCTCGGGGCAGGCATGGGAGCTTTCCGCCAAACACTCCGACGTGCATCTGTTCTGGGGTGACACCTACGAGACGATCAAGGGCAACATGAAGACCCTGCGCCAGATGGCGGCCAAGCACGGCCGCGAGGCTGAGCTGGGCTTCGGCATGCGGCTGCAGATCGTGTGCCGGGAGACGGAGAAGGAAGCCTGGGACGCCGCCAACGCGCTGGTGTGCAACGTCGGCGCCGAGCGCGAGGCCTACATCGTCAACTACTACGCCAACTCCGCCGCCAATCGCCGCGTGCAGGAGCTGCGCGCCAAGGGCGACGTGATCGCGCCGAACCTGTGGGTGGGCCTCGCCAAGGCGCGGCCGGGCGCTGGCGTGGTGATCGTCGGCAACCCCGAGCAGTGCGCCGACGTGCTGCAGAACTACATCGACATCGGCTGCCACTCGTTCTGCCTGTCGGGCTACCTGCACGATGCGGAAGCTGAGCGGTTCCACAGCATGGTGCGCCCGATCCTGCTCGATCGGAACAGGAAGCGCATGGCGGCGTGAGGCGGACTATGCGATGGCCAGCCACTTGCGGGCGGCTTCCTTGAGCCGCTCCCGGTGGTGGGGCTCCAGCCCCTTCACGTCGCTGACCGCCTCGGCGCTGGCGGCAAGCAACTCGGCGAGCAGGTAGTAATGGATGTGGAAGCCGACGTGCCGCTTCTCGCCATGCGTCCGGTCGAGATGAAGATGAATGCCCTCGGTGTCGGCCGTGACGTCATAGCGGCTGCCTTGGCCGAAGGAGCCCATGAAGAACTTGTCCGGGAAGTCGATGGAAACCTCGGCCTTGTCCGTGATCGGCGTCGACATGGGAGCCTCCGTGGCAATCAGCAGGGGCGCGGTGTCCCCCATTCGAGTTCGCAGGTTGTGCCTGCGCACACGCCGGACCTTGACGCCGGTCAAGTTGCCGCCGTTCCGCACCTTCCGAGGATCAGCGTGCGACGAGGCCGCCGTCGAGCACGAGTTCGGATCCGGTCATGAAGGACGAGGCGTCGGACAGGAGCCAGACCACGGCCTCGGCGATCTCGGGGGGCCGTGCCATGCGACCGAGCGGGATGTCGCCGGCCATCCGCTCCTTGGAGCGGGCCGGATCGCGCGTCGCGCCGGCGATGCCCTCGACCATGTCGCTCTCGACGAAGGCCGGATGCACCGAGTTGCACCGCACCTGCGGGGTCTTGCGCGCGCCTGCCAGGGCGACCGACTTGGTGAGCAGGCGCACGGCGCCTTTCGAGGCGTTGTAGGCTGCGAGGTTGGCGCCGCCGACCAGCCCCGAGACAGACGACAGGTTGACGATCGACGGCCGGGTCCCCAGAGCGAGCAGCGGCATCGCGTATTTGCAGCCGAGAAAGACCCCATCGGCGTTGACCGCCATGACGCGGCGCCATTCGGCGAAGGTGGTCTGCTCGACGTCGCCGAGACTGACGACGCCTGCGTTGTTGACGAGGCCGTCGAGGCGACCGTGGCGCGATGACACCGCTGTCATGGCTGCCGTCCAGTCGTCTTCGCGCGTAACGTCGAGGGCGACATCCGTTCCCGGCCGGCCGGCGAGATCGCTGCGCACGACCACGCCGCCATCGGCCTCGATGGCGGCGGAGATGGCCGACCCGAGTGTGCCAGCGGCACCGGTCACAAGGATGATTGCGCCATCGAGACGTCGTGGCATGCCGCGTCCTCAACCGCTGACGGAGATCCCTCGCTCGCGCTGAGCGGGGCAGCACCGCTTATTTCGTGGGTTCCGCTGGTCGTGCTGTCTTTGGGCCCTGGAGGCATGCGGCTTTCGTCCGTGGCGCACCTTTGATGCCGAAATTCAAGTACCACTCCCAGCAGCTCCATCCCGTGCCGTTCGCCTGCAGGATGGATACGAGATCCTCCAGATAAGCGCCGCGCGGGCCGTCGTCCAGGGACGCCGCCGTTCCGATCTCGCTGAAATGCACGAAGACCCGGTTCTCCGCCGCCCATGACCACAGCGGTTTCAGCGCCCGCTCCAGCGCCGCCTTGTTCCATTCGCCATTGAGGACACCGCCGGTCGGCAGGTTCTCGTTGTAGATGCCGGGCCACGTCTTGCCGGGGCAGTTGTTGGGCTGGCCGGGGAAATTGCAGTGCGTCAGCGCCAGAGGCGAATACAGGTGCACGTCGACGATGAAGCGATCGTCCCACCATGCCCGTTGGCGAGGAGTGAGACGTGCGATCGTCTCCTCGACGATCTGCCATTTGATCGCCATGGCGAGCACCACGCAATCGGGGCACTTGGCGCGGATCACTGGCATCAGCCTGTCCTGATAGGCGTACCAGGCGTAGGCCAACGGTTCGTTGGCCGGCCCGATCACGACCCAGTTCCGGTCGATCTCGGCATAGACCCGCTCGGCGATCTGCCCGAGAAGGGTGAGATGCCGCGTCTGCATCTCGGGGTCGACGATCCGATACATGTAGTCGTGGGTCCACGTACCGTCCGGAGCTTTCTGGCCGGTGTTGTGGATATCGATGATGGTCACCAGCCCATGCGACCTCGCCTTCTCGACGAAGGCCCTGAGGGCATTCCAACGATCGCCGCGCAAATTGCCAGAGGTGCCGTCCTCGATGGCGTCCATGCTGATCGCGAGGCGCACGTGCCCGCCACCGGCCGCCTTGATCAAGGGTAGCTCGTCGTCGAAGCCATTGGCCCTGAACTTGGCCACGTCGTACCAGTGGAAGGCGAGATTCACGCCGCCCATCCTCAGTGCGCCAATGATGTTCGCCGGAATGCCTTTCTCGTCGGGGGCCGCGCGCGCCGGGCCGAGGCCCGTCATCGCAAGCAGCAGCACCAGCAGCCAACCTGTCGTGCGCGCCATCCTCACATCGCCTCTCATCCGCTTCTCCACGGCATGTCGCCCGTCTGGCATGAAGGCGCAACCCTGCTTGACGATGCCATGGCGCCCGAGCACACCTGTTCGTACATCACATGGAGAGGCAAAGCGAAGATGAGACCGCTCGAAGGGTTGATGGCTGTTTCGGTCGAGCAGGCGATCGCCGGGCCGATGTGCGGGCGGCTGCTGGCCGACGCTGGCGCCCGCGTCGTCAAGGTGGAGCGACCCGAGGGAGATTTCGCGCGCGCCTACGACCGGATGCTGGATGGTGAAAGCATCTACTTCGTGTGGCTCAACCGGGGCAAGGAGTCCGTCGTCTGCGATCTAGCCAAGCCGGAGGATCGCGCCTTCTTCGAGGCCCTGGTGGCCAAGACCGACGTGCTCGTCCAGAATCTGAAGCCCGGCGCGCTGGCCAAGCTCGGGCTCGATCCGGCGACGCTGAGCGAGCGGCACCCGAAGCTCATCGCCTGCTCGATCTCGGGCTACGGCGACACGGGCCCCTATGCCCAGCGCAAGGCCTACGACATGCTGATCCAGGCCGAGTCGGGGCTGGCCTCGGTCACCGGCAGCGCCGAGGAGCCGTCGCGGGTCGGCATCTCGATCGTCGATATCACGACGGGGCATCTCGCCTACGAGGCGATCCTGGAGGCGTTGGTGCGCCGCGGCACGACGGGCAAGGGCGCCGACATCCGCATTTCCATGTTCGACGTGATGGCCGAGTACATGAGCGTGCCGCTGATGCAGGGGATTGCCGGCCACCCGCAGCCGCGCATCGGTCTCAGGCACACCGCTCTCGCGCCGTATGGCGTGTTCACGACGCGCGACGGGCAGCCGGTACTGATCTCGATCCAGAACGAGCGCGAATGGCGATCGCTGTGCACCAGCGTGATCGGCAACCCCGACGCGGCGAAGGACCCGCGCTTTGCCTCCAACTCGGATCGCGTCGCCAACCGGGCCGCCACGGACGAGTTGATCCAGGCCTGGTTCTCGATCCAGGACGTCGCCGAGGCGATCGCGCGGCTCGACGCAGCCGACATCGCTTTCGGCCGGGTCTCCGACTGGGCGGCGCTGCGCGACCATCCGCACCTGCGCATGATCGACGTGCCCTTCGCGAAGGGGACGACGCGCATTCCGGCGCCGGCGGCGCTGTGGGATGGCGGCATGCGGGAGACGCGCGCCGTGCCTCGGTTGGGGGCCGATACGGATCGCATCAAGCGCGAGGTGATGGGGCGGGGGTGAGACGGGGTGACAGCTGATCGCGGACGACAATCGAACGGGCCGTCGGGGGGAGGGAGGGTCGGCAATAATTTCATCGCGAGCCGCTCGCGTGCCAGCGTTCCATTGCGGAACGACCGGTTGACCGGCTAGCGTTTTTCAGTGCCGCGGTTGGTGAGGACCGACGGCACTGATCGTGGATTGGTGCCAGAGCCCGTGCTGGCGCCCTTCAACTGCGTCACGTCCTCATCAGGCTCGGCAGCCAGGTGATGATCCCGGGGAAGACCATGCACAGGATAAGTCCCAGGATCATGAGCAGCACGAATGGCGTTTGCGACTTGTAGATGTCCATCATCGTGATGCCCGGCGGCACGACTGCCTTCATGTAGAACAGGTTGAAGCCGAACGGCGGCGTGAGATAGGCCAGTTCCATATTGATCACAAACAGGATGGCGAACCACAGCGGATCGAAGCCGAGCGACGTGATGATCGGGAAGAAGATCGGAGCCGTGAGCAGCACGATGCCCGTCGGATCGAAGAACATGCCGAGCACGAACAGGATCAACTGCATGGTGATGATCACCATCCAGGGATCGCCCACCCCCTTGATCAGCGAGCTCACGAGAGAGTTCGCACCGGTCACCGCATAGAGCGCAGTGAATGCCGAGGCGGCAAAGACGATCCAGATGACCATCGCGCTCAGTCGCAGCGTGATGAACAACGCCGACGTGAAGCTCTCCCAATTGAACGTCCGCTTGATCAATGCGCTGACAATGGCACCGAGGGCGCCGATCGCCGAAGCCTCACTCGGCGTCGCGATGCCGAAGAACATCGAGCCCATGACGGCGAAGATCAGGCCGACGGGCAGCACCAGGGCTCCCGCCAGCTTGACCCTCTCGCTGAGCGGAAGTCTCTCTCCCTCCGGCACGCTCGGTCCCAATTCCTTTTGGAAATAGCAGCGGACCAATATGTACGTGATGAACAACCCACTGAGCATCAGTCCCGGCAGAATGCCGGCTATGAACATTTCGCCGACCGAAACCCGCGAGGTCAGCGCGAGAATGATCATCAGCACGCTCGGCGGGATCAAGATTCCGAGCGAGCCGCCAGCCGAGATGCAACCGACGGCGATCTGCTTGTTATAACCGCGCTTGAGCATGGAAGGCAGCGCAATCAGGCCCATCGACGTTGTGGCCGCTCCGCTGATGCCGACCATCGCCGCAAACATCGTGCAGATGAGCACCGTTCCAGCCGCAAGCCCACCACGCAGCCCACCCAGCCAGTGGTACATCAACTCGTACATATCCTCGGCGATGCCACATCGCTGCAGCATGGCGCCCATGAATATGAACATGGGCACGGCCACGAGCAGGAACATGTCCATGGCCATGTAAGTTCGATTGGCGAGAATCGGCAGGGCGTGCGGACCCCACAAAAAGATGATGAAGAACGTGGCGACGCCGCCGATCGCGAACACCAGCGGCAGCCCTGCAAGCAGGAGAAGGACGAGGCTGCCAAACAGTAGGATTGTCATCCATTCGGGGCCGAGGGGCATCGTGACTATTCTCCTGGAGGGACGTCGCGCTTCGCTCGAGGCGCCGTCAATGGTTGGGTGAGGCGGATGCGTTACGGGAGCGCGACCTTCACCGGAAAGACGTCTTCACCCTTGATGACGATCGCCACATCGCGGATCAGCTTGGCGAACACTTGCATCAGGAACAGGAAGCAGGCGACCGGGACCGTCGTACGCAGCGGGTAATAGATCGGCTTCCAATGCGACATCGTGGTCTCACCGATTGCCCACGAGTTGATGGTGATCTGCAGCGACGTCCAGAACAGGACGCCCAGAAACAGGAATGCGAAACCGCTGGTCAGAATGTCGAGGATCGCGCGGCCTC
The DNA here is from genome assembly GCA_001464755.1 of Rhizobiales bacterium Ga0077524. Lineage (GTDB taxonomy): Bacteria > Pseudomonadota > Alphaproteobacteria > Rhizobiales > Hyphomicrobiaceae. The sequence continues at coordinate 23,104 of LNDR01000334.1, forward strand.
GCGGCGAAAGCTGGCCCCAGATGATGTCGACATTGACGTGGCCGCCCGACAAGTGCGTGTAGGCACCGCCGAGCACGATGTAGGCGCCGAATACGAACAGAGAGATCTCGTAGGCCCACTGAGAAGGGCTGTTGAAGAAGTATCGGAGCATGATCTCCCAGACCATGATGGCGAGCATCGGGACGATCAGGAATGCGACGAGCCAGGCGAACTTCGCATTCAGCCAGTCCGTAAAGCGCAGATAAGATTCGATCACCTTCACCGTCGACTCCCATTCTAGCCGGTCACTCGGCCTTCGAGCGCGCGAGCCACTGCTGGCGG
>LNDR01000335.1 GCA_001464755.1 Rhizobiales bacterium Ga0077524
TGTCGAAAGGCTGAACGCGGCGATGCGCACGTTCGCGTGGCGACCTACTGCATATCGAGCAGCATGTGGACGGCAGTTCAGCGGATCGGATGGCGGCCAACTTCGCCGCCCTTGAATCGCCAGCGCACCATAAAGATTTGGACGAGCGCCAGCACGCCGATGAACGACGGGATGAACACCCACGTGAAGTGCCAGATGGCTGTCGAGAACGGGATGCGGCCGTCGGGGAACATGAAGTCCAGGAACCCGAAATCCATGGCGTAGAAAACGAGGAAGAATTCGACCCACGAAAAGAAGAACTGATAGGCGAAGGGCCAGTCCTGATCCCAGTGGAAGCGCTGAATCTGGATGTAGGCGACGTCCAGGATCAGTCCGACCACGAGCAACGCCCACAGGAACTTGAACGGATCCTGGAAGATCGAGAGCTCGATCGGCGGAAGCCGCAACCACACCTCCGAGAACGGCCAAGCCAGCGTAAACTCGTTCGAGAGCCCCCAGGCTGCCAGGTACCAGGCATAAAGGAACGTCACCGGCAGGCCGATGAAGAGGAAAAGGATCAGGCGGGTATGCCAGCGGCCGAGCAGCGTGGGGGTCATGGGCTCGTATCTCTCGTGGCGTCTATCTGGAAAAGCTCTCGATCCGGCGCACCGGCTTGGTCCGAACGGCGTCTCGAAGCCGTGATCAATCAACCTGGTGAGCGGCCCATGCACCATCGGAGCCACTGCCCAAATGAACGCAACGGACCGAACCGCGACACGCCCGGAGCGCGCAATAATCCCAGCTGGTCCACCGATCTGAGCGCGGCGTATTGCAGGCCGAGGAAGCTGTCGACGGCGGCGTACGGACCATTGGCCGTCACCACACCCGCAGCCCACACCCGCCCGCGCCCGTTCTGCAAGCCTGCGACCTCGAAGGCGCTCGTCACTGCCAGCCCCGCAAGGCTGGATTCGGGCGCGCCCCCGCTCGAGACCTTGTTTCGGGGTAGATCATAGATCCGGGTGAGATCCGACAACAGTGGCGTCTCATCGAGCCGTGCGACGAGACCGGTGCAATCGACCACAAAGTCCGCCGTCAGATCGACGCTCTCCTGAAACTTCTCGCGCCCCTCGAGGCGTGTAACGACCTGGCCGTCCTGGTACGTCATCGACTGCACGCTGCCGTAGAAGCTCTTGAACCAGCCCTCGCGCGTGCCTGTCTCGATGATCACGTTCCAGTCGTCTCGATCGGCCGTGGTCGTGCCGCCCCAAACCTTCATGAGCTCGGAGCGCTTGTCGGGACTGGCCTCCTCGAGAAGCTTGCGCAAGGTGCCACCCCAACAAGCTTTCGGCCAGTTGAACGGCTGCTGCTGGACGTCGGCGCGCACCGGCCGGCGCGCCAGATCGTACTTTGCGCCCTCCGTGACCGCCGACCGATTGAGATGCAGAACCCTGATGTTTGGGTTTTTCTGGCGCGCCTCGAAGATCCTCTGGATGACGCGCGAGGCAACGATACCGCGCCCGCGGATCAGCACCGTGCCACCCTTCTGCTCAAGCGTGCGATAAATCTCGTCGTGCTCCTCGTAGGCATTCACCACCGCCGGCACATCGGGGTGGGCCCGTTTGAAGTCCTGCAGGTCCGGCAGGAAATTCGAGGCCGGATAGCCCGTCGCGAGTTGCAGATAGCGCGCCACCATGAAGCGCTCGCGGTCGGCCCGCGCCGCTCCGGGGGCGAACTCGTTCGGAACGCGGTAGGCCACGACATAACGATCATCGTCAGTCTTGCGAATGCCGAGGACTTGGCCGTGCACCCACATCTCATCCCAGCCGATGCGCTTCGCTTCGACGTCGAAGGATCTGAACACGTCGCCGAGGCGAGGCGTGTAGCTCTCGGTCAGGACTGGTTCGCCAAACACCTGGAGGACGTGCTTGAACCCCACCATCCGACCATGCACAACGTCGCGGACGAACTCGCGGCTGGCGTAGCCCGGAAAACCCCAGATGTTGTCAGGCGTCGAAATCGAGTTCGATCGGATGCGCTCGTGCTCGGGAATCTGCGAAACTCGGCACAGACGCCCCCACTTGGCATAGGGGCTTTTGTCGGGGGCGACGCCGAGCACGCGGATCGCCGACGCCGGCACGCCATAGACGCGCAAATGGTCGACCCAGCAAAAACTGCCGCAGCCACCGCCGATTGCCAGATAGTCAGTCTCCGCTGCAAGCTTGCCTGACGCCTTGATGTCGGCAACGGCAACCGTCCGTCCCTCGAACAGCGTACCGGGGAACTGCCCGCGGCCTCCCGCCGCTGCAGCGTCCGGCCCATCGGCGGGGCTCGCGCGCCGCTCCGCCCGAGGAGCTGGCGCCGGCTCGATCCGCGTTGCCTCGACCTGGGCAGCGACCCAAACGTAACGCAGCGTGAAGGGACCAATCTGGAGCGATTCACCGGGCGACCACGTCGCAGCGGTCACTTGCCGGCCGTCGATTCGAGTACCGTTCTGGCTGCCCTTATCTTCGATCCTTACGGAGGCACCATCCACCGTCACCTCGACGTGGAGGCGCGACACTTGCGGATGGTCGAGCATCACGTCGCCGCTCTGCGAACGACCGATGCGGAAGGGCCCCCGTCCGTCGAAGGTGCGCCGCTCGGCTCTGCCGGAGTGCTGCCAGGAAATCTCAATCGGCATCTACGGAACCCTGATCGAGCTTGAATTACGGGAGAACCTGAAACCGTCGGCGCTTGGTGCCGCAGTCATAGAATTCGCGAAAAACCGCCGGCGTTGGCTAGATGACGGCCGCAAAAACGGCAATTTGCCTCCAGCGGCGGCGGGTTCAGGAGATGACATCGCTCGTAGCCGCACACGACGCGCGGCTCATGCGGATGGAGAACCTCGAAGCGCATCGGACCCACCTCGATCACATCGAGCGCCGCCAGCGGGGTGCGCCCTTGTCCAGCCGGGACCGGCGACTTGTTACGCTTTACAGCGACCCGGGCACGCTCCGCGGCAACCCAAACCGGATGATTGTCGCTCAGTTCGAACCGCCCGACTGCGTCGATATCCCAGTTTGTCCAACGATTTAAATCGATCATCTCGAGGGTCGCTCCCGGCGTCTGCACGGTGGGCTTGCGATCCGGATAGCGCCGGGTAATCGCAGCCACCTCAGCCACCCCGATCCCGCGCCCCGGCAAGACCTCGAGACGTTGCACCTCGTCGAGCTTACCGGTCGTGCTTAAGATAACGAATGGTGTGATCTCAACCCGGCTGATCGTGTAGTTCTCGATCTCGATCTCGAAGCTCGGCGACAGGGCAACGCGGCTGTCACGCACGACGAGACCGCCGACACGGCTACCGCTGGTCGAGCTGTCCGTGTAAACGAAGCCGCGCGAGGTGCGCTCGATCATCCCGTGAATGCGTGAAACCGTGCGGTAACGAGGATCGAGCAACACCTGATTTCGCATGTCATGCTGACGGCCAATCTGCGCAGGGAGGGCGCAGGCCGCGACATAATAATCCCCAGTATCGTGGTTCTTGATACCGAGATAGATTTTGTCATGCATGCGCAGCAATTCCCATCGTGTGTCCCGGGCAGTATAGCAAGAACGGCGCCAACCTGCGCCGCCTCACCCATATCGGGTGAATTATCTCCGATCCAATACCTATACAGCAAGGTCACGCATTCTTGACCGCCGTTCAATGATGCGAATCAAAATTGCACATCGAACCTTGACCGCAACTCGGGCGAGCAGGCAAGGCTGCTCCAGAACAATGGGCAGACGGGGTCAGATCTGAAGCAGAATCTTGCCCGCGGCTGCGCCGCTCTCAAGCGCAAGATGCCCCTCGCGGGCCGCATCGAGCGGCAGGATTCGTCCAATCCCGACCTTCAAGCGACCGCTTTGCCAAGCGTCGAACAGCCCCCCTGTACGCCACCGGACCTCGGCAGCATCCTGAAGGAAGTCAGCGAGGTGGGGCCTTGCGAGGTAAAGGGAACCCGATGCCGCAAGGTCGACTGGGCTGATCTGCTCGACGGGACCGCTGCGCGCATCGTAAAGGACGACCATTCCACGCCGTCGGCAACTCGCAAAGCTCATGTCGATCGAGTCGCGGCCAAGCGAATCGAACACGACATGGCAGCCCTGGCCATCCGTTGCCGATTCGATCTGTCCCGCCGCCGCACCCGCCTCCAGCACGACGACATGATCGGCGCCAGCCGCGCGTGGGGCGCTGCCATCGGCCTCAGTGGGGACCATGGCTATCACGGTCGCGCCCAAAGCCTTGGCGATCTGAATCAGTAGCAGCGCGGCCGGATCGGCGCCCGATTGAACGAGCACACGATCGCCGGACTGGATCGGAAACACCGAGATCGAAAGCGCATGCGCCAACACACCGTCGAGTTGCAGCGCGCACGCGACATCGAGCGGCATCGCCTTTGGCACTGGGACGAGCCTCCACGCCGGCACGAGCGCCAATTCGGCGTGGGCACCTGGCACACCGCACCAAGCGACCAGATCTCCTACTGAAAATCCCTCGACGCCGTCGCCGACCGCGTCGACCATGCCAGTTACCTCGTATCCGAGGATCACCGGCCAGTCCTGCGACCCGCTCTGGCGCCCGAGGAAAGCTCCCCGCCGAACGTGCACGTCGATCCAGTTGACACCCGAATAGGCCACCTTGACCCGTACCATCCCGATTGCCAGCGGCGGCGCCTCCACGGCTAGGGTCTCGAGCACCCCGAGTCCGCCGAAGGCCCTGATCCCGATCGCACGCATTCTTCCCTCACGCATCACCGGCCGCCGCGCTTGTCGCACAACGGGCCCCCTGCGGTCGCTCATCACCGAGCGCACGTCCTGCTGGACAACTTTACGCTTTAAGCGGCACCTCGTACACTTGTGAGGTTCAGGCTCGGGATTTCACCGTTGCAGCGCCTCGTCTGGGAGCGCCGGGTCTTTGTCACCCTCCATTTGGAGATCGCCCATGCTGCGGATCTACGGTCGCTCGAACTCGATCAATGTGCGCAAAGTGTTGTGGATGTGCGACGAGGTCGACGAGCCGTTCTCACGCGAGGACTGGGGACGCGGCTACCGCTCGACCGACGACGAGACATTCCGGCGGGTGTCCGACTTCGGCGTCGTCCCGGTCGTTGACGATGGCGGCTTCATTCTGCGTGAGTCGAACACGATCGTGCGCTACCTCGCCAGCAAGCACGGCCGGCTCGACCTTTATGCCCCCGATATCAAGGCCCGCGCGCGCATCGAGCAGTGGATGGACTGGGCGGCCACCGACGCCTATGTGGGGTTCCGGCCCGTGTTTCTGGGCCTTCAAGTGAAAATGGCGCCGTATAAGGACGATGCCGAGGGCATTCGGGCGGGTATCCTCGAATGGACCCGTCAGATGCAACGCCTCGAGACACATTTCGAAGGCAACGGCCCATTTGTCACCGGCGCCGCGTTCAGCGTCGGTGACATACCCGTCGGCCTGATCGTAAACCGCTGGTTTGCCATCCCGTTCGAGAAGCCCAACCTTCCTCGGGTCGCGCAATACTACGATCGCCTCGCGGAGCGGCCCGCCTACCGCACCCACGGCCGGAACGGAACCCCGTGAGACTGCAAAAGGGTTGATGTTGCCCCACCTCGTAGTTCACCTGCAGGCGAGGGGCAGCCGGCGGATTGCCCCTTGAGAACTGGAGCGCCGTCGTGATGGGCAGTCCGGCCACCAATCGAGCGCTCGGTGTTGGCGCTCTGGCACTCGGCCTGTGCACTGGCGTCTGCCCGTCGGCGCAGGCGCAGGAGTACTGTGTCGCCTGCTCCGGACCCGATGCCGTTTATCGCTGTGTCCTCGAGAAGGCGGCCCCGACCGGCATTCCATTGAAGGTGCTATGCACCAGCGCTATGGCGCGCGAGGGCGGACACGCGACATGCACCATCCGAGGCGGTACCGTTTTCGACTGCAATGCCCCGATCCACCGTATCGATGCGAAAGCCGCCGCGAGCATCCTCGCAAAACCGCCGAGCGCACTACCAGCTGAGAACCAGACGCCAACGCTCGTTGCCACGCCGCGCTTGGCCGCCCCTGCGTCACCGCCCTCGCCTGCGCCCAATCTACCGGCTGCAAGTCCGCCATCGCCAGCATTGGCACCCGCCGGTGCACCACCGAGCGCCAAGCCGAAGCCGGCCTCGTCGCCGCAGACGGTCGAGCAGTTGGCCAAGGACATGTCACGTGCCTCTAAAGAGTCGCTCGGCAAGGCCAGCGACGCTATCGGTGGCACCACGCGCAAGGCTTGGGACTGCATTGCGTCGTTCTTCAAGTTTTGCTGAACCGCGTTGCCCGCAGCCCGGCTCGAGGTTGGCTCGAGATTGTGGCTGCAGTCTCAGCGCTCAAGCGCGGCCTAGCCATGCGCGTGCGCGTCGCTGGGCCTCGCCAACCTCGGATCGCGAGAGTTCACGAGCGATCTCCGAGCGATAGCGCCGGGCATCGTCATTGCCGCGTGCCGCCGCGAGATTGAACCACTTGTGCGCCTCGACCAGATCGAGGTCGACGCCGCGGCCACTGCAGTACATCAACCCTAGCTCGAAGAGTGCGTCGGGCATGCCGGCCTCTGCTGCCAGCTCCACGATATCCCTCGAGTGCGCCTCATAACGTGCCATATCTCTCCCCCCGATTTCCCCTGTATGCGGCCAGCCCGAGCGTGCGTCGGATCCGCTCGGCGGATCCAGTCGACAGTGCTCAGAGCAATTGCCCCGAGCGACGATCTCAGCAGACGGATGAGAACTGGTAAACCGGGGAGGAGCGTTGACAGCACCGCCGCACGCGGCATCGCAAAAAAACAATATCGAGTGACGCATTTCGATGCGAATTGGCCCAAATGTACATTTAGTTCAATTACTTGTTTATGATCACATCAACCTTACGTTAGCCATGATCGCAGAATGCCTTGATGCCGCCGCGAACAACCCCGACTTGTGGTCGCGGCATGGCGCAATCGCGCATTTTTAAGACACGCCAGGGGTTGCTTCACGCGCCGTTCGTGGCTAGATGGCCTTCACATGAAGGTTGAGCGAGCCTGGGGACAGGGCTTGCTGGCGGTCTAACAGGACCGCTGAGGACGGGGGATAAAGAACGTGCTCACTCGAAGCGCTGCAATTCTGACGCTCGCATCGGTCGTCGGAGGTTGTGCCAACGATACGCCGAATCTTGCCGGCTTCGCCTCGACGTCCGCGCTGGCTATTGCGAGCCCCCCCACGGTCGCGGTGGGGCCGCTCACGGACACGCGGCAGGCCTATCGCAAGACCATGTCGGACCGCGTCCTGGCTGCTATTGCACTCGAACGCGTGACGGGCATGAAACCTGACCCGTCACGATTTTCAGAGTGACCCTTCGGATGATGGGCACTTCCGGTAGCGCTAACAGGGAATGCTCGAACGTCCGAACTGGGCTTCCATCTCGCGCCTGAACCGGTAGACGTTGTCACTGGTGTCAATCTCGACATCTTGCCACTTCAGACATTGCCCTTCGGCGACATCAACCTTCAACTTGACGTTGTGAGCCAACCCGAGCGGCAAATAGCCCTCGTCCAGCGAACTTCGAGCGGGTGTTTGCTTCCCCCACACGCAGAAGCCGCCTTCTCCATCGAGATTGTCGCCTCTCCGGAGCGCCTTCTTGGCAGTTGCAACGACATCCGAGTTGAAGCAAATCGCCGAACCGGTAGGCTCCCGGCGCAGCACCGCCGAGGCGACCGACACGCCAAGCTCGAGACCGATCATGTGGGTCGGTCGATAGAGTGAGGCGTACCGCCCGCTCTTGTCAGGGAGCATGTTGTACTCGGCGAAGCACTGGCGCGCATAAGCACTGTCGCTCTCGATGACAACATAGGTGCCCATCGACAGGTGATGCGGCACGTCGGCTCCATCGCGATAGACCGACGACGTGACCTCGGTCACGCCGGCCTTCTCAAGCACCCCACCCTGCTCCCGCGGCTTGCACACCTCGGCATGCTCGAAGCGGGAAGCCGGAGGGAACGACAATCCGTTGCTTTGCGCCTCGAGGCCTGTCGCGTTGCATACAGCGGTCATCTCGATTGCCGACTTCGTGCCGTCGATGAACGAGTTGAACATCTTCGGGTTTATGTGGCTGCGATCGGTGATGTTCAGATACTTATTGAGAATATCCCATACCGTATCTGGGTTCGACTGGTGGTAAGTTGGCATGTAGCGCGTGCCCTTACCCGCTGCGACGACCTTGAAACCGCATGTCCGTGCCCAGTCGACGTGCTCGGCCACGAGCGCCGGCTGGTCGCCCCAAGCCATCGAGTAGACCACACCCTTCGCGCTTGCCCGCTTGGCGATCAGCGGCCCGGCGAGCGCATCGCCCTCGACGTTGACCATCACCACGTGCTTACCGGCATCGATCGCCGCGAGGGCGTGCCGGATCCCAGCAGCCGGATCGCCCGTCGCCTCGATGATCACATCGATGCGGGGGTCGTCGATCAACGCCTGGGCGTTGTCGGTGACCCACGTCTTTCCCGTCCGCACCGCCTCGTCAAGCGACCCTGCATCAATCTGCTCCGCAGGCCACTGCACGCCTGACAAGCGCTCCCTGGCACGCGCCGGCAGAAGGTCGGCAAGCCCGGTGAGGTGCATTCCCGTCGTCACGCGGCACTGCGACAGGAACATCGTGCCGAACTTGCCGGCGCCGATCTGGCCAATTCGGACGGGGCGGCCGGCCGAGGCACGCTCTGCAAGCATCCGGGAGAGGTTCATGGCGCAGGTCCTTCGTAAGCTTGAGGCTGAGTTTGAATGGGAAAGCAGCACAAGCCCGACAATGCGGCAAGGTCGTTATCCGCGAGGGCGTGACGCGGGGAAAGTGCCGCGCTAGAAGGCCGTACTACGCGCCCCGCCGCCCCGGGAGCCCGCCACCCCCTGGTAGACGAGCCGATGACCGCAACAACAGTGAATGACCCGGTCGTCGACGTCTCGGTCACTAGGCGCTGGATGATCCTCTTTTCGGTCGTGCTCGGATCCACGATCTACAATGCCACGATCCTTGTCGCCTCCGGCCTCCAGCCGCAAATGCAAGGAGCGATGTCGGCCACACAGGACGAGATCGCCTGGACGGTTACGTTCAATATCCTCGCGACAGCGATCGTGACCCCGATGACCGGCTGGCTGACGGCCCGTTTTGGCGCCCGCAACGTGATGGTCTGGAGCGTCTTCACATTTACCGTCGCGACGCTGATGTGTGGTCTCGCTGGCTCACTCGAAAGCCTGGTTTTCTGGCGCATCGTGCAGGGTGGGGGCGGCGCCGCGCTTGTGCCACTCGGCCAGACGATCCTGTTGAACGTCTTCCCTAGCTTTCAGCACGGCATGGCCATCTCGGTGTTCGGCGTCGCCAACATGGCGGGTCCCGTCATCGGCCCCTCGCTCGGCGGCTACATCGCCGAGGTCTGGAGCTGGCGGTGGGTCTTCTATCTCACCGTCCCCTTTGGCGTGGCTGCCTTCATAGCTTTCCGTGCCGCACTGCCGAAGGACGAGCCGGGCGTGCGCCCGAGCCTCGACTGGACAGGGTTCCTTGCACTCGCCACGGCGCTGGCTCTCGCCCAGATCGTGCTGTCGCGGGGCCAGCGGCTCGACTGGTTCCAATCAATCGAGATCACGGCCGCTACCGCCCTTTCGGCAATCGCACTTTACGTTTTCGTCGCCCATTGCCTGACATCGCCGCGGCCATTCCTATCGCCGAGCATCCTGACCGATCGCAACTATCTTCTCGGCTTCATACTGGTGACCGTATTCGGCATGCTCAATTTCACGCCGATGGTGCTCCTGCCCCAACTCTTGCAGGCGCATGCGGGCTTTCCCGACTCGCTCATCGGATTCATCATCGCCTGGCGCGGCCTCGGTGCTGTGATCGGCTTTTTTCTTTCGGACAAGATCGCCCGCATCGACCCCCGAATCGGCATGGCCGGCGGTTTCGCGCTGCATGCCGTGTCCGGATTCTGGCTGTCCTCGATCGACCTGAACGTTCCAGATTGGGTGCTGGCGGCAAACGGCTTCATCCAGGGCGTCGCGATCGGCATCATCTGGGTGCCGATGTCGTTTGCGGCTTTCCGCACCTTGGCACCGACCTATCGCGCGGAGGCGATGGGCGTATTTCATTTGATGCGCAATATCGGATCGAGCTTTTTCATCTCGCTCTCGGTCGCCGAGATCGTGCGCGCAACAGGGGCCAACTTCAGCCGCTTGGTCGAGAACGTCTCGCCGTTCAACCGGTCGCTCAATCTGCCGTGGGTCGCCGGCTCCTGGTCAGTCGAGACGTTACCCGACATGGCCCGTCTCGCCCGAGAGATCAATCGTCAGGCCGCTCTGATCGGCTATCTCAACGCCTTCTGGATGTACATGATCGCATCGCTGTGTGCGATCCCGCTTGCGCTGCTCCTGGGACGGCGCACGCGCTGAAGCCTCCGACGACCCATCGAAGCAGAACAGCAGCCGGGACGTTCATCCTGGCTGCCGTTCTGTTCTCAATCATAGCTGGCTTTACTGCGCCAGCAGTCGCGGCCTTCTCAGCAGCCGCAGGAAACCCTGCTCGAGCTCGCTTTACCGGTGACGGTGCTGGCGGAGTACGTGACCTTGCCCTTGCCCGTCACGGTGCGCGCCACGCGCTGGCGCTGGTGCTGATAGACGGTGTGATTGTGTACCCGCGTAACCGTATGCACGTGGGTGACGGGAATTACCCGGGTCACGACGACCGTGCGATTGACGACGTTGACGTACTTCGTCTTGCGAACATCCTTGTACTTCGTCACGCGCTTGTGCTTGTGGACGTTCTTGTAGACCGTGTTCGTCTTCACCACAGTCTTGGACGCCTGCTTGCAGCTCTTGCATGCGGCGTCGGCGACGGTTGTTCCGAACGAAAGCGAGCCGACGGCAACTGCAAAGGCCACAACGGCTTTGGCGAGGTACTTCATACGCTACTCCTGCAACTTGATTACTGGATCCCCGCGTTTCCTCTCACGGCGCGCTGGCATATGACGACTACGCAGCGTCACTGGTCCGCTCAATAGGCCTAAATGATCAGCGTTAAGACGAAACGGCAATTAACGTTGATTTTGCTTAGAAATTCGGCAGGTTGCATTTGTTTTTTCATGCCCCATGTCACAATTGAGACACAGGTCTTTCCAAGTTTTGGCCTTTTCGCACGGCATATTACCGGCGAGCGTTCAGTCTATTTCTACGGAGTGTGACCTCTTGCGTAGCGCCATCGTCGCCATGTGCGTCGCCTTTGCGAGTGCCCTCTCCAGCGCCACCGCTGCGCCCTGCCATGCCCCAGCACTCGAGCAATTGTCTCGCCTCGCTCCGGAAGGCTATCAAGTCTATCGAAAGGCGAAGGACAAACAGTTCTTCACGAGTTGGATCTCTTGCGACAATGTTCAGCTCGGCTTGACGACGGCCGTGCACGAGACCGTGCACATGATCACCGAGGAGGAGAACGCCTATCCACTCATCGATGGGCGCCGCCTGCCGCGAGTCCCCGAGCGGCGCCCCCTGTTTCCGCCAAAACTGGCCGCTGGCAGCTTCGATCCTGCCAGCACCTATGTCGAGACGTACATGAAGCCGGGGGCGGCGACCTCCGCTGAGGAGTTCGGCTATCTCTTGAACGAGCTCAATGCCTACACGCACGATCTGCACGCCGCGGTCCAGCTCAGAGCCCTTTCAGTGCCCGGACAGAGCGTGCATCACCGTGACGGCTTGGCGGCGCTGATGGCATTCGTCGCCGTCTATACCGAGCAGGCACGCACGCGCCATGCCGATACTTGGCGTGAGTTGCAGGAGCCCGCGCTGCGTCGCACCGTGGCCACCCTCTGGGCGCAGGCAGAGGACGTGATGGGCAACTCCTGCCGGACCCCGGACTACGGATTCGAGGCACCCGTCTTTTTGGAGCATTTCTGCCGGGCGACGATCCATCACGCGCTCGGGACATTGCTCGGGCGCCCTCCCCGCTGCCCCGTGAGTTGCAAGGAGAAGCACGTATCGTCGACAGGCCATCCGAGGCGTCGAGGGTCATAGGCCGCCAGCGCGAGCAACGGCTCCCGAGCGGACGAGGAGTGCGGAGCCAGCATCGACTTATGTAGTGGTCGCCACTTGGCGGTCGATGAACGCGCCGATCGCGCGGGCAACCGGTGGGGCATAGAGGATCTTGCGATGACCGAGGCCCTCGAACGCCAGCATCTCCGTGTTCTGAAAGGCTGCGGAGATCACTTCGGCGTCGGTAAAAGAGACCTCGTCGTCGTCGCGCGCATGCAGAAGCAGAGCCGGGCGCCTTGAAGTGCGCAGGAGTTCAACGCCTGTGAAGGTCTCGATCCGCCGTTGCGCGATGTGCTCTAACCGTCGCTCGAAGTCACGTTGCGCTGCGCTCGACAGGCCTCGCTCCACCCCGAAGCGCCGCGTCACGTCCTGGAAGCGGTTGGGTACCGAGATGAGGGCATAGGCTTGAAACGGATAGGCACGTGGCATGGGCGCCCCGCCGCCTCCTGCGAGTAGCGTTGCGAGGCCACCCATCGAATGGGCCACGGCGAACGCGATGGGCCCAGTCGCTACCGCGACCTCGCGCACCGCATGTGCGCAATCGACAAGGCTCGTTCGCTTGCCCGGGCTGAGCCCGTGCGCCGGCAGATCCGGCAGCACGACGCGATAACCGCGCCGCCGCAGATACTCACCGATCGCCATCATGAACGAAGCTTCGCTGGTCCAACCGTGCACGACCATCACGCTTCCGCGCGCAGCCGCCGTCTCGGGTTCCAGAATGTGCACCACGAGGTCTCCGAAACGTGTCGCAACCCGATGTCGGCGGGCGCCGCGCAGATGAAAGCGAGCCCTCTCCACGAGCGCCTCATGATCCGCGCTCCGGTGCCGCGAGGCGTGCGGGGTACAGAACGTGCGGAACGCCAGATATCCGGCAATCGCCGGCACTACATTCAAGGCGCCGAGCGGCAGAGCATCGATTAATCGAGTGGCGCGACGTGGCATGGCCTGCAAGGAGCGAATATGAGGAGGAAGGACATCCAGACTCTGGCCCAGTATCGCTGAAAGCCCGCGAGTTCCTGTACTGCTTGACCTGCCATGGTTAGCCGAGCCCCAATCGCCCGGTCAGACCTGCTGCGCAGTCCAGTTTTCGAGAATTTCGACGCCCGTCGCATTCCAGACGCCGGCGCGAGACAGGATGTGATCGAGCACAGCCTCAACAGCCGCAATGCGATGCGGCACACCCGAGACCCACGGCCGGAGCGATAACGTGACGATGCGTCCGCCATGATCGGCCGCTTCTCGGTAAAGCTGGTCGAATTGATCGGTCACTTGCCGCACGTAGCTCCCCGCCGTTTTCCGGTAAACATGGAAGAGTTGCAGATCGCTCACCTCGAAACCGTGCGGCATGGCATGAAGCTTTCCGCTAGCGGTATTCAGCCGATACGGCATGTCGTCGTTGGCCCAGTCGCAAACATAGGCGCAGCCAGCCTCCGCGACGAGATCGAGCGTGGCCCAAGTCTCAGCGTGGGCGGGTGAGTACCAGCCAGTCACAGCTTGCCCGGATGCCGCCCGCAACTTGGCCAGAGCTTGCATCACCCACTCGCGCTCGACGTTCTCTGCGAGATCACCCGCGTGCACGTGTCCCATGTCGAGACCGTGAGCGACGATCTCGTGCCCAAGCCGCACGCACTCGCGGGCAAGATGGGGATAGCACCCGACAAGTCCCGCGGACATCGCCACTGACGCCTTGAGGCCGCGCCTCTCGAGCGCGCGAAAAATCCGCGCCGCCCCCACCCGGTTGCCGTAGTCGCGCAGCGTATAGTTCCACAGGTCCGGATAGGGCCGGTCGAGAGCCCCGGCCGGCTTGACGTTCCCGATCGGCATGTCGAGCGGGAACAACTCGAGCGTCGGCACGATCCACAGGGCGACCCGCGCACTGCCGGGCCATAAGACAGGCTTGCGCGCGAACAGCGAGGAATAGGCATAGCGGTCGTGGTCCATGCCGCGCCGCCGCATCGGATAGCGGAGATAGTCGTCGGGAAGGCTCATTGCTTCAGACTTCCTTCTGTTCGGCTATCGCGGCGCTGAAGCCGTCGTAGTGGTTCGCGATGAAATGCTCGGCGATCTCGGCCGCCGTCGCGAGCCAGACGCCGTCGTGGCTCGTGATGTGGTCGAGCGCACGGGAGAATTAGCGAACCCGGTGCGGCTGTCCGATCAGGAAAGGGTGCAGCGGCAGGCACATGACGCGGCCGCCCTCGGCCCCCTCGGCATAGAGCCGGTCAAATTGCGCGATGATCATGTCCGTGTAGTCAGTGGGCGAGGCCGCGCCCTGGTAGAGCGCCGTGAAATCGTTGATCTCGAGCGAGTAGGGGACGCTGACGAGACGCCCACTCGGTGTCTTCACCGGCATGGGCTGATCGTCGTGGAACAGGTCGAGCGTGTAGATCAGGCCCGCCTCGGCCAGAAGATCGATCGTGCGATCGGTCAGTGTGATGGCCGGCGCGAGCCAGCCTTTGAGATCCTGGCCCGAGCAGCGCTTGATCGATTCCTTCACGTCGGCGATCAGCGCCCGCTCCTGGTCCTCGCTCATGCCGTAAGTATAGCGCGTGTTGTAGACACCGTGACTGAACAGCTCCCAGCCACGCGCCACGCACGCTTCGATGATCTCCGGATAGTGGTCCGCCACCGCGACGTTGAGTGAGACGCTGCCGCGAACGCCGAAGCGGTCCATCACCTCCATCATACGCCAGACGCCGGCCCGGTTGCCGTAGTCGCGCCAGGAATAGCCGAAGACGTCGGGCACAGGCCGCGCCCACGGACTGCGCATCGGGTTTCGTGGCGGATTGATCTCGTAGTGCTCGATGTTCGGCGCGCACCAAAAGGCGAGGCGCGCGCCTTTCGGCCACGTGATGACCGGCCGGTCGAAGTACGGCAAATAGTCGTAGTGCCCCGGCTCGGCCTTGCGTTGCATTGCGCCATCCTCCCTCGGCCCGTGCGCGGCGAGCTTGCCTCGCCGTGTCCGACGCCGCTATCGTCAAGCGGCAAGACGGTGCCGCCCTCAACCGGCGCAGATGCGGAGGATGTCATGCCGACGAGGCCGCCCACAAGACCGGCTGTGGCGGCGGCAGCTCTGCAGAAGGCTGGACAACGCGAGAGCCCATGACTGGAAAACGCATCCGCCTCGTCGTCGATGACGAGAAGTGCCAGGGTCACAACCGCTGCCGGCTGCTGGCACCGGATCTCATCGAGATCGACGACCTCGGCTTCGCTCACGCAAAGGGTGACGGCAGCGTATCACCCGAGCAAGCCGACAAAGCGCGCCTCGCGGTCAAGAATTGCCCCGAGTTTGCGCTCCGCCTCGTGACCGACGACCGATAGGAGCGCTGTCATGACCGGGCGTCCCCCCGTAGCCGACTGGGCCACCGACTTCGACCACACAGATCCGCGATGGACGGAAGATCCCTACGCCATCATGGCCGAACTTCGCGGCCGTTGCCCGATGGCCCGATCTGAGCGATATGGCGGTCTTCACGCGCCGATGCGCTACGCCGACGTTCGCGCCATCGCCTACGATACCGATCATTTCTCGTCGAAGCGGGTCGTCATCCGCGAGAACCCGCCGAACGTCCCTCTCCCATCGCCGCCGATCACGTCGGACCCGCCGCACCACAAGCCGGCACGCATGTTGTTGCTGCCAGCTTTCACGCCGCAGCGGATCGACCCGCTGATCCCCGACGCGCGTCGCATCTGTAACGAGTTGCTCGATAGCCTCGCGGGACGCTCCGAAGTTGATGCTGCGATCGACTATGCCCAGCACATTCCGGTGAAGGTTATCGCCAAGATGCTCGGCATTCCCGAGGCCGAGGGCGACCGTTTCCGCGAGTGGATACATGTTTTTATCGAGGACACCATCGTCGACGACGGCACCAGTGCCGACCGTCTGGTCGCCACCGCGCGCGAAATGGACGCGTTCTTCGGCCACTACGCCGAACTTCGCCGCAAGGAGCCGAAGGACGACTTGATCTCATTCCTTCTCGCCGCCCAGCACGATGGCGCCCCACTCACCGAGCGGCATTTCTACGGTGCGCTGCGGCTGTTGCTGATCGCCGGGATCGACACCACATGGTCGGCGATCGGCGCCAGCTTGCTGCATCTGGCCACCCACCCGGCCGATCGCGACCGCCTCGTCGCCGAGCCCGAGCTGATGCCTTTGGCAGTCGAGGAGTTCCTGCGTGCCTACGCTCCGGTCACCATGGCCCGCCGCGTCAAGGAGGACACCGAGCTGGCCGGTTGCCCGATGAAGGCCGGCGAGTGGATCATGCTGAGCTTCCCCGCCGCCAATCGCGATCCCGACGTATTCCCCGACGCGGACAAGGTGATCATCGATCGCGAGGACAATCGTCACGCTGCCTTTGGTCTCGGCATCCACCGCTGCATCGGCTCCAACCTTGCGCGCATGGAAATAACGGTTGCGCTCGAGGAATGGCTGAAGCGCTTCCCGAAGTTCACGTTGCAGGACGATGCCCGCATCGCATGGTCGAAAGGCCCCGTTCGCGGACCTCGCACTGTGCCGGTACGGCTGGGCTGAGCGACCAGGGTGCCGGCGGGTGGCTCGAGCTACAGCACGGCATTTCCCAGTGACTGCTCCGGTATGGCCAGAAAGGGACGCGGAATGACCACGGTCTTCTATCAAAGTGTCGGCAACCGGCTCACGCACTGGGACGTCGACCTCGCAGCTGCCACCTTGACGCCACGTGGCTCGATCGAGCTCCCATCCAACGTCCAGTACGTCTGGCCGCACCCGACGCGAAAACTCCTCACGGTCACGACCAGCGACGCCGCATCGGGAAACACGCCGAACCCCGGCAACCTGCATCGCCTCTGCGCGCTGCGCATCGATGCGAACGGCACCCTCTCCCTCCATGGAGAGCCAGCCGCACTGCCCCAGCGCCCGATTCACCACAGCCTCGACGCGACCGGCCGATATGCGCTGATCTGTTACAACACGCCGAGCCACCTCACCGTTCATCGCGTCAATGACGATGGCACCATCGGCAGCCTCGTCGAGCAGCCCGCGGATCTCGATCTCGGCATCTATGCCCACCAGATCCTGATGACGCCATCGAACAGATCCGTCGTCATGATCGCGCGCGGTAACCGGCCCGAGTCGGAGAAGCCCGAGGACCCCGGCGCGCTGAAAATCTACGCGTTCGCCGACGGTCGGCTGTCGCCGCTGGCCAACCTCCCCGTCGGCGGCAGGGGCGGCCACGGCTACGGCCCACGTCACCTCGATTTCCACCCGTCCCAGCCATGGGTCTACGTTTCGGTCGAGTCTCAGAACGAACTCCACATGCATCGGCTGGACGGCGAAACCCTCTCACCCGAGCCGCTCTACCAGCTCCGCTCGACAGTCGGCACCTACGACATCAGCTTCCCGCAGGCGGCGGGTGGCATCCACGTTCATCCCGATGGCCGCGCGGTCTACGTCTCTAACCGCGCCAACGCGACCGTCGACTTCAATGGCAAACGCGTGTTCCGCGGTGGCGAGAACAACATCGCCGTCTTCGCCATAGATCCCAGCACCGGCGAACCGAGGCCGATCCAGCACGCCGACCCGCAAAGCTTTCACGTGCGCACCTTCAGCATCGACCCGAGCGGAAGCCTGCTCGTCGCAGCCAGCATCGCCGGCCTCGACGTGCGCGACGGCGAGACGGCCCGGCATGTGCCCGCCGCTCTCACAGTATTCCGCATCGCCGACGACGGCAGCCTCACGTTCGTGCGGAAGTACGACGTGGAGGTAGGCGACAAGTACCAGTGGTGGACGGGTTTCGTCGCGATTGCGTGATGCGCATCGCACTGTGCCGCAGAGCCCAACTGCCAAATGATGAAGGCCCCGCCGTTACCGGACAGGGCCCATAGAGCGAAAGGCGCGCAGGCAGCTGTGCCTACGTCCTCCGCTTTTCGACCACGACGCCGGCAGCCGTCAAACGCTCAATGGCCGCCTCGTCGAAGCCGTGCTCGCGCAACACCTCGCGGGCATGCGCCGAAAACTTCGGCGGCGGCGACTTCAGGCCACCCGGGGTTCGCGATAGCTTCACGGGCGTCCCCGTCCCCTTGTACCAGTCCATCTCGTAGACCATGCCGCGCGCCTTGGTGTGCTCGCTCTCGAGCACCTGCTTGGTGTTGAGCACGGGGCCGCAGGGCAAGCCGTTCGCCAGAAGCTCGAGCGCGAAGGTCATGCCGTCCACCTCGCCGAGCTTGGCGGTAATGATCTCGTTCAACGCGTCGCGGTTGTTCTGCCGGTCGCCATTGGTCTTGAAGCGAGGATCGTCGGCCAGCTCCGGCCGCCCAAGCACATCGCACACCTTCTTGAAGGCGCGGTTGTTGCCGGCGCCGATCATCACTGGCTCCGTCCTCGTCGGATACATGCCGT
Source organism: Rhizobiales bacterium Ga0077524 (assembly GCA_001464755.1). GTDB lineage: Bacteria > Pseudomonadota > Alphaproteobacteria > Rhizobiales > Hyphomicrobiaceae. Next base: position 18,422 of record LNDR01000335.1, read on the forward strand.
AGGGCACAAGGTTGGCGTGCTGGTTACCAGTCAGCTGCGGCACCTTCCCCGACAGATGGTAATTCGGGAAATGCGGGTGCATCAACGACATCGCCGCGTCGTAGAGCGTAACCTCGATCTGCTGGCCCTCCCCCGAGATCTCGCGCTCGCGCATCGAGAGCAGAATGCCGATGACGCAATAGAGCCCCATCGAGATGTCGACGACGGGAAGACCGAGACGCATCGGACCGGACTCTTGCGAGCCGTTGACGCTGTAGTGGCCGGTCATCGCGCCAACGATACCGTCGTAGCCGGGAAACCCACCGAGAGGGCCATCCTCGCCGAAACCTGAGATTTTGCAGTAGATCAGCCGCGGAAACCTCTTTTTCAGGTCTTCGTAGCCGATGCCCCAGGCTTCCATCGAGCCGGGCTTGAAGTTCTCGATCACCACATCGGCGCCCTCGAGCAGGCGCAGCAGCACGTCGCGCCCTTCGGGTTTTCCGAGATCGAGGCCGACCGAACGCTTGTTGCGGTTGATGCCGATGAAATAGGCGGCGTCCTCGTCGTGGAAGGGAGGTCCCCAGTCGCGAACCTCGTCGCCCTGCGGCGGCTCGAGCTTGATCACATCGGCACCGTGGTCGGCGAGAAGCTGCGTGCCGTACGGCCCTCCGAGCACACGTGTGAGATCGACCACCTTGACGCCCGCAAGCGCGCCGCCGCCCTTGCGCATGCCCTTCGCCTCGCCCGCCTCGTGCCCGTCCTTCGCCATGACGCTTCGCTCCCAGGTGACAGCTTTGTTGCCTCATTCGGTGCCACAGGGCCGCTCACGTGGCAACCCGCTCGACTAGCGTCATGGTCAACGAAATTTCTCGGCCTGTGCCGCATAACACTGAGCCGGGTCCGTTCCGCTGGCAATCTCTGCCCATAGAAGACGGCCAACCCCGTCGAGCCAACCCAAGGAGACAGACCTATGGCCCGCCTCACACTTCGCACCGCCATTCTCGCCGTGACCACCATCGTCGGCCTTGCCGGCATCGCGGCGCCGGCCTCGGCCCAAAGCGCTCTGCAGAACGCCATCGAGAACAGCCAAGAACGCCGTGAGATCCGCCAGGAGAACCGTGAGGACCGCCAGGAGGCGCGTCAGAACAATCGCCGCGAGCGCCAGCTCAATCGCTTCGTGAACCAGCAGGACCGCAAGGACAACCGCGCCGAACGGCAGGCCGACCGCGCCGAGAAGAAGGTGCAACGCGTCGAGAAGCGCGCCGACCGGCGAGTGGATCGGGCCGAGAAGCGAATCGACCGCATCGAGAAGCGCGCCGATCGCCGCCAGGCGCGCATCACCCACCGCGCGGACCGCTGACTATCCGAGCCCTGGATCGCCGATCAAAGGGAGACCCAGGGCGTGGCCGCTCCGAACCCACGCTACCCCGCTCATTCGTGGAGACGACCGATGAAAGCCATCATCCTTTCCTTCGCGAGCCTGCTCGCACTCACCGTCCCGGCCGTGTAGCAAACGGCGAGCAACCTCCCCTCGGCCAACATTGATCTCAGCAAGCCCATCATCGACAGCACCCAGGCCCGGCGTATCGCTTGCCGCGCCAATCCGGCCAACCGTGCGTGCGCAAATGGCGCCCGGCCTGAGCAGCGGCAGGTGCAACAACGCCGCACCAGCGGCGTCGGCGGTGGTCCACGACCCTGAAGCGGCTCTTTACTGCCGCCGCCCGGGATGCAGAGATGAGACGGGATTGTCCTCGTCGCATGTCCGGAGCCATAGCCTATGCTCGCCCTCCGCAAGCTCAAACCCGGCCCCGGTCTGGATGCTACCGACGTACCGGAACCTTCCTCACCGGGCCCCGGCGAGGTGCTGGTCCGCGTCGAGAGCGTCGGCGTCTGCGGCAGCGACGTGCATATCTACGAGTGGACCGACGGCTACGATTTCATGGCTCCACATCTCCCCGCCACGCTGGGTCACGAGTTCGCCGGCCGCGTCTCCGTAGCAGGACCCGATGCCGGGATCGCCGAAGGCGCCCGCGTCGCCGTCGTTCCGACAGTCTTCTGCGGCACATGCCCCAGTTGCCGAGGTGGCGCAGCGCAAATGTGCACCAATCGGCGCGCCATCGGCTTGACCCGCAACGGTGGCTTCGCAAGGCTGGTATGCGTGCCCGCAAGCAACCTGCTTATGCTGCCCGAAGCCATCGATACCGAGCTCGGGGCCCTGATCGAGCCGTTGTCCGTGGCAGCCGACGCCGTGCTCATCGGCGACGTGACCCTCGGGGATACCGTTCTGGTGCTCGGCCCAGGGACCATCGGCCAGGGTATCGCTCTCATGGCCAAGGCTGCCGGAGCTGGCCGCATCATTGTCGCGGGCCGCGCCGACGCCCCTCGCTTCGATGTCCTCCGCAAGCTCGGATTCGGCGACGTCGTCGACGTTGCCGAGGGCCCACTGGCCGAGCAGGTGCTGGCGCTGACCGGCGGCACCCCCGTTGATGTCGTCCTCGAGGCGACGGGACATCCGCCTTCGATCATCGACGGTCTCAGCGTGCTCAAGAAGGGCGGCGTTCTCGTCGTCGCCGGCATTCATCCGGGTCCTCTTACGCTGCCGCTGACGGTTTTCGTGCGCAACCGACACCAGCTGAGAGCATCGCACAGCACCGAGCGAAGGACTTGGGACCGTGTCGTATCGCTGATGGCACGCGATCCCGAGAGCTTCCGCCCGATGATCACGCACCGCCTGCCGCTCGAGCGCGGCATCGAAGGCTTCGAACTTGCCCGCCAGCGTGTGGCCAGCAAGGTGATGTTGCGGCCGTGACTTGACTGAGCGTCGCGATCAAAGCGCAGGTCTTTCTGCTCGATAAGCCCAGCGCGTCTCGTCATCCCCGACGACGACGACGTCGCGGTTTCAGGAGCAGGCCGGAATGCGAGATCAGTACTTCTCGATCAGGCACAAGTGTGTGCGCAGGAACCGGCTCGACATGGCCAAGTCCAAGGCCGCCGGGAAACGGCGGGTGTGACCCTGAGAAATTGGCGGAGACGAGAGGATTCGAACCTCCGGTACCAGTTTCCCAGTACAACGATTTAGCAAACCGCCGCCTTAAGCCACTCGGCCACGTCTCCAGCGAAGCATCCGTATAGGCGGCGGGCGATGCGATTTCAACCCATTGTCGCACCGCCCTGGTTGCCGCCTTCTCCAACCGCCTCACGCCTTCGGCAGCAGCCCCCGCTCGGTGAGCACGGCTTCGGCCACCTTGAACGCCTCGATCGCCGCCGGAATGCCGCAGTAGGCCACGGTCTGATAGAGCACTTCCTGGATCTCCGAGACGGTGCACCCGTTGTTGATCGCCGAGTTGACGTGCAGCTTCAACTCCTCCGGCTTGCCGAGCGCCGTCAGCATCGCCATGCACAGCATGCTCCGCGTCTTGCGCTCGAGCCCAGGCCGCGCCCAGATGTCGCCGAATGCATACGTTTCGGAAAACTGCCGGAGAGGCCTGTTGAAGTCATTGGTCGAAGCGTCGCGCCGCTCCAGGTACGCCTTGCCGATCACCTCTCCCAGAATCGCTCGGCCGTTCTTGCGTTGATCCTCGATGTCCATCTCGTCTCCCTTTAGGCTGCGCTGCCCGAGCCCCGACAGAGGCGCTCGACGGCTCACGTACCCCGAGCAGGCAACGGCCGCTTGAATCGGTCAAGCGGGATGACGCGCCGTTCCGTCAGGACGGGTTCGCCTCAAGCAACGCCGGAGTCCACGAGACGCCAAAGCTCAGCGATCGCATCCCGGTAGCCAGAGGCCGGAGGGAATGCGAGGCGGCTCGCTTCCTCTGGAGCGAGCCATGCCAACTCCGTGTGCTCGTCCGAAAGCAGCGGCTCGCCTTCCGTGATGTGCCCGACCCGCGCCAGCAGGAACAGGTAGACCCCGTCCGTGGGCCTCTGGCGCGTCCAGGTCACGGCCTCGGCCCCGAACAGGACGGCGACATCGGGCCCGAGTTCCTCGGCCAGTTCGCGCGCCAGGATTGCCGCGTGCGGCTCCCATTCTTCTCCGACGTCGATCCGCCCGCCCGGCAACTCCCAATAGCCGCTGTCGGCCTCGCGCATGAACAGCGCTCGCCCATCGCGCACGATGAAGGCTTTCAGGCTCACCTCGAACCTCTGGATGGCGCGCATCGGACATTTCGCTCCGGTCATCAGCGGAACAGATAGATCGGGCTCGACCACGCCCGGTGGCCGTCCTCCTGAGTCACGCGAACATAGAGCCTCGTGTCGCCGACATCGCGCACCCTCACGCGGCGCCGGATGTCGACCCGCGTCTCAGTCATTCTCTCGGGCAGCCGATAAAGCTTCACCGCCCGATCGAGACCACCGGCCGAGAACACATGGCGCTCGAAGCCGAGCGACGCGATGTCTCTTTGCCCGCGGGCATGGCGCGTCTCGAACGACAAGCGCCCGGCGAGACCATTTTTCAGCCAGATGTCGATCGCGCCGTAGTTGCCAGTCGTCACCGCTTTCCACGTCAGGCCCGTCGAGCTCTGGGTTTGGAGACCGCGGTCGAGGTTCCAGTTATTGATTACCTCGGCGCGAACGATCTCATTGCCTTCCACGGCCAGTTCCCCATCCCAATTGGTCGTCCGCGCCCTGCCGCGATACTCTGCACCCTGGTAGACGAGCCTGACCCTGGCTCCGAGATCAGCCGCCGTGTATGGCCTGACACATTCGATCATGCGCTCGGCGTCGAAGATCTCCACCCGCTCGATCGGGGCCGATCCTCGGATCTTCACGTGTAGCTCGGCTTCGTCCGCCTCGACTCGGGCGATATCGCCCGAAAACCGCCGGATCTCGCACGAAGACATCCGCCTTTGCCGTCGTCGTCGCACTCACATCGACGATCATTCGATTGCCGGTCGTCCCGTAGTGGTGGCGCCGTCGCATCGCCTCGAATATGGCGTCACGGTCGAGTGAGGGGGCGATGAAGCAGGTCAGACCACCGTAGCTCCCGAAGAACGATGCACCGGGATAACAGGCGCCGGGACGTCCCTTGTGTCCATCCGAATTGCACACCACCCCGACGCGGTAGTTGGCGTCGAAAGCATCCTGCAGAAGCCATTCGAATGTTCCCCAGGCAGAATGCACCTCCACCGCCGTTTCGAGTGCGGGGTCATGTGCCTGTCGAATATCCGCATAGCGTCCGCCAACATGCGCCATGACAACGCAATCGCGGCCCTTGAGCCTC
>LNDR01000336.1 GCA_001464755.1 Rhizobiales bacterium Ga0077524
CATGGCCATCGGCGGCTCGACCAACGTCGTCCTGCATGCGCCGGAGATCGCGCGGGCGGCAGGCTTCGCCGATTTCTGGAAGGAGGTCATGACTCCCGAGGAGTTCAATCACCTCTCGCAGAATGTCGTGCCGGTGCTCACTGACGCACGTCCCTACGGCAAATACTCCATGGTCGACATCGACCGGGTCGGCGGCGTGCAGGTGATCGTGCGCGAGTTGCTGGAGGCGGGCCTCCTCAACGGCGACGTCATGACGTGCACCGGCGAGACGCTCAGCCAGCAGGTCAAGCGTCTTGGCACAAAGAGCGCCGACGGCAAAGTCATCTACCCCATAGCCAAGCCCTACAAGGCAACCGGCGGCCTGCGCGTGCTCGGCGGCAACCTGTCGCCGGACTTCTCGGCCATCCTGAAACTCGCGGGCGTCGAAGGCGGCCTCGAGGACAACACGTTCCGGGGCCGCGCGTGCGTGTTCGAAAGCGAGCAGGCGCTGCTGACGGCACTCGAGACGACGCCGGAGCGATTTCTCAACAACGACATGGTGATCGTGCGCTACGAGGGTCCGAGCGGCGCGCCGGGCATGCCGGAGTTTCTGGACCCGACCTCGCGCATCACGACGCTGTGCCGCGAGCGCGGCATCGTGGTCGGCCTGATGACGGACGGCCGGTTCTCCGGCGGCTCCGTCGGCCTCGTCATCGGCCACGTCGGACCGGAAGCGGCCCTCGGCGGCCCGATCGCTTTCGTCGAGGACGGGGACGAGATCCAGATCGACCTGAACAAGAACGAGTTGAACTGTCCGGCGCTGGCCAATCCCCAGACCTTCGCAAAGCGCAAGGCGGTCTGGGACAATGCGGTTGCCGGCAATGGCGGCGTTCATCCCAACTGCGGCATTGCCGATACCCGCCTGCTGCATCGCGCGCGCCACATGGCGGTGCCCGCGACGCGGGGTGGCGGCATGCACCCCAACCGCGAGGTCTGGGTGCGCGATCCCCGCATGGCCGAGGCATCCGGGTTCGTGCCGAAGAACAAGTTCAGGGGGTAGGAACGTGCCGGCGCCCGTCCGAAGGGGCGGGCGGGGAGCGTGTCCCCACGCGCCCAGCGTGGGCCGATACTCTGTAGGATAATCCAACCAGCCGCCTCGCCTGAAGTGGGCGGCCTTCACGGGAAGGAGACCCCCATGCTCGAAGCCTACATCTATGACGGCGCGCGCACGCCGTTCGGTCGGCAGGACGGAGCGCTATCGCGCGTCAGGCCTGACGACATGCTCGGCGACGTGATCAAAGCGGTCGTGGCGCGGTCGGGCTTCGCGCCCGAGAGCATCGACGACGTCAACGTCGGGTGCGTCAGCCAGGCAGGCGAGGACAGCCGCAACGTCGGGCGGCACGCGATGCTGCGCGCGGGGCTCCCGATCGAGATCCCGGCCAACACCATCAACCGGCTATGCGGCTCGGGCATGAACGCGCTGATCACCGCCGCCCACGCGATCACCTGCGGCGAGGCCGACGTGGTGGTGGCGGGCGGCGTCGAGAGCATGACGCGGGCGCCGTTCGTCGTCGGGCGCACCGATGGCGCTTTCCCGAAGCGGATCGAATCCTACGTCGCCTCCCTCGGCGCACGCTTCCCGAATCCGAAGATCGAGGGCGCATTCGGCGACGACACGATGCCCCAGACGGCCGACAACCTCGCGCGCGAGTTCCAACTCACTCGTGAGGCATGCGACGTCTACGCGCTCGCCTCGCAGCAAAAGTACGCAGCGGCCGCCAAGGCCGGGTTCTTCACGGACGAATTGCTGGCCGTGACGGTGCCGGCCGCCAAGAAAGGCCAGCCCGACGGTATGGTCGACGTGGACGAGCATCCACGCGCCGAGACGACGATGGAGGGCCTCGCCAAGTTGCGCCCGCTGTTCAAGGACGGCGTGACCACGGCCGGCAATGCGTCCGGCATCAACGACGGCGCGGCCGCGCTGCTGGTCGCGAGCCGCGATGCGGGCGACAAAGCTGGCGCCAAACCGCGTGCGCGTATCATCTCGACGGCGGTGGCAGGTGTGGCGCCGCGCATCATGGGCTTCGGCCCGGTGCCAGCCGCCAAGAAGGCGCTGGAGCGCGCAGGTCTCGACCTCAAGGACATGGACGTCATCGAGATCAACGAGGCGTTCGCAGCGCAAGTGCTGGCCTGCTGCAAGGGCCTCGACCTCTCGCCGGACGACAAGCGGTTGAACCCGAACGGCGGCGCGATCGCGCTCGGACATCCGCTGGGCGCCTCGGGGTCCCGCATCGCGATCACGGCGGTTCGGCAACTCGAGCGGACGGGCGGCAAGTACGCCCTCATCTCGATGTGCATCGGCGTCGGCCAGGGCATTGCCATGGTGATCCAGCGCGTTTGAAGTTTTAAGTGGCGCGTGGCGACGCTCCCAGCGGGGAGCTGCCGCCACGCGCGGCGGGGGTCAGGGCGTTCCGCGGCGGCGGCGCTCGCCCCAGATATTGATGGCGTTGGCGGCGACGATCACGGCGGCACCGGCAATGAGCGCAGGGGCCAGCGTCTCGTCGTAGAGAACGACGCCGACGACCGCGATCAACGGCAACCGCAGAAAGTCCAGAGGCGCGACGACGATGGCGTCCGCGAGCGCGAAGGCGCGCGCAAGAGCGTAGTGCGCGACGAGGCCGATAACGGTGAGCGCCACGATCCAGAGCGCGGTGACGGGATCCGGCACCTTCAGCGACGTGATCGTGAGGGGGATGGCCATGATGCCCTGAATGACGTGTGTGTAGAAGAGCAGCAGAAACGCACCGTCCCGGCGCGTGAGCTGCTTGGTCATCAGATAGTGAAACGCGAATCCGACTGCGGCTACGAAGGCATAGAGCGTGCCGGGGCCGATCGTGAGGCTGCCGGGCGAGACCACGATCAGGATTCCAACAAATCCGAGCCCGGCCGCGACGAGGCGCGTTCCCGTGAGACGCTCCTTCAGGAACAGCGGTGCGAGCAGCGCGGTCCAGAGTGGCGCCGTGAATTCGATCGCGAACAGCTCGGCGAGCGGGATCAGCGTCACCGCCACCAGCCAGGCGTACTGAGCTATGAAGTGGATGAAGCTGCGCAGCCCGAGCAGCGGAAGCTGGCTCGTCCGCAGATCGAGGACGCGACCGCCCGAGCCATATTGCACGATCGCGAGGATCGAGACGCCGAGCCAGCTGCGATAGAACATGATATCGAGCGCGCCCATGCCGCGCCCCGCCTCGCGCGCCGCGATCCCGATCGCGGAGAACGCGAAAAGGGCGACCGTCATCCATTTGACGGCCGTGAGGATGTTGCTCCTCTGCGCCACGTCGCTCGTGCCGGTTCCATTCATGCGCGGCGCGTTTCTCAACTGCTGGAGGTGGGCACTTGCAAAGCAATCCTCGGTGCACCGATCGACGCCAGCGGTTCATCGAGATCCCCGCCATGCAATCGATCGGCAGACGCAGTCCAGTCAACCGGTTAAGGTTATGCGTGAACTCAAGTCATTCGCCGAGGGTGGCAGCATGTAGACTTAACTGATGCGCTCCGCGAACGGCGGGCGATAGAGGCAAGGAATGGCGACGCTATGGTGAACGCGAGGAGTGGTGTCCCGAGAGGTTATCAGGCGGTCATGCCCTACCTTCGGGTTCGCGATGCGGCAAGCGCGATCAAGTTCTACAAGAAGGTTTTCGGCGCCGAGGAACGCTTTCGCCTGAGGATGGCCGGCAAGGTCGGCCACGCGGAGCTGGTGGTAGGCGGCGCGGTCGTGATGATCTCGGACGAGTTTCCCGAGGCCAACGCGGTTGGTCCCCAGGCGCTCAAGGGAACCAGCGTCGTCATGGCGGTCTATGTCGATGACGTGGACCGTCTGGTCGCCAAGGCGGTCAAGGCAGGCGCCAAGGTTCGTCGTCCCGTGGCCGACCAGTTCTATGGCGATCGCATGGGGCAGATCGAGGATCCGTTCGGGCACGTGTGGTCGATCCAGACACGCCTCGAGAAGGTCAGCCCGAAGGACATGCAGAAGCGGCTCAACGCCCTGCTGCGCGCAGAAGCGTCGGCTCTGGTCGCCAAGCGGCGGGGCGCGGTAAAGGCGGCCAAGGCCGGAGCTGCCTCCAGAAAGCCATCCGCCGCACGTGGTGGGAAGTCGGCGGCGAAGCCAGCCGGCCAGAAAGCGGCCCCCCGTCGCAAAGCTGCCGCCAGCACATCCGCTGCTGTTCGCGGCGCCAGGGCTGCAGCAGCCAAGTCTGCCAGAAAGAAGACCCAGGCGAAGACAGGTGGCCGCGCCAAGACAGCGGCGAAGGCCTGATGGTCGTCGGCACCCGCACCCCCTTCACTCGGCGGCGCGAGGCGTCGTGTCGGGCCAACCGGCGATCCGCTGTCGGCTTTCGGGCAGGTCGAAGCTATCGCGGGTCCAAGTGACACGGACCACGGCGCCGTGCTCCGGCGGCACACGGTTCTCGAGCGATACGCGCGCCCCGGATCGCTCGAGCAGCGTTTTTGCGATGAAGAAGCCGAGCCCCAGCCCCGAGGCCTCCTTGCCGGATCTGCCGAGCCTTTGGCCTGTGCCGCGCGTCGTGACGTAGGGTTCGCCCAGCGTGTCGATGATGTCGGGTGCGAAACCCGGACCGTCATCCGTGACCGTCACCTCGATCTCGCGCTCGTCCCACGCTGCCGATATGTCGACGGACGAGCCGGCGAAATCGACGGCATTCTCGATGATGTTTCCGATGCCGTAGATCAGGCCCGGCCGCCGCTCACCGATAGGCTCGCGGCTGTCGGCAATCGAGGCCCCATCGCGCGGGGCGGCGGCGATGCGAATGCGCACCTGAGACGAGGCATACGGGCCAGCCGCCTCCTGTAGGAGTTGGGTGACTGGAAGGCTGACGTGATGCGGGTCCTGCTCCGTGGGGCTGCGCGTCAGCTTCCGCAGGATGTCGCGGCAACGCTCGGCCTGTGTCCGCAGCAATGTGATGTCCTCGCTCAGCTCCGGCCATTGTCGGCTTCCGCGCTCGAGCTCCTTGGTCACGAGGGCAATGGTCGCAAGAGGTGTGCCCAGTTCGTGCGCCGCAGCCGCAGCCAGTCCATCGAGGGCATGCAATTTCTGCTCGCGGGCCAGCACATGCTCTGTCGCCGCAAGCGCCTCGGACATGTTGCGGGCTTCTTTCGACAGACGCGCGGCGTAAAGCGCCAGGAACGCCATGCCCGCGGCGATCGAGGCGAACATGCCCAGCTTGTAGAGAACGGGCAGCGCTACCGGCATCTCGGGCGACCAGGGCAGCGGCCAGTGCCAGCCGACGAGCACGGCCGATGCACTGAGCGCGATCGTACCGAGCAGTACCGTATTGCGCGCCGGTAGGGTCGCCGCAGAAACCGTAACGGGCGCGACAAGCAAGAACGCGAACGGGTTCTGCAGGCCGCCAGTCAGGTAGAGAAGAGCCGCAAGCTCGAAAATGTCCCACGCAAGCAATGCCGTCGCGAAGGATCGGCTGAGCCGATGCCGTGCCGGATAGGCAATGCGCAAGTAGACGTTGAGCCAAGCCGACATCGAGACGAAAGCGAGGCACCAGCCGATTGGGAAGTCGTAGCCGAGCAGCCAATACACAAACGCCACAGTTACGAGTTGGCCACCCACGCCGAACCAGCGAAGCCGGATGATGGTCTGCATGCGCAGACGGCTCGCTTCCTGACCATTCAGGCGCGCGAGGACACCCAAGCCTCCTCGAACGCCGCTCAAAATCGATTGGACGGGCATCGCTCGCGCTCCGGCCCCCTTGCCGCTCCGCTGACTGCGACCTCTTGTAGCGGACGCCACCGCCGCCGCAAGGTCAACGAGCGGGCAACCTGCCCGAGGCGAAGACAGGGGTGGCGATATGCTCGTCGCTTTCGCGACCAACCTCGTCTAACTGGGCTTGGCTACGCCGCTTCCCGTTGGCTCCTCGAGAGTGCCCGCCACGCCGGGGCGCTGGTTCAGATGGTGGTTAGCCGCCGGTTCAACGCTCGCAGGCAGAGTCCCATGCGCCCCCGTCTCGTCGTCATCGCCGTGCTCGCGTTCGTGCTGGGTGGCCTCGTGGCGCTGCTGGCCCTGCCCTCGGCCCGCGAGCAGCTTTTCCCGAAAACCATCTCAGTGGGGCAGGCGCTGGTCGGCGGACCGTTCACGCTGACCGACCACAAGGGGCGGCGCGTCACCGAAGCCGACTTCCGCGGCAAGCATATGCTGCTCATGTTCGGCTTCACGTACTGCCCGGACATCTGCCCTTCGGGACTGCAGGTGATGTCGGCGGCACTCGAGCAGCTGGGCGCCAAGGCGGATCGGATTGTGCCGGTGTTCGTCTCGGTCGACCACGAGCGGGACACGCCCGAGCAGCTTGCGCAATATGTGCAGAGCTTCCATCCACGTCTCGTCGGATTGTCAGGTACGGCGGACGAGATCGCGGCGGCGGCGAAGGCCTATCGCGTCTACTACAAGAAGGTGACCGACGAGAAAACGACAGCGGGATTCACCTACGATCATTCCGCCTTGATGTACCTGATGGGACCCGATGGACGCTATGTGGCGCATTTCTCCCACGCCACTGCGCCCGATGTGATCGCAGCCCGCCTAGCGAAGCTCTTGTAATAAAAACGCAGCTTTAACCAAGCCTCGAATCGCGGCAAGCTGATCCCCGGGGAAAATGCGACAAAACTACGATCGGTTGCCGGAAGAGTGCCGCTCAGGCGCCGCGGGAACCCTTCGACGTGTCCTGCACACAGGGCTGGACTGATTGGGGGAACGTCTCGATGCTCTACCACTGGTACGAGCTGGGTCATGCCGCTGTGCGGCCGGCTCGGGTTGCGGCGGATTCCTGCCGATTGATGCTGAGCAATCCCTTCAACCCACTGACGCACACCAGCATGGGACGCCACGCGGCTGCGGCTCTCGAGGTGTTCGAGCGCACGACCCGCCGTTATGACAAGCCCGAGTTCGGCCTCGATCGAACAACAGTCGATGGCATCGACACGGCCGTGCACGAGGAGGTGGTGTGGCGCAATCCCTTTTGCCGGATCATCCATTTCCGGCGGGACGTGCCCGACGAGCGCCGTGCCCGCGATCCGCGCCTGCTCCTGGTCGCGCCGATGTCCGGCCACTATGCCACTCTGCTGCGCGGCACCGTCGAAGCCTTCCTGCCTGACCATGAGGTCTACATCACTGACTGGCAGGATGCGCGCGACATTCCGGCCGCGGCCGGCGAGTTCGATCTGGATACTTACATCACGGTGATGCGCGACGTTTTCCGGCACTTCCGTGGAGACGTTCACGTGTTCGCGGTCTGTCAGCCGTCGGTGCCGGCGCTGGCCGCGACAGCGCTGATGGAGGCGGACGAGGATCCGCACGTTCCGCAATCACTGATCCTGGCCGGCGGCCCGATCGATACAAGAGTGTCGCCGACCGTGGTCAATCGGCTTGCCGAGAAGCGGGGCACGGACTGGTTCAGACGCAACGTGATCACAAGCGTGCCGTGGCCGGGTGCGGGTCATGGACGCCAAGTCTATCCGGGGTTCCTGCAGCTTTCCGGGTTCATGACCATGAACCTCGACCGGCACGTGACGGCGCACAAAGAGCTTTTCCAGCATCTCGTGTCTGGCGACGGCGACAGCGCCGAGAAGCACCGCGAGTTCTATGACGAATATCTCGCCGTGATGGACCTGACGGCGGAGTTCTTCCTGCAAACTGTCGACACGGTATTCGTCAATCATCACATGCCGAAGGGCGTGATGGCACATCGCAACCGCCGCGTCGATCTCAGCCGCATCCGGCGGGTGGCGCTGATGACGGTGGAAGGCGAGAACGACGACATCACGGGCGTTGGCCAGTGTCGTGCCGCGCTCGATCTGTGCACCGGCATCCCCGACGATCGTAAGGCGCACTTCGAGTGTCCGAAGGTCGGGCACTACGGCGTCTTCAACGGCAGTCGGTTCCGCCGCGAGATCGCACCACGCATCGCGGATTTCGCGCGGCTCCACGATGGGCGCACGGCGCGCGGCACCATGATGCCGCCGATCAATCGGCGCGCGGCTGCGGCGCCGCCGGTCGAGACCGCGACCGAGCCTTCTTCGGCAGCCTTCAACTTCGGATCAACCAGCGACGAACGGTGGCAGGGCGGGCCGGCGGTACCAGCTGGGGCACTGGCGGATATCCCGAAGAGCTAGAGTTCAGCCTCTGGCAGAAGCCACCCGATCTCAGTGTCATGCCTCGTAGGCGGATATACCCGACTGCGAAAAATTGCATATGCCCACGCGTTTGCGCCCGCCTCAACCTGACCCGCTTCGAGCGCGCGCGCCGGGAAGACGCCGCATGCAGCAGCGGGAGTCGAGTGTCAGCATAGTTCATGATTAGTGCTGGCGCACCCCGATCGATCGATGGTTGATCTGAGGACACCTGATTCAACGTGCAATTCGTCGCGTGGCGTCGTCGCAACGCGAGGTGTGCGCTGTGACCGAGGAGCGCAACGATTGCTCGCTTCCGACAAAGAACGAGTGCTAATTGTGCGATAGCGAAATCGCTGCCGCAGCGTCGCCTTAAACGACTGCGCATCTCGCGTTCTGGCGCCGCTTCGGTAGGTCGCCCGCAAGGTCGGGTCAGTCGGTCGCGTCGGTCGAGCAATCTCCAATAAACGTTCCGAGGTTCACCATGTCGCGGTCCCGCGCCAAGACACCGCCGGTGCAGCTTCTGAAGGTCGACGGCCTTCCTGCCCCGGTGGAAATTCGTCGTCATCCAACCGCGCGTCGGCTCACGCTGCGTGTCAGTCATTCGGCGCGCGCGGTGGTGCTGACGATTCCTCGCTACACCGACGTGCGGGAGGCCGATCGCTTCCTGGCCAAGAGCATCGACTGGGTGCGCGAGCGCCTGGAGGGCGTGCCCGACGCCGTGCCGTTTGCCGACGGGGCCATTGTGCCTCTTCGAGGGATCACACACGAGGTGAGGTTGGCGGGGAGACGACCCGGTCGAGGCGTGGTTGAAGTCGAGGCGGGCAAGGCTAGCGCAATGCCGGCGCTCGTCGTCTTCGGAGCCGAGGAGCACGGCGCGCGTCGGCTACGCGACTGGCTGATGACCGAAGCGAAGCGAGACCTCGATGAGCGGGTCGAGTATCACGCCGGCCGCCTGTCACTGACGGCACGGCGGGTCGCGGTACGTGACCAGAAGAGCCGCTGGGGCTCGTGTACGAGCGATGGCCAGTTGTCGTTTTCGTGGCGGCTGGTGTTGGCTCCGCCGATGGTGCTCGACTATGTGGCGGCGCACGAAGTCGCGCATCTCGCCGAGATGAATCACGGGCCGCGGTTCTGGCGTCTGGTCAAGCAGACCATGCCACGTCTCGAGGAAGCCAAGCGATGGCTGCACCTGAACGGCATGGGGCTCTATCGCTACGGGGCATAGCCCCCGCTTCTGGCCGGCAGACTCGCCGAAAGCCGCTTCACGACCGCCGATACTGGACGAATGGCGCACGTCGCGCGACACCGTCATAGAGCCGGCGAGCGGCCGCATTGTCCGCCTCGGTCACCCAATAGGTGCGGGTCGCGCCCCGCGCATCCGCGGCCGCATACACGGCCTCGATCAGAGCACGACCTACGCCCTGCCCTCGCTCAGCGGGCACCACATAAAGGTCTTCCAGATAGCAATACCAGGTGGATGACCACGTCGATCGGTGGAATACGACGAGGGCCATACCGACCAAACGGCCGTCGCCGCGCGTTGCCGTGAGGCCGAGCATATCGGGGTCGTCCCCCGTCAGTCGCGACCACGTGAGTTCGATCACGTCGTCCGGCACGCTTTCCCGATAGAACGCGATGTAGTCGCGGAACAGCACCAGCCAGTTGTCGTGATCGCCGGGTTCGAGCGGCCGTACGCTTAGGCTCATGGCTCGCCTCCTAGAAGAGGAATATCGTCGCCAACCCGAGGAAGGCGAAGAAGCCGACGACGTCGGTCACCGTGGTCACGAATACTCCCGACGAGACGGCGGGGTCGAAACCTAATCGCTCGAGCGTCAGAGGGATCAGGATCCCGGCGAGCGCCGCTGCCATGAGATTGCAGATCATAGCCGCGGCGATCACCGTGCCGAGCGTCCCCACGCCGAACCACAAGAGAACGACCGTTCCCATTAGCAGACCGAAAAACAGTCCGTTGATGAGACCGACGGAAGTCTCGCGGAGGATGACGCGCATCATATTCGCCGGACCGAGATCGCGGGTGGCGAGGGCGCGCACTGCCACAGTCATGGTCTGCGTCGCAGCATTGCCGCCCATCGAGGCGACGATGGGCATGAGCACGGCCAGTGCGACCATCTGGTTGATCGAGGCATCGAAGAGCTGGATGACGGATGACGCAAGCATCGCCGTGCCGAGATTGATGAACAGCCACAGAAAGCGACTCTTGACCGTTGGAATGACCGTGTCAGCCAGGCTCTCGTCGCCGACGCCCGAGAGACGTCGAAAATCCTCTTCCGTCTCCTCGGAGATGACCTCCACGACGTCGTCGACCGTGACGACGCCGACGAGGCGGTCATTGGCGTCTACGACAGGCGCCGATTTCAGGTCGTAGCGCTCGAACTGGCGCGCCATCTCCTCCTGATCGGAGGTGGCCAGGACGACGTGGCGGTCGGCATCCATGATGGAGCCGATGTTGATGTGCCGCTTGGTGCGCAGCAGTCGGGAAAGATCGACGCTGCCGAGTACGCGGTACGCGGGATCAATGACGAAAATGTCGGAGAACGTCTCGGGCAGCTCCTCGGTCTCGCGCATATGATCGATGACCTGACCGACCGTCCAGAACTTGGGTACGGCGACGAAGTCCGTCTGCATGAGACGGCCGGCCGTCTCCTCCGGATACTCGAGGTTGCGCTCGAGCGCCGCGCGGTCGCTCGAGGGCATCTGCGAGAGGATGTCCTGCTGGTCTTCCTTCTCGAGATTGGCAATGACGTAGGCGGCGTCATCGGTATCGAGATTGGTGACGATCCGCGCGAGGAGTTCGTTCGGCAGGTCCTCCGAAAGCTGATCGCGAACGCTCGGATCGAGCTCCGAGAACACCTCCGGGTCGAAGCCGGTGCCGAGAGTGTCGATCAGCCGCACCCGCTCGCCCGGCTCGAGAAGCTCGATCAGGTCGGCGAGATCCGGGGCCTTCAGAGATGCCGCAATGCGACGCAGCGGCTCGACCGCGCCGTCTGTGAGAAATTCGCGCACGGAAGCGACCACCTCGAGCCGAGTGCCCGGGTTCTCCTCGCTTTCGTCCTCGGGGATCGGCTGTTGCATGTCGTCCGAGGTTCTGGGTGCTGAAGGCTGGGACGGCCGTGGCCACGCACGCCCTGTGCCTGGACGCTCACGTTTATGCCGCAGATTGGCAGCATAGGCGCTCGATACACGGACTTCGGGAGCAATGGAACTGGTTGCGAGTCCAATCCGCAGCATGTCGCATGTCGCCACAATCTTTTTCCAGTATTTTCCCGCCAAGTTGGTTCGCGTCGATGAGCGTGCCTCGCCTCGAGGTGAGACGCGCCGGGGGGCCACCGTGAGAGCGGTGGCGACGAAGAACGGCAGACGGGAATGGGGATGCGCAGCTCAACCTATCTAGGGCTCGCGAGCGCTGCCATGTTGGCGCTCTCGGTAGGCCATGCGTTCGGACAATGCGCGCCCGGTGCAATCGGTACGTCGCGCCATATCCAGGTCGACACGACGGGAGGGCCGAAGCTCGGTCACCTGCAATACCCCGGCCCCGAGCTTCTGAGGCCGGGTGAGGTGGTGCTGACCTTCGACGACGGCCCCCACAAGCAGCTGACGCCTGTGGTGCTCGACATTCTGGCGCAGCACTGCGCCAAGGCCACGTTCTTCCTGGTCGGCCAGCGGGCCATGGGCTACTCGGATCTCGTGCGCGAGGTGGCCCGCCAGGGGCATACAGTCGCGACACACACGTGGTCGCACGCCAATCTCAAGCAGAAGTCGCCTGACGGGGCGGCTGCGGAGATCGAACTCGGCATCAGCGGAGTGCAGAAAGCCTTGGGAGGGCCCGCAGCGCCGTTCTTCCGGTTTCCCTACCTGAGCGATCCCCAGTACGCGGTGGCGCATCTGAAGCAGCGAAACACGGCGATCCTCTCGATCGATGTCGACTCCTACGATTTCCGGACCCGAAGCCCGACCGTGGTCATTCGCAACGTCATGGGACAGCTCAAGGCCAAGGGCCGGGGAATCATCCTTTTCCACGATATCCAACCCTCTACGGCGGGCGCCCTCGGTGCGCTGCTGTCCGACCTCAAGGCAGGCGGCTATCGCGTCGTCCATCTGGTCCCACGACAAGGCCAGGTGACGCTCGCCGATTACGACCGCCGCGTGGGCGTCCCGCTGCGCAGCATCGCTGCGGCCAGCGTTCCAGTTCGCCAGCGCTCGGCTGTCGCACCGGCTTGGGAGCAGAGGGTGATACCCGGGTCGCCGCAGGCGCCGCGCGTCGCCGTCGCCGTTCCCGCGCCCCAGCCCGATCCGCAAGTCCCGTCTCGCCCCGCACCCGAGCGTCCGGTGCGGGACAAGGATACCGGCGACGACTGGCGCCGATCCGCGTTCCGGGGCTGGTAGAAGGGGCCTCGGCCTGAGGGCCTTGCAAGGCCCAGTCGTCCGGCTGTGCCGAGCACCCCGGCGCACCCTCTTAACGGGAAATTTGCCATGTCAGGCTTCTATGGGAGAGCGCCGAACGCTCTCTCGTTGGGCCGTTTGCCTCCGGAGGCGTTGCGCGCGCCAACCTGGAAATGCGCCACTGTCCCTGGCGCGAGGACGAAGGATCATGGCCGCTGGGCGCCTCTTGCTGACCCTGACCTTTGTCGCCGTCGGATTGCTGGCCGCAGCGCTCGCGCTCTCGGCAGGCGGCGGCACGTCGCTCACGACGATGTTCGAGCAGATCACGTCATTTTCGGCCCGTCCCCCGGATTCAGGAGCCGCACCGGCACGCAGTGAAGCCTTCGCACTGCTGGTCGGGTTCCTCGCAGGCTGGTGGCTGCGTTGGCTCTACGGATTGCCGTGGTCGGCGTTGCCCCGCGCCATCGGTGAGTGGCTGCTCGGCTGGCGGGCCAGTGCCGCCATGGCAGGACTGGCTGTAGGATGCACCGTCATCCTGCTGTTCTATTGATGGCCTCCTGTCGCCATCGCAGGCTGACGTGGGGCTGCCGCTAGCGAAGGACACTCGACGTGCCCGACGCCGTGGCTTAGGCACTTCCTTCGTGCGATCCGAGAGCGCGCGCCGTGCAGGGCTCTCCGAACAATGAGGAGGCTCGCCCGCGATGGCTACCGGGTTGATGGACGGGCTGCGAAATCTCGGCAGGCAGGTCCGATTGCACCCGACGATCGCGGGCGCAGTGGTGGCGATCGCCGCGTTCATCGTCCTGGCGCTACTGATATCCGGCTTGCCGGCCGCAATCGCGTGTGCCGTCGGCGCCGCGGCAGGCGTCGCGCTTGGAAAGCTGACTGATAGCGGGTTGGGCGACGGCCCGCCGGACACGACCCGACGCTCCCCTGGGATACGGCGCGATGTCGGCCCGCGCTCGGCCTACGAGGATGCGCCCTGGACCCGGATGATCGAAGCGATGCCGGACCCGGTGATCGCGGTCGACCGAGACCACATGGTGATGCACGCCAACCACGCAGCACGCGACATTTTCGTATCGATGCGGATCGGCGCAGCGATCTCGCTCGCCAGTCGCTCGCCGGAGCTGGCCGAGGCCATTGATCACGCGATCGGATACCAAGAGTCGCGTATCGTGCGGCTGCACGAGCGCATGCCAGTGGAGCGACGCCTGGACGCCACGGTCTCGCCGTTGCCGAGTGACCACGGACATCTGCCAGCGATCGTCATTGTGCTGCACGATGTTTCCGAACGGGAGCGGCTGGCGCAGATGCGCGCCGATTTCATTGCGCACGCCAGTCACGAGCTGCGGACCCCGATGGCCGCGCTGCGTGGCTTCATCGAGACGTTGCAAGGCGCCGCCAAGCACGACGCGGCAGCGCGGGAGCGGTTTCTCGGCATCATGTCCAGCGAAGCGCAGCGGATGAGCCGCATCCTCGATGATCTGCTGTCGCTGGCTCGGGTAGAGATGCGTGCGCATATTGCGCCGACGGGCCGCGTCGATGTGAACGAGGTGTTGTCCGAGGTCGTCGAGTCGCTCGAGCCGATCGCGGCCGCAGTTGAAACGACGATCCAGGTGGATACCCCTAGGGAGCCGTGCTTTGTCAGGGGCGACCGCGATGAGATCGTGCAAGTTCTCGTGAACATTCTGCAAAATGCCATCAAGTACGGCCGCCAGGGGGGCGCTGTCACTGTGCGGGTGTCCTTGACGGAAGCCCAGGAGCGTCGACTTCGCATCGCCATAGCCGACAACGGGCCTGGGATTGCCGAGGCACACCTGCCGAGGCTGACGGAGCGGTTTTATCGGGTCGACGACAAATCGAGCCGCGAGAAGGGTGGGACAGGGCTGGGACTTGCCATCGTCAAGCACATCCTGGCGCGTCACCAGGGTGACCTGAAAATTGCCTCGAAGCTCGGTGTCGGCTCGACGTTCACCGTGGAGCTGCCTTTCGTCAATGGAGAATAATATAGCTATACCAATGCAGTAGAGTGTCATATTTCGGTTGTCACAGTTCGCTAGAACTGCCGTGTCGGCACGTCAGCCGAGCAGCGCGCGGCTTTAGGGGTGACAAATGGAACATACCGTCAAGTCCTACGAGGCCGAACTCGCGCAGCTCGATAACAAGCTCAGTCATATGGGCGGGCTCGTTGAGCAGCTTCTAGGTAATGCGTTCGCCGCTCTCGAGCGGCGCGATCCGCGGTTGGCATCCGAGGCGATCGCCAGCGACCGCGCCATCGACCTCATGCAGAGGGAGATCGAGGAACTGGCGATCAGTATGATCGCTCGCCGGCAGCCGATGGCTCAAGATCTTAGAACCATCGTGTCGACGCTGAAGGTCGCTGGCGACTTGGAGCGGATCGGCGACCTGGCGAAGAACGTGGCCAAGCGCGCTTTGGCCATCGCGCCCGAGACGCGCCCGCAATCCCTGATCCTGGGCCTCAGGCACATGACGGAGCTGGCGACAGCGAGCCTCAAGAACGTGCTCGACGCCTACATGACACGCGACGACGAGAAGGCCTTGAAGGTCTGGCGCTCGGATACCGATCTCGACGCGCTCTACAACTCGGTCTTCCGGGAGCTGCTGACCTATATGATGGAGGATCCGCGCAACATCGGTTTGTGCACGCACCTCCTGTTCGGCGCGAAGAACATCGAGCGGATCGGCGATCACGGTAAGCCTCTGGAGGATGACCGCCCTAAGGGTGACAAGACCAGCGTCACACTGATCGAGAATAATTGAGCGGCGAGCGAGGAGCACCTTCTGGATGGCACCGCGGCTGCTGATTGTCGAGGACGACGAGGCCTTGATAGCTCTTCTGAGCTACAACCTCACGAGCCAGGGCTACGACTGCCGGGTCGCGCGCTCGGGCGATGAGGCGATGATCTCTCTCTCGGAGGATATGGTCGATCTGGTGATCCTCGACTGGATGCTGCCGGACGGCTTCTCGGGCATCGAGGTGTGTCGCCGCATTCGCGCCAAGTCCGAGCTGAAGGGCTTGCCGGTGATCATGCTGACGGCGCGCGGCGAGGAAGCGGACCGGATTCGCGGCTTTACGACGGGAGCCGACGACTACGTGGTGAAGCCGTTCTCGGTGGCCGAGCTATCGGCACGGGTCGAGGCGTTGCTCCGGCGGTCGTCGCCGGAGCGGATCGCCAACGAGATCCATGTCGGAGCCCTGCGCCTCGACCGCAACGCACACCGGGTAACGCGTGGTGGCAGGGAAGTGCGGCTGGGTCCGACCGAGTACCGGCTGCTTGAGGTTTTCCTGGAGAGTGCCGGCCGGGTACTGTCGCGGCCGCAGCTGCTCGATGCGGTATGGGGGCGGGACGGCGAGATCGACGAGCGGACGGTGGACGTACACGTGGGCCGGCTGCGCAAGGCATTGATCCGCGGCAACGAGACTGATCCGATCCGGACCGTACGGGGTGCCGGCTACGTGCTCGAGAAGGATCCAACGCACGCCTGACGATAGCCACCTTTCCTCGACCTGCACTCGAGTGCATTATCCTCCGCGACGCATTCCATAAATGCCGCAGAGGAAACGCCATGCTCGCCAGCACAGACCGGATTCTGACGACCCACGTGGGCAGCTTGCCCCGTAACGAGGTGCTGGCGGATTTGCTGATCCGCCAGGAGGACGGCGAGAAGATTGACACTGCGGAGCTGGGGCGTCGCATCCAGACCGCGACCGAGCACGTCGTCACCAGCCAAGTGAAGGCCGGCGTTGACATCGGCAACGACGGCGAGCAGTCGCGGGTCGGTTTTCAGACCTACGTGCCGCGATGCATGTGTGGGTTCGGTGGCGAGTCCAAGCGGCCTCCCGCTCGCGACCAGAGCGAGTTCCCGGGCTACGTGCGGCAGATGGCGGCGCGCTTTCCGCACTCCGCCAAGCTGTCGAATGCACCGGCCGCGATCGGCGAGGTGCGTTATGTCGACGGTGCACCCATTCGCGAGGACGCTGCGCGCCTGAAGACGCTCGGCACAGGCTTCACCGAGACGTTCATGACGGCGCCGTCACCGGGGATCGTCGCGACGACGATGATCAATCAGCATTACACCAGCCACGAGTCCTACCTGATGGCGCTCGCCGAAGCGCTCTCGCATGAGTACCGCGCGATTCACGAGGCAGGGCACGTCCTGCAGATCGACAGTCCCGACCTTGCCATGGAGCGACACCGCTTTTTTGCGAAGCTGGACGAGCGTGGCTTCCTCGAGCAACTCGCGCTGCACATCGCGGCAATCAACAAAGGCCTCGAGGGGGTTCCGCGCGACCGGGTGCGCCTGCACGTTTGCTGGGGCAACAACGACGCGCCGCACATCTACGACATCGCCATGGCCACCATCCTGCCCGAGCTCTATCGCGCCAATGTGGGCGCGCTGTCGATCGAGTTCGCTAACCCGCGCCACCAGCACGAGTACGAGGCGCTGAAATCGAATCCGCTCCCGTCGCACATGCTGCTCATTCCCGGAGTGCTCGATACGACCACAAATTTCGTCGAGCACCCGCAGGTGGTGGCGCGACGCCTCAAGGAGGCGGTTTCGACTGTCGGCGACAAGGAGCGCGTCATCGCCGGCACGGACTGCGGGTTCGGTACGTTCGCAGGTCGGGAGTACGTGGCGGAGGAGGTGGTCTGGCTGAAGCTAGCGGCAGCCGCCGAGGGCGCCAGAATCGTGTCGAAAGAGCTTTGGGGACGGTAGCGGCAGCAGACGTATGTATGGAGGCGCTGGGCATGACCACGCAGCTGCCCCTCTCGGGGGTTCGAGTTCTCGATATAGGCACACTCATCGCGGGGCCGTTCGCCGCGACGATGCTCGGCGACTTCGGCGCCGAGATCATCAAGGTGGAGCAGCCGGGACGCGGTGACGCGCTGCGCGGTAGCCCTGAGAAGGATGGGACGGCGGCTCGCTCGGGCAACTGGCTCGTCGAGGGGCGCAACAAGAAGTCGATCACGCTCGATCTCAGGCAGGCAGCGGGGCAGGCGGTTCTGCGCGAGCTGATCGCCAAGGTGGATGTGCTGGTCGAGAACTTCACACCCGGCACGCTCGAGAAGTGGAACCTCGGTTGGGAGGCCGTGCACGCCATCAATCCACGGCTGATCATGACGCGAGTGTCGGGCTACGGGCAGAAGGGGCCGTATGCCAAACGGGCGGGTTACGACCGGATCGCCCTCGGTTTCTCCGGCTACATGTATCCGACAGGCTTCCCGGATCGGTTTCCGGTGCGGCCCGCGTTTCCGACAGCCGACTACAACACCGGTACGTTCGCGGCGCTGGCGACGATGTTCGCGCTCTATGGGCGCGACGCCAATGCCGGGGGGAGCGGGAAGGGCCAGCTTATCGACCTTGCGCTCTACGAGGCGCCCTTCCGCATCACGGCCGACATGATGGTGCAGTTCGCGCAGACGGGTGAGATCCGCGAGCGCATAGGCAATCGCAATCCGACATTTGCGCCGGCCGGCACATTCCAGACGCGGGACGGACGCTACGTCCAGATCGCAGCCGGTGGCGACGGGGTGTGGCCGCGGCTGGCCGCGGCGATCGACCGGCCGGAGTTGGCGGAAGACCCGCGCTACAAGACGAGCCGGGAGCGCATCGGCCGCGCGGACGAACTCGAGGCGCTGCTGGCGGAGTGGATCGGAAGCCACGACTTCGCGGACATCGAGGCGCGTCTCGTCGGGGGCAACGTCCCGTTCGGCGGCATCTACACGGCGGCCGACATCGCGACCGACCCTCATTTCAAGGCGCGAGACAACCTCGCGACAATCGTTGACGAGGAGATGGGCGCGATCGTTATGCCGGCTGTCGTGCCGCGATTGGAGGGCACGCCGGGTCGGATCGCATTCGCCGGGCCGCCCCTCGGGGCGCACAACGACGAGATTTATAAGGGCCTGCTCGGCAAATCGGACGCAGACCTTGAGGTGTTGCGCGAAGGGCGGGTCATCTGAGGGAAGGCCAGCCGTTGCGCGCAAGCGATAACGACCGGCTGATGTTTCGCGGCAGCGCCACGTCCCCGCTTACGTCTTCACGAGCCGGATAACGACGTCGATATGGCTGATGCGGTGGCCTTCGGGAGGCTCGGGCAGGCCCTCGACGCGCACGCCGGAGATGTCCATCAACCGACCCTCGTTCTCGAGGTAGAAGTGGTTGTGGTTCGACGTATTGGTATCGAAATAGGCCTTCGACCCCTCGAGCGCCAATTCGCGCAGGAGACCCGCACCCTTGAACTGGTGCAGCGCGTTGTAGACAGTCGCCAATGAGACGTGCTCGCCCAGTCCCGCGACCTCGCTGTGCAGGCTCTCGGCCGTCACATGCCGGTCGCCTTGACCGAACAGAAGGGAAGCCAGCAGAAGCCGCTGACGCGTCGGACGCAGCCCGGCCGCCGCTAGCAAGCCGCGGATCTCCGCCTCCGTCCTGATCGTGTCGGCTGGACCTTCCACGGTCGTCGCTCCATTCGCGAAAGTCGGCGGCCCGATCATGAGCCGCAGCAAATCTCGCTCAGGCATGATGCCTCAGCGATTGGTCCATTGACAAGCAATCAATATTACGCTCGTTGAGTTCGAGGGGCAACATGCGCCAGGAGCGACGTGGCGCATGACGCCTTTTTGGTAGAGGACGGGGTGTGCTACCAACGCCGACCGAAGTGGCGTCGGGGCGCTTCAGTGACGTGGGGCTGGCCGTTGTGCGCCAGAGCGTCGGGCGAGATGAATTCCTGCGGGGAGCGCGGAATGGCGGAGCGACGTTCGAGTTTCGAGTACGAGGATCTCTTGAGCTGCGGCCGGGGCGAGTTGTTTGGGCCCGGCAATGCGCAGCTGCCGCTTCCGCCCATGCTGATGTTTGAGCGGATCGGCTCCATCAGCGACAACGGCGGCGCGCACGGCAAGGGTCAGGTCACTGCCGAGCTCAACATTGCCGGCAATCCTGCCTGCGATTGGTTTTTCGCTTGTCATTTCAAGGGTGATCCGGTGATGCCCGGGTGCCTCGGCCTCGATGCGTTGTGGCAGCTCACGGGCTTTTTCCTCGGCTGGATGGGCGCGCCTGGACGCGGCCGCGCACTGGGCGTCGGCGAGGTCAAGTTCACCGGCATGGTGTTGCCCACGGTTCAGCGTATCGAGTATGTGGTCGACTTGAAGCGGGTCATCCTGCGGCGCTTGAAGCTGGCCATCGCCGATGGTCTCGTCAAAGCCGACGGGCAGGTCATTTACCAGGCGACGGACATGAAGGTCGGCTTGTTTGAGACCGGCAGCGGACCGGCGGCAGCCGACGCGTGAGACGGACCTTTGGCGCACCCGGGCCCTGTCAGCTCGCTGCGCTGGATTCGACGGAATGAAACGGCGGGCTGGCCTTCAAGGAACTTGAGCCGTGGGCCCGAGACGAGGGCCCAACGAGGCAATGAACTGGGCCACCAGCAGCGGATTCGGGAGGGTTGCCGGCAAATGAGACGGGTCGTGGTCACCGGGATGGGCGTGGTTTCGTCCATTGGCAACAGCAGCCAGGAGGTTCTGTCGTCCCTGCGCGAGGGCCGTTCCGGCATCACCCGCGCCGACAAGTACGTAGAACTCGGCTTCCGAAGCCAGGTGCACGGCGCGCCTCAGCTCGACTGGGAGACGGGCGTCCCGCGCAAGGCCAAACGCTTTATGAACGCTGGCATGGGCTGGAACTACATCGCCATGGACCAGGCGATCCGCGAGGCCGGCCTTGACGCGAGCGACATATCGAACGAGCGCACGGGCATCATCATGGGCTCGGGCGGCCCGTCCACGGTCGCCATCGTCGCCGCGGCGGACACCACCCGCACCAACAAGAGCCCCAAGCGCATCGGCCCGTTCGAGGTCCCGAAAGCCATGTGCTCCGGTCCGTCGGGCGTGCTCGCGACAGCGTTCCAGGTCAAGGGCACGAACTACTCGATCTCCTCCGCCTGCGCCACGAGCGCGCATTGCATCGGCAATGCGACCGAACTCATCCAGTGGGGCAAGCAGGACGTGATGTTCGCTGGCGGTTGCGAGGAGTTGGACTGGACGCTGTCCTCGCTGTTCGACGCCATGGGCGCCATGTCCTCGCGCTTCAACGACACGCCAGCCAAGGCCAGCCGCGCCTACGACAAGGACCGCGACGGCTTCGTCATCGCTGGCGGCGCCGGCGTGCTGGTCCTCGAGGAGCGCGAGCGGGCCAAGGCGCGTGGCGCCCGCATCTTCGGCGAGGTCGTTGGATACGGCGCCACATCTGACGGCTTCGATATGGTCGCCCCATCTGGCGAGGGCGCCATCCGCTGCATGCAGAAGGCGCTCGCGGGCTTCGACGGCAAAGGTGTCGGCGCTCCGGTCGACTACATCAATCCGCACGGAACCGGCACTCCGGTCGGCGATGCCAAGGAGATCGACGCTATCCGAACAGTGTTCGGAAACGCTGTCCCGCCCATTTCGTCGACCAAATCGCTCACTGGCCATTCGCTTGGTGCGATCGGCGTTCAGGAGGCGATTTTCTCGCTCCTCATGATGAGCAATGGCTTCATCGCCGAGAGCGCCAACATCGAAGAACTCGATCCGGCCTTCGCGGACGTGCCGATCGCCCGCTCACGGATCGATCGCGAGCTTAACTGTGTACTATCGAATAGCTTCGGTTTCGGAGGAACTAATGCAACCCTCGTTTTCCGCCGCGACGGCTGAGGCAAGGGGTCGACTACGCCTCCCGTGACGCCTAGCGCGGCTTGGCCGGCCAAAGCGCCGAGATGGGTCGCGACGTCATGGAGCATTGGGGCAAGGGCAAGTGGGCCGGCATACGGCTCGAGGGGTCGGGCACTGCCTGGCTCCAGGTTGTTGGACGGCACGAACGCGCGAGATCGGGAACGCTCATGAGCCAGTCGGATAGCATTCAGCCTGGGCCGCTCCTTGCCGGCAAACGGGGCCTCGTCATGGGCGTCGCCAACGAGCGATCAATCGCCTGGGGCATCGCGCGCACGTGCGCGCTTCACGGCGCCAAGCTTGCGTTCACCTACCAGGGCGAGCAGTTCGGACGCCGCGCCGTGCCGCTGGCCGAGTCGGTCGGGTCGGACGTCATCGTTTCTTGCGACGTCTCGGATCTCGCCAGCGTCGACAACGTCTTTGCCGAGATCGAGAAATCCTGGGGTGGCCTGGACTTCATCGTCCACGCGCTGGCCTTCTCGGATCGGCGTGAGCTGCAGGGCCGTTACTCCGATACCTCCCGCGAGAACTTCACCAACACGATGGTGATCTCGTGCTTCTCGTTCACGGAGGTCGCAAAGCGCGCCGCGCCGCTGATGAAGAAGGGCGGCTCGATGCTCACCCTCACCTACGGCGGCTCGCAGCGCGTGGTGCCGTCCTACAACGTGATGGGCGTCGCCAAGGCCGCGCTCGAGGCCTCGGTCCGTTATCTCGCGGCCGACTTCGGCCCTCAGGGCATTCGCGTCAACGCCTTGTCGGCAGGCCCGATGCGCACACTGGCTGGCGCCGGCATCTCGGACGCTCGCATCATCTTCAACTACCAGGGCGAAACGTCGCCCTTGAAGCGCACGCCCACCCTCGACGAGGTCGGCGGCGCCGCACTCTACCTGCTGTCCGATCTTTCCGGCGCGGTCACCGGCGAGACCCATTACGTCGACTGCGGCTACAACGCCGTTTCCATGCCCTCGCTCGAGATGCTCAAAGAGCACGAGGCTCAGTCGCACGGAACAAATCAAGCCGCCGAGTAGCGGCTACCGCGTCCGGTGCGATCGGGAGCACAATCCCGAGCCGCAACGGCACCAAGACGGCTCCGTATGCGTCATGCCGTTCAACACGAGCGGAGCAAACGCGCATGATCGGCGTTTTCGATTCCGGCCACGGCGGGTTGACGGTTCTGGGCGCGCTGTTGCAGCGCTTCTCCGGCCAGACCTTTGTCTACCTCGGCGACCATGGCAACGCGCCCTACGGCAACCGCCCGGCCGACGAGGTGATCGACCTCACCCGCCGATCCTGCGAGACACTGTTCGGCCTCGGATGCCGCCTCGTCGTGCTCGCCTGCAACACCGCGACGTGCGTCGCAGCCCGCCCCCTCCAGCGCGAGTGGCTGCCCGTCAGCCCTTACGCCGGCACGCACAACGTGCTCGGTATCGCGGCCCCCACCGTCGAGGCCGCCACGCAGACGCCATGGGGCGTCACCACGCCTCAGTATCCGCAGAAGTACAACAGCGACGTCATCGCCGTGTTCGGCACGACGCGCACGATCACGTCCGGCGTCTATCCCGAGGAAATCCGCAAGCGCTGCCCGCGCATCACGGTCGTGCAGCAGGCCTGCCCGGATCTCGCTGGCGCCATCGAGGCCGGCCGCCCCGAGGCCGAGCTCGACCGGATCGTCGCCAAAGCAGTCGCCGCCCTGGATGCCCAGACCGGCGGCGAGCCACCCCACCGCGCCATTCTCGGATGCACCCACTATCCCCTCGTCGAGCACCTCTTCCGCCGCCATCTGCCGAGGTTCACGCGCCTGCTCTCCCAGCCAGATGTCGTCGCCGACAGCCTCGAGGACTACCTCGCCCGTCATCCCCGCTACGCTGGCAGCACCAACAGCGCGCCCCACCTTCGCCTCCTGACGACGGGCGACTCCGAAGAAGTCTCCCGCATCGCCCACATCTTCATGCCCGACGCCCCGGCGTTTGAGCGTGGCGTTGTGGTGTGAGGTGGGGGGTGGAGTCAGGAGTGAGGAGGTGCCACCGCAAGCGGCTGGTGGCGACGGGCTACGATACGGACCTCGGCCTCGAAGCTGGCGCCGCGCGTATCCCTTCTCCCCATTGCCCTGCACCCAATGGGGTGAAGGTTAGGATGAGGGGCCGCCACACTCTCGGCGCTGGACCTGCTCAGTAGTCGCGAGACACCCGCTACCGACCGTTTCGGAGACGAAACCTTCAACGGTCGTGATGGGCCAATGAACAAAGTCGCTACGCTCCAGCCCGTTGAGGTCGCCGCCGGCGGTGAGGATGACGATCTCGGTTAGCAATCGGTAACCGGATGGGAAGTGCGGGTTC
>LNDR01000337.1 GCA_001464755.1 Rhizobiales bacterium Ga0077524
CGTGCCGGGCGCCGCCACGAGGCCGACGAGCGCTGTGAACACGACGAGCGACATCACGCGCGGCTTCATCAGCGCGATAAAATCCCCTACGTATCCACCGAACGTGATGGCGGCCGCAGCGGGCATCTCAGCGCTGGTGTTGTGCTCTCTCATCAATCGGCTCTCGGTCGACGTAGACTGGGTCTAGCGTAGCGTGACCCAGCTTCCTCGGCACTCGGACAATAGCTGGGTCGCGCTACACTTGACCCAGCCTACGTTCAGTGATGGCCATCGCCCGCAATACGCGGCAGCGTCTCGAAGCAGTGGAACGGCGGCGGCGACGACAGTGTCCACTCCAGCGTGTCCGCACCCTCGCCCCACGGGTTTGCAGCGGCCCGACGCCCCGCGAAGATGGCTGCGAACACACCGAAGAAGAACACGATGGTGCCGAACGCGGTGATGTAGGAGCCGATCGAAGACCACCAGTTCCAGTAGGCGAAGGCATCGGGGTAATCGGCATAGCGGCGCGGCATGCCGGCAAGGCCGAGGAAGTGTTGCGGGAAAAACAGCAGGTTGGCGCCGATGAAGGTGAGCCAGAAGTGCAGCTTGCCGATGAACTCGGAGTACTCGTAGCCGAACATCTTCGGGAACCAGTAGTACCAGCCCGCGAAGATCGCGAACACGGCGCCGAGCGACAGCACGTAGTGGAAGTGCGCGACCACGTAGTAGGTGTCGTGCAGAGCACGGTCGACGCCGGCGTTGGCTAGCATTACGCCGGTAACGCCACCGACCGTGAACAGGAAGATGAAGCCCAGCGCCCAAAGCATCGGGGTCCGGAAGCTGATCGAGCCGCCCCACATCGTGGCGATCCACGAGAAGATCTTCACCCCGGTTGGAACCGCGATCACCATGGTCGCAAAGATGAAGTAGGCCTGCGTGTTGACGCCCATGCCGGAGGTATACATGTGGTGGGCCCACACCACGAACCCGACGACGCCGATCGCCACCATCGCGTAGGCCATGCCGAGATAACCGAACACCGGCTTCCTCGAGAACGTCGAGATGATGTGGCTGATCATGCCGAAGCCCGGCAGGATGAGAATGTAGACCTCGGGGTGACCGAAGAACCAGAACAAGTGCTGGTAGAGAACCGGATCGCCGCCGCCGCGCGCATCGAAGAACGATGTGCCGAAGTTACGGTCGGTCAGCAGCATGGTGATGGCACCGGCGAGAACCGGTAGCGACAGCAACAGCAGGAACGCCGTCACCAGAACAGACCACACGAACAGCGGCATCTTGTGCAGCGTCATGCCCGGCGCGCGCATGTTGAAGATCGTCGTGATGAAGTTGATCGCGCCGAGGATCGAAGAGGCGCCGGCGATATGGAGCGACAGGATGGCGAAATCCATAGCTGGACCGGGGTGCCCTGTAGTCGACAGCGGCGCATAGATGGTCCAGCCCCCGCCGACACCGCATCCGGACATGTCGCTTGGCACGTTGCAGGTGCCCGCGCCCTCGACGAACATCGACATCACGAGGAGGCTGAGTGAGGCAGGCAGAAGCCAGAACGAGATGTTGTTCATCCGCGGGAAGGCCATGTCCGGCGCGCCGATCATAAGCGGTACGAACCAGTTGCCAAAGCCGCCGATCATGGCAGGCATGACCATGAAGAACACCATGATCAAGCCGTGCCCTGTCACGTAGACGTTGAACAGATGGGCGCTTGAGAAGTACTGCATGCCCGGCTGTGCGAGCTCGAGCCGCATCATGATCGACAGAAAGCCACCGACCACCCCCGCCACCATGGCGAAGATGAGGTACATCGTGCCGATGTCTTTGTGATTGGTCGAGAACAGCCAGCGGCCCATGCCGTATGGCGAATGCTCGTGATCGTCGTGTGCTGAGTGCGCGCTGCCGGCCATTGCTTATCGCCTCGTTAGACGGTTTGCGGTCTCTGCCGGCTGCTTGCAACACGTAAGCGTAGCAGCGCCGACATTTCGTCAGTTGCCTGCGACGGTAACCGTGGTGCTGGTATCAGCAGCAACGCTGCTGCCGGACTGCTCGATCGCGGCCTTTTCGATTAGCTGGCGTGCCGGGCCGCGCTTGCGGTCCTTCATCAGTGCCGCCCACTGCTCGAAGATCTCGGGCTTCACCACTCGCACGGCAATCGGCATGAAGGCGTGATCTTTGCCGCACAACTCGGAGCATTGGCCATAGTAGATGCCCTCGGTCTTGGCCCTGAACCAAGTCGCGGTGGTTCGCCCGGGGACGGCGTCGACCTTGGAGCCGAAAGAGGGCACGGCCCAGTTGTGGATCACGTCGCTGGCGGTGATGAGCACGTGCACGACCTTGCCGACCGGAACGATGACCTCGTTGTCGACCGCGAGAAGGCGCGGTGCCTTGATGCCCTTCTTGATGCGCTCGTCGCGCTCTGCATCGTTGAGCATGATGGACGTGAAGTTGAAGCCGCCATGGTCTGGGTACTGGTAGGTCCAGTTCCACTGATTGCCCGTGGCCTTCAAGGTTACGTCGGCCTTCGGGTATGTGTATTGGGCGAACAGCAGCTTGAACGAGGGGATGGCGATGATCACCAGGATGAACACCGGGATGATCGTCCAGGCGACCTCGAGACCCGTGTGATGCGTCGTCTTGGACGGTGTCGGGTTGGCTTTCTCGTTGAAGCGGAAAACGACGATGGCGAGAAGAATGAGCACGAAGATCGTAATGGCGATGATAATGACGTTCACGAGGTCGTGGAACGCGTTGATGCCGTCGGCGATTTCCGTTACCGGGCCTTGCAAGCCCATCTGCCAGGGCGAGGGCTCTCCGGTTCCTGCCATCGCCGGTGCAGCTGCAATCATGATGGACGCCGCTGCGCCGATCGCTGTGCTCTGCAACACGTCCTTGAGCCGTCTCATCATCCCGCCGTCCTCGACCTGCCGCCTGTCTCGCGTCGGACGCCGGATAGCCGGCGCGCCGATGTAACCCAATGCCGATGGCCACCGCAGCCGGCATGCCACGACGACCGACCAGCCGCAAGTGAGCTGCGTGTTGAAAAGGTGCCCGCTCCGTGCCGTCAACGTCGCATGCAGGGCTACCTGCGCCAGCCGTCGCCAGCGGGACCTATGAAACCTGTTCAACCGGCTCTCGCCCGGGCGACGCTTTTACGCGCACCCTGCCGGTGAAGTGAGCACATCGCGCGGAGGCGACTCAAGCGCGGTGCGCTGCGGCATATTGCTCGATCGTTCTCATTACCGGGCGCCACCATCGGTGTTGCCATGGTGCCATTGGTGGTGGTGCGGCAGTCGAGCTTCGACCTCAATCCCCGATTTGTCTGACATCGAGACATGGCCTCGCCAACTCGCGCATGCTATCGCCGAGCGGTTGCTGCCGAGCCGCGCTCCCGAAGACGGGGCAGAGCGGGTGGCAAACGGGGGCGATTTGGTACCCCGGCGTGCATTGCGCCATTGATCGCAGCAGGCGCTGCTGCAGGCCATGCCAAGGAGCGGAATGTGGACCCAACGGGCATGATCGGGCGTTTCCGTGCGCAGGGCACGGGTGCCGGCTGCAGTCGAGGCGCTCGACGGGCAGCGCGCGCTTCGCTCGCAGCGCTCGCCTGCGCCATCGGCGGATCGATGGCGGCAATGGCGCAGTCGGGCACGGTCAAGGCGCAGCACGGGGATTGGCAGGTCGTGTGCAAGGCGCCGCCTCCCGGCGCGAGGAACGAGGTCTGTGCGCTGGTGCAAAGCGTCACGGCGGAAGACCGCAACAATGTTGGTCTGACCGTCTATTTCCAGGTGTTTTCAAACGGCACCAAAGTGTTGCGTGTATTCGCGCCGCTCGGGGTTCTGCTCCCGCCGGGCATCGGCCTGAAGATCGACGATCGCGACGTGGGCAATGCCCCGTTCCTCAGATGTCAGAATTTCGCGTGCTATGCTCAGGTTGTAGTCGAGGATAAGCTCATCGATCAGTTGAAGACGGGCAAGACGGCCGTGTTCATCATCTTCCAGACGGAAGAGGCAGGTATCGGCATCCCGATCTCGCTAGGCGGATTTTCGCAGGCGCTCGCGGCACTTCGCTAAGGCTACGCGAACGGAGACGACGCACTGTTTCAGGTCGCCTTCAAGATTGCGCGCTAGGGAGCATATCCAGCGCGGCTTTTAGTTGTATATGAGTGCATCACGAGCGCGAACTGAGTGCTGCCCGAGCAAAGAGAGACCATCGCGCGCTCGCGCTTTTGCCATCATGTCTCGCTAGCCTTCATCGGCTGGTGGGAGACTGAGCGTCGGGAGTACGGCATGGGACCGGGTGCACCTCGTCCAGTCGAGCTGGTGACCGAAACGGTCACGGAGCGGCGCATGCGGCGGCTCAATGGCTTCCCGCAGCCCTACAGGAAGTACATTGCCGGACTGACCTCGTGCGCTCCCGCGGTGGAGGATCTGGCGGACTCGTTTCCCGCCCTGCTGTTCGCGCTGGCGACGGGCTACAGTAACGTCAGGCGACGCCAGGCAGCTTTCGAGGCGGTCGTGGCTGGCCATTCTCTCAAGGTCGCGGCGGGATGTCTGGAACTCCCCCTTTGGCTGCGCCGGTTGCCGGCGCAAGCCTTCGCGCAACCGTTGCCGATGCTTTCTGCCGACGAGGAGTTCACCGCTGCGGCCGTCAATCGGATGCCTGATCAGCCGCGAGATGCAGCAGTCTGGTTCGAGCGGACACTCGTCGGGCATCGCCTGGCCGGACGCGAACTCGCGCTGTGGTGCTTGCGTGAGCCGCGCCTCCTGCCGCCGCACACCAGCGACGAGGATATGCAGTGGCTGCTGGCCTGGGCCTGGGCAAGTCTGACCCCGGGTTTTGCAGGGCATCGGCTTTTGCGTGGCGCATGGTCGCCGGCAATCGGTTGGAAGCGCGCCCGCGATGAGGTCTCCATTTGGCGCAAGCGGATCGATCTCGTCGGCGCGCTGGCTGGGGGGCCGCGCGACGCGTGGCTTCCTGATGCCACCGTCTCGGGCCACGCTATCGTTGCACTCAGATCGGTCGAGGATTTCGTTGCCGAGAGCGTGGCGATGGAGAACTGCCTCGACCAGTATGCCGCGCACCTAGCGTACGGGCGGGTCAGGATATTCAGTGTGCGAAAGGATGGCCGGTCCATCGCGGATGTCGAGGTGACGCTGAAGCCCGACGATTGCAACGCGCCGTGCGTGTCGCAGATCCGCGGGCCGCGCAACCGGCGCGCGCCGCCCGCAGTCTGGCACGCCGTTCATGCTTGGCTCGCCGGGCAATCGTTCCGGCCAGTGGATACACAGCCGACATCGGCGCAGGCCACCCGCGAGGCGTTCCGACGATTCTGGCAGCCCTATGTGAACGCCGCCGAGAGCGCGGGCCTGCCGCCGCACGTTCTGGCGCGCGTGCTGGGCCGGGATGCCCGACGCGTCAAGCCGCACGACCCCGACGTGGAGCCGATCCCGCGAACGGATCAACCCGAGGCGCAACCAATGCCGCGTACGGCGAATGACGATCGTGCCCGGGTGGCGGCGATTGAACGGGGTGACGCAGTATTGGCCTTGGCAGCCCCCCGGCGTGTCCGGATGGGCGGTTGACTGAGACGGGTCGGCCCCTTCCTCGCCCTCGCTCCCGCACAGAGGGAGGAGAGGACGAGTTCAGCAGCAGGCGATCACGTCAGGCTTTCCGGAAGCCCTGGTCGAAGGCGCGGGTGAAGGCCAGGCCAAGGCCGGGGGAGGTTGGAACGGTCATCTCGCCGTTGACGGGGATCGGCGGGGCTTCGAACAGATTCCGGCACCAGGGCATGTACTCGACGATCTCGCCGTTCGGGATGGCGGCGATGAGATGGACGTGCACCTCAGGGATCAAGTGCGAGACGACGGGGATATTGAAGGCCTCGGCCATGCCGGCGACCTTCATCCACTGTGTGATCCCGCCGACGCGGACGAGGTCGATCATGGCGATATCGACGGAGCGGCGCTCGAGCATCTGGCGGAAGGGCTCGATGCCCCAGACGTACTCGCCGCCGGCGATGGGGGTTTTCAGCGCGGCGGTTACCGTGGCGAGACCCTGGAAATCATCGGCGCGGGTGACGTCCTCGAGCCAGTGGAGGTTGTAGGGCTCGACGCGCTTGCCGATGTCGACGGCTTGGTAGGTGGTCCAGCGCTGGTTGATGTCGCACATCAGCTGGATGTCGGGGCCGATGACCTCACGCAACACCTTGATACGGTTGACCTCGATCTCCGGCGTGGTGTGGCCAGGAAGCGCGAGCTGGGTCTTCATGGCCTTCCAGCCGCGGTCGACCAACTTGCGGCCGGCGGTCTCGACCTCCTTCAGCGTGAACTGGCGCATCAGCGCGCCCGAGGCGTAGGCCGGCACCTTGTCGCGATGGCCGCCGAGCAGCTTGGCGACCGGCTGGCCGAGGTGGCGGCCCTTGATGTCCCAGAGCGCGGTGTCGAGAGCGGAGATAGCCAAGGTGAAAACGCCTTGCGGGCCAGCGCTCGAGCAGGCGTCGCGGAGTTTCTGCGCGATCCGCTCGGTGGCCAGCGCATCCATGCCGATCATGAGGGCGCCGAGATCGTCGACCGCCTGTTTCAGCGTGCGCGTCATGGCGGCGCCGAAGAAGGTGACACCGATGCCTTCGGCGCCGTCAGCCGTTGCGATCTTGATGAGGACGAACGGCCGCGTGGCGCCCGGCACCTGGGGACCGTCAGCGAGCGGCTCGTCGGCGGGCAGCTCGACGATCTGCGAGAGGACATGGGTGATCTTCATCGGGCGGCTCCTCGGGATGCCGGTGAGTGGGCGAGGGCTATGGTCGGTGGGCGGGGCGGGGCGAGTCAACCGATGGCACGAGCAGCGGCCGTCCTGCGAGCGGTCGCGGCGGTCATCAATTGCTTAATCGGAAGGTCGAAATTTGAAATTGACTCGAGGGACTTCGGAAAGAGGTGAGGGAGCATAGTCATCGCTTCGGCGCTGCACTGCGCCCTCGCACGCATCGGTGACGCCTCGGCGTCGTCGGTGGAAAGGTTGCCGCTATGAATGCTCGCACCATTGGTTTCATCGTCGCGTGTCTCGCCATCACGATGTTCGTGGCCGGGATCAATCCGTTCGAGCCCGGAGATCCCTATCAGAGGCACGTTTTGTCGGGTCGATAGGGTCTCCGGTCGACCAGCCAGGCGCGGAGAGGTGCTTGGTAGCCGGTCGTTGCTTGCATGCGCAGGCGTCGATCTGTCGGTCTCACCACTCCTCCAACAGCCTGCCAAAGCCCGGCATCTTGTCCTGGATCCCGTTGGCGCGCAGCGCGTGCCAGTACGTAGCGGTATTGATCGCGACGACGGGCTTGCCCAGCCAAAGCTCGGCTGAGGCGGCGAGGCGGACCATCGAGAGGTTGGTGCCGACCTGGACGAGGGCATCGACGTCATCGCCGTCGAGGCGGCGCAGCGCGTCGCGGCATTGGGCGGTGGTCGTGCGCGCGATGCCGACCCAGGATTGGCATTCGAGCGCCCTGTCGCGGACGGTTGTGAACCCCATGTCGGCGAAGTAGCGCTTCACCTCGTCGTTCATGACAGGCCAGTAGGGCGTCAGCAACGCGATGCGGCGCACGTTGCCGTAGGCGTTGAGCGCGGCGGTCATGGCGTGGCTGCCGACGGTGACCTTGAGGCCGGAGCGCTGCTCGATGCCCGCGACGAAGGTGTCGGCGCCTTTGGCTCCGCCGAAAAACGAGAGCGCCGAGATACCCATGACGAGGTAGTCGGGCTCCGCGGTCATGACGCTGTCGACGGCGGCCATGACATTCTCGCCGATGACACCGATTCCGGCGCGGAACGTGTCGTTGGAGAGTGCGGCTGCGTTGGGCGTGAAGATCCGGCTGTAGTGGTTGGTCACGCCATAGGGGCGCATGTCGTCCATGTCCGGCTGGACAATGGTATTGGTCGAGGGCGCCATGACGCCGAGCTTCAGGCGAGGGGCGAGCGCGTCGCGCATGGTTCAATGTCCTGTCGGGCAAGTCGGGATCACGCCAGATCCTTCACGGCGGCGATGTAGTCGCGCATGGCGGTCATGTGGTCGGCGAGGGTGCGGCCGGTGATGCGGGTGTGGGGGCCGCGGCCATAAGTGGTGTTGAGCGTGACGTGAGTGACACCGGCGGCCTTCCAGCCCTCGAACGCACGGCGCCAGTCCTCGGGACCTTTTCCCTCGGCGGTCGAGACCCAGACCTCGAGGCCGACCGAGCCAGGGTCGCGGCCGGCGTCCTTCACGTACTGCCGCAGTTTGGCGAACTGGGCAGTCGCCTCTGGACCCTGAGGGTGGGCGAGCATGATCCACCCGTCGCCCCATTTGGCGATTCGCCGCAGGGTGACATCCTCGTGGCCGCCGAACCAGAGGGGGATGGTGCGCCTCGTCGGCAGCGGGTTGATGCCGGCATCGTCGATGGTGTGCCACTCGCCGGAGAACTTGACGTGGCGCTCGGCCCAGAGCGCCTTCATGACCCTGACCTGCTCCTCCGAGCGACGGCCGCGGGTCTTGAAGTCCTCGTTGAGGGCCTGGAACTCGATCGGATTCCAGCCGATTCCGACACCGAGTCGGAAGCGACCACCGGAGAGCACGTCGAGCGAGGCGGCCTGCTTGGCGACGAGAGCGGCCTGACGCTGCGCCAGGATGAGCACCTGGGTCGAGAAGCCGATGGTCCGGGTGAGGCCGGAGAGATAACCGAACAGGACGAACGGGTCGTGGAAGAGGTCGGCGGACGTGTTGCGCTGCCCCCAGTCGGGGCGGTTCTCGACGTTCGCGCCGAGAACGTGATCAGGGGCGCCGAGATGATGATAGCCGAGGCCTTCGGCCGCCTGGGCGAAGTCGCGGACGGTGACGGGGTCGCCGCCGATATCGATGAGCGGCAGCGTGATACCGACCTGCATGGCGTTCTCCCTGAGCGATCATACCGGAAGGTGCTCCCAAAAATGGTGGGCTGGCAAGCGAACTGGGGAGGCAATGGCCGGTTGGGCGCGGGACGTGCGTTTGACCTCGCTCAAGCGCAGACGACCGAGTGGCTTGCTCCTGGCGACGCAGGGGGTAGTCTCGCGCCCCGAAACAGTCGCCGAAAGAGGATACCCGCACGATGAACTTCGAGATCGAGAAGTCGCTGGCCGAGCTGCGCGACAAGGTCGCTGCCTTCGTGCGCGAGAAGATCATTCCGTTCGAGAAGGATCCGCGCTGGGACAACCACGGCATTCCCGAGGACATGCGGCGCGATCTCAACGCCGCGGCCAAGCAGGCGGGGCTGCTCGGCATCAACTCGCCGGAGGACTTCGGCGGCAAGGGGTTCTCGCATTTCGAGCAGGCGGTCGTCTTCGAGGCGGCGGGGTACTCGATCCTGGGGCCGATCGCCCTGCATTTCCATGCCCCGGACGAGGGCAACATCCACCTGCTCGACGTGGTGGCAACGCCGGCGCAGCGGCAAAAGTACCTCGCGAAACTGGCGACCGGCGAGGTCCGCTCGTGCTTCGCGATGACGGAGCCTGACGGCGGCGCCGGAGCAGATCCGCTGCTGCTCAAGACGACGGCAAAGCCCGACGGCAACGGCTTCTTGATCAACGGGCGCAAGACGCTGATCACGGGCGCGGAAGGTGCTGCGTTTGCGATCATCATGGCGCGCACCGGCGATGGTCCGGGCGACTGCACGATGTTCCTGACGGACCTGCCTAATCCCGCATTCAAGATCAGCCGCGTGCTCGGCACCATGGACTCGAGCTTCATGGGCGGTCACGCGGTGATCGACATCGAGAACCTGCACGTCTCGGGCGAGGACATCCTCGGCGAGATCGGCAAGGGCTTCCAGTACGCCCAGGTTCGCCTCGCTCCGGCGCGGCTGACGCACTGCATGCGCTGGCTCGGCTCGGCGGTGCGCGCGCACGACATCGCGACCGAGTATGCGCGGCACCGCATGTCGTTCGGCAAGACGCTGGGCGAGCATCAGGGCGTGTCGTTCATGCTGGCCGACAACGCCATGGACATCCACGTCTCGCGCCTCGCGATCTGGCATTGCGCGTGGCTGCTCGACCAGGGCGACAAGGCCTCGACGGCCTCGTCGATGGCCAAGGTGATCTGCTCGGAGGCGATCTTCCGCGTGGTCGACCGGTCGATGCAGATCCTGGGCGGCATGGGCGTCACCGACGACACGGTGGTGGAGAAAATCTTCCGCGATGTGCGCGCGTTCCGGATCTACGACGGCCCGAGCGAGGTGCACCGGCATTCGCTGGGCCGCCGGATCGTGCGGGGGGATCGAAAAGCGCCCAAAGCGCATTGAGGTGAAAGGCTGCGGGATCGCCGATTTTGTCGGTCTCGCACGCCAAGTGCGGCAAATGGATGATTGTTGCGCTGGAGAGGCGGTTACCCGCCCTCCATCTCCTTCCTTCGGGCCTCGGCGCGGAGTTTGGCCTCGCGGCGGGCGATGTAGACGGCCGAGGCGAAAATGATCGCCGCGCCGACCCAGGTCCAAGTGTCGATCAGCTCACCGAAGAGGACAAACCCGAGTGCCACCGCGAACGGCAGGCGCGAGAATTCGAGCGTCAACACCAGCGAGGCGTCGGCGGCGCGGAACGCGCGCGCCAGGCACATGTGCCCCAAGACTCCGGTAAGCCCGACGACTGTAATGATGGGCAACAGCTCCCAGGTCGGCACGCGCCACACGAACAGCGCCGGCACGAGGGACAGCGGCGTCATGATCAGCGTCGTCAGGAAGACGATCTTGTCGGGATCGTCGCGGCCCGCGAGTTGCTTCAGGAGCACGGCCATCACGCCGCCCGTGAAGGCTGAGAACAGCGCCAGATATTGTCCCAAGCCGATCGGCGAGGCACCCGGACGCAGCATGATCATCGCGCCGATGAATCCGACGAGAATTGCCGTCCAGCGTCGCGCGCGCACTTTCTCGCCGAGGATGACGATAGCCGCCAGTGTGCCGAAAACCGGCGACAGGAAGCCGATAGCCGTCAGCTCGCCCAGCGGAATGAGGGAGATCGCCCAGAACCAGGCTGTCATCGAAAACAGGCTGATGCTGGCGCGGATCGCATAAAGCTCGGGCGCGTTCGACTTGACGAGGGCTACCCCCCGCCACGCCAGGAGCGGCAGCATCAGCACCAGAGCCGAGAGAAAGCGGAAAAACGCGATCTGTAGTGGATGGTAGCCATAGGCCATGGCCATCCGCGACGACGCCGCGAGGCCCGCGAAGAGCGCCATCGCGAGCGTCACCCAGAGGATGCCGGCCGCAACATCGTTGCGTGGCGCTGCGACCATCTTCCCCACGGCGTTCCCTCCCGGCCCGCCTTCGCTGGAGCCGACGGCAGCCCCACGGCGATTCTCCACTGAAGACACCTATGCCCCTCCATTCGCTCAGCGTCGATGACCAATCGCTGGTTGATGCAACGCGAGGGCTTTCGCGGTCGTCGATGGCGCTGGAATGGCCGTAGCTGACCGCCTCACGCATGCGTGGCATGCATGAGCGAGAGTGGGCATGAGCCTGATCGCTGGAGGTGGGGCTTTCGTCGGGTCGGCTAAGATGATCGAATGGCGTACGAGGCGAGGTCGACTGCCGGGCTCGGTGACGGGAGACGCAAGGCGATGGCGAAGAACGAGGCAACGGGGACGCGAGCTGGGGCGATAAGCCGGATGGAAGGCTATGTCGATGGCGGCGGCTTCGAGGCCGACCTCGCCCGGCGCGTCGCCATCCGGACGGAAAGCCAGAAATTTCCCGACGCGGACGCCATTGCCGAATGCCACCGCTATCTCGACGGCGAAATGGCCACTGCGTTCGCCGCGATGGGGTTCACATCGAAAGTCTACGAGAATCCGATCAAGGGCCAGGGGCCGGTGCTGCTCGCAACGCGGATCGAGGACTCGAACCTGCCGACCGTGCTCGGATATGGACACGGCGATGTCGTGCGCGGCATGGACGAGCAATGGACCAAGGGCAAGGGGCCCTGGGTGACGGCGCGGGACGGCGACCGTCTCTACGGACGAGGTACGGCCGACAACAAGGGCCAGCACACGATCAACATGGCTGCGCTCAAGGCGGTGATGGACGAGCGTGGCGGCAAACTCGGCTTCAACGCCAAGTTCATGATCGAGACGGGCGAAGAGGCAGGCTCGAAGGGCTTGAAGGAACTGGTCAGGGCCAACGCGGCGGATTTCGCCGCGGATGTGCTGGTCGCCTCGGACGGCCCGCGCGTGCGCCAGGACCGTCCGACTTTGTCGCTCGGGTGCCGGGGTGCGATGAATTTCGACCTCGTCTGCGATCTGCGCGAGGGCGGGCATCATTCTGGAAACTGGGGCGGACTGATCGCGAACCCGGGTTTCCTGCTGGCCCATGCGCTCGCCTCGATCGTCGGACCCAAGGGCGAGTTGCTCGTCGAGGCACTTAAGGCGCCACCGGCATCGACCGCTGTCAAAGAGGTTCTGGCCGATGTCGAGATCGACGGCGGCTCGGAAGGCCCGCAGGTTGACGATTGGTGGGGCGAGCCAGGCATGCGACCGGCCGAGCGGGTCTATGCGGCGAACACGTTCAACATCCTCGCATTCACGACCGGAACGCCGGGACGGCCGGTCAATGCCATTCCGCCGAAGGCCATCGCCAACTGCCAGCTTCGCTTCGTGGCTGGCACCGATACGTCTGAGATCATTCCCGCGATCGAGAAGCATCTCGCCGACAAGGGGCACGATCTCGTCAAGGTGTTGCCGCCGCCCGCCATCAATGACGGCACGTTCGGCGCCTCGCGGATCGAGCCGGATCACCCGTGGGCCATGTTCGTGCGCGGCTCGATCCAGCGCTCGTCGAACACGAAGCCGGCGGTGATCCCGTCGACGGGCGGCTCGATCTGCAACGACATCTTCACGGACGATCTAGGC
Source organism: Rhizobiales bacterium Ga0077524 (assembly GCA_001464755.1). GTDB lineage: Bacteria > Pseudomonadota > Alphaproteobacteria > Rhizobiales > Hyphomicrobiaceae. Next base: position 12,871 of record LNDR01000337.1, read on the forward strand.
ATGCCCGCGATCTGGATTCCGCATTCGTACGCATCGTGCTCGCAGCACTGGCCGGACGAGCACGTCCTGATGCCGGTGATCCGCAGCGCCGCCGGCCTGATGGCGGGCGTCTATTGGGATATCGCGGAGGGCCGGGGCGTACCCGGCCGCTAGTGTGGCGCCCTGGACTTGCCGACCAGAAATTCCGGCACGCTCGGAGTCGGCAATTGCGGGACAAGCGCCACACTAAGCTAATGATAATGCTAGTGTCCCTTATGTCTCGCAATTGCCGAGAGAGGTTGCCGCAATGTAGTCGGTAATTGCGAGACGGGACACTAGGCCTGACACGAGGACGACAAAGACATGGCAAAGCAAGCAACCGAGCCCTGCGATCTCTCGGCGGTCGAGGCACGGCGGTTGATCGGGGCGCGAAAGCTGTCGCCGGTCGAGCTTCTGGAGAGTTGCCTCGAGCGGACGGCCCAGACCAACGGCGCCGTGAACGCGGTGGTGGCACAAGACGAGGCGCTGGCGCGCAAGACGGCGAAGGAGCAGGAGGCCGGCGTCATGGCTGGCCGCCAGCTCGGGTTGCTCCACGGTCTGCCGGTCGGCATCAAGGACCTGGAGCCGGTGCAAGGCCTTCGCACCACCTGGGGCTCGCTGATGTTCAAGGACCATGTGCCGGAGGATGATGGCACCAACGTCGCCAACGTGCGGACGGCGGGGGCCAATATCTTCGCCAAGACGAACACGCCGGAGTTCGGCGCGGGCGCCAATACGCGCAATCGCGTCTATGGGGCGACGGGTAATCCGTTCGATCCGGTGCTGACGGCGGCGGGATCGTCCGGTGGCTCGGCCGTCGCGCTGGCGGTCGGGCAGATGCCACTCGCAACGGGCTCGGACTACGGCGGATCGCTCCGGACGCCGGCTGCTTACAGCGGCATCGTGGGCTTCCGCCCGTCGGTTGGCGTGGTGCCGGCGCCGGACAGGTCGGCCGGGCTGGTGCCGTGGGGCGTGCTCGGACCGATGGGGCGGTCGGTCGAGGATGCCTATCTGCTGTTCCGCGCGCAGGTCGACGACGACGTCAACGATCCCTACTCCACCGGAACCCTCGATCTGCCGGAAATGTTGTTGCCGGCCGACCTCGCGAGTCTCCGTGTGGCGATCACGCCAGACTTCGGCCAAGCCCCTGTCGCCAAGGCGATCAGGGCCGTGTTCGCGGATCGAATGAAACGCCTCGCGCCGTCGCTGGGCGTGGCGGAGGAGCGGCATCCGGACTATTCGGGTCTGCACGAGATCTTCGAGATCCATCGCGGGCTGGCGTTCGCCACCCAGCACCAGGAGAAGCTCAGCCAGCATCGCGATCTTCTGGATCGCAACGTCATCGACAACACAGAGCGCGGGCTCAAGCTGACGATGGCGGAGATCGGCCACGGCATGGTCGAGCAGCACAAGCTGATGCAGCGGGTGAACGCGTTCTTCGAGGACTGGGACGTCCTCATTGCGCCTGCGGCATCGGTATCGCCGTTCCCGCATGCGCAGCTCTTCGTCGAGGAGATCGACGGCGAGCGGATGCCGACGTACATGCGCTGGCTGGCGCTTGCCTACGCGCCGACGATGGCGCTCTGTTGCGCGTGCGCGCTTCCGTGCGGGCGCGACGACAGGGGCTTGCCGTTCGGCATCCAGGTGATCGGACCGCGCGGCTCGGATCTGCACGTCCTGCAAGCGGCTGCGGCGATCGAGGCGGCTTTCGACAGCGATCCAGCGACGGCGCGGCCGGTGCCGGATCTCGCGAAACTTGCAGGCAAAGCGAAGCGAGCGTAACGCCAGGATCATGAAGCCGGATATCTCAGGCGTCGGGCTGGTCATCCAGGCGGCGCACTTCGCAGCCGACAAGCATCGCGACCAGCGGCGGAAAGGCGTGCGCAACACGCCCTACATCAACCATCCGCTCGAGGTTGCCGAGCGGCTCAATCGAGTGGCGGGCATCGACGATCCCGTCACCCTCGCGGCGGCGATCCTGCACGATACCATCGAGGACACCGAGACGACGCGGGCCGAGCTGGCAGGCATCTTCGGCAACGCTATCGCGGCGCTGGTAGCGGAACTGACTGACGAGCCGGGTGTCACGTGGCAGCAGCGCAAGCGCCACGAGATCGACCATGCTGTGCACCTGTCGGAACGGGCCAAGATGATCAAGCTCGCCGACAAGACCTGCAACGTGGCGGACACGGTCGGGAACCCGCCGGGCGAATGGACGCTTTCCCGGCGGCGTGACTATCTCGAGTTCGCGCGCCTCGTCGCGGACGGGTGCCGGGGGGCCAACGCTGCGCTCGACGCCGAGTTCGAGCGGGTCATGGCCGAAGCGCGGGCGAAGCTCGGGTAGTTGCAGCGCGTTTCTCGGAGGAGATGGCAATGGCACCGCAGGACGGCACGGCGACAACCGGCACGAGGGGCGGTGAGACGCCGACGGTGGCGCGGCTTCAGGCCGATGTTCGCACCGGGTCGGAGGCTCGTCGGCTCTTCCGGCGTGGCACCTACACGGGCTTCACGCACGGCTTCGCACCCGGGTATGTGCAAGGCAACCTCGCGGTGCTGCCGCAGGCCCTTGCCGCGGATTTCCTGCGCTTCTGTCAACTCAATCCCAAGCCTTGTCCGTTGATCGGCATGTCGCCGAAGGCAGGGGATCCGTCCATGCCGGAACTCGGCCAGGACCTCGACATCCGGACTGACGTGCCAATGTACCGCGTCTGGCGGAGGGGTGAATTAGTCGCCGAGGTGGCCGACATTCGCGAGGTGTGGCGCGACGATCTCGTGGCCTTCGTCCTCGGCTGCTCGTTCTCGTTCGAGGAAGCCCTCGTCGAGGACGGGCTGGAGCTTCGTCATCAGACCTGTGGCGTCAACGTGCCGATGTACCGGACGAGCCTGCAATGCCAGCCGTCGGGGCCGTTCCATGGTCCAATGGTGGTCTCGATGCGGCCGTTCCGGCCCGCCGATGCGATCCGTGCGATCCAGATCACATCGCGGTTTCCGGCCGTGCACGGCGCGCCCGTGCACATCGGCTTGCCGAAGGCGATCGGCATCGCCGACCTCGGCCGGCCGGACTACGGCGACGCCGTCGAGGTCCGGCCCGACGAGCTACCCGTGTTCTGGGCCTGCGGAGTGACGCCGCAAGCCGTGATCGCGGCCATAGCGCCGGAGCTTGCGATCACGCATGCGCCGGGCGCCATGCTCGTCACGGACGTGCGCAACAGCCGGCTTGCGGCGCTCTGAGCCAACGCCACCGGGGGACCGGTCTCAATCCTTGTCCGCTTCGTCGTCGACTTCCTCGCTCGGCCGCGTGAGTTCCTTCAGCTTGGCGAAGACGCGGGCATCCTCCTGCGAGTTGGTCGCCCGATCGTCCTCGGCCGGCGCCGGAAAGTCGTCGATGCCTGGCTGATCTCCTAGGCCCGGAATGGTCTGGCTGGTCGGCAGCAGCGTGCCCGCCCGATCCGGCTCGGCCATGGCTGGGGCGACCGTGCCGGCCGGTACGCGCTTCGAGCTTTTCTTGACCTCGGCGTCGAGATCGATCTGGGAGCACAGACCCAGCGTCACCGGGTCCTGTGGTTGCAGGCTGGCCGAATTCCAGTGCGTGCGCTCGCGGATCGCGGCGATCGTCGGCTTGGTCGTTCCGACGAGGCGCATGATCTGGCTGTCTTTCAGCTCGGGGTGGTTGCGCAGCAGCCAGAGCACGGCATTCGGCCGGTCGTGCCGGCGCGAGACGGGCGTGTAGCGCGGCCCCTTCTTGGTCTTGACGGCCGGCATTTCGTATTTCGGCTCGGCGAGGCGCAGGCGATGGTTGGCATTTGACTCGGCACGCGCGATTTCCTCGCGCGTCAACTGGCCGGAAGAGATCGGATCCTGGCCCTTGATGCCCTGCGCCACATCGCCGTCGGCGATGCCCTTCACCTCGAGGTTGTGCAGGCCGCACAACTCGGCGATCTGATCGAAGCTCAGCGATGTGTTCTCGACCAGCCAAACGGCCGTCGCCTTGGGCATCAATGGTTTGCGATCGCTCATTGGAACATCCTTCGACGACCGCCGTCCGCTTACGGCTCGCCCGACGGTCATTCATGCATTGGGGGAGACCTGTCATATAGCGAGCGACCGGGACGTCGGCAACCTCTCCGATCTTCCGGACGCTACTCTTTGCGGGCCGCCACGGCCCTGCGACAGCCGTTGTAGGCGCCACCCAACGGCAACCAGCGACATTCGACCACGCTTGTTGCACCGCGAAATATCCTAGAATTTGAGCATATTGCCACGAATTCGGGCACGGAGTGTGCGAGCGACACCCAGGTCCGTGAACGGGAGCCCGAGGCCTGCATGTCCTTTCACCAGCGCACGACCTATTACTTCGAGGACCTCGAGCTCGGCATGGAGGCGAGCTTCGCCAAGACCGTGACCGAGGCCGACATCATGGCCTTCGCCGAGGTCACCGGGGATAAGAATCCCGTCCACATCGACGAGGACTACGCGGCCAAGACCATGTTCAAGGGCCGCATCGCCCACGGCATGCTCACCGCCGGCTACATCTCCGCCGTGTTCGGCATGGAACTGCCCGGCCCCGGTGCGATCTACGTCTCGCAGACGCTGAACTTCCGCGCCCCCGTCCGGATCGGCGACCACGCCATCGCCAAGGTGAAAATCGTCGAGCTGATCCCCGCCAAGCGCCGCGCTCGCTTCGACTGCGTGTGCCTCGTCGGCGACAAACCCGTCCTCGAAGGCGAAGCCATCCTCATGGTGCCGAAGCGGCCCTGAGGTGGTGGCACTCCCGTAGCCCGTAGCCCGTAGAGCCGTAGCCCGTAGGTTGGGTTAGCGCGGTCACCGTGCCCACTGGTCTGCGACGACCTGCCTTCCGCGCGTAACCCAACAGATCGAGCCCCCACGCCTCCGCCCCCGGCAGCGCACCACGCTCCGGTCGATCTCGGAACAGCACGGGGGGAGGACGCCGTCCGGCCACCGTTTTTTGACTTCTTGAGGCAGTGCTTACCGGTCCCGATCCAGAGCCAGAGCCAAGCGGCATCTCGGCCTTCACGTGCGACGACCTTGTGGCGATCTGCGAGGAGCAGTTCGGCAAGCGCTTTCACGCAACGTCGATGGGCCGCATCCTGCGCGACCTCGGACTCTCGCGACAAAAGGCGCGCCCGAGCCATCCGCAGAAAGACCAGGCCGCTCAAGCGGCCTTTAAAAAGAGCCCCGGCGCTGCTCAGAAAAATTCAGCGAACGCATGAAGGCAAGCGCATCCGGCTCTTTTTCCAAGACGAGGCGCGCCACCGGCAGATAGGCTGGAGACGCCACAAATTTATGCACGTCCAGAATCCGAGGTGTGCAGCAGGTCTGTGCACTAGGCACCCTGTCCGAAGCCCATGAATAGTAGGCTTCTTTACGATTCAACGGCCTAGTGGCCGTATGGTGCGGTCGAGAGGACTCGAACCTCCACGCCTTGCGGCGCTAACCCCTCAAGCTAGTGCGTCTACCAATTCCGCCACGACCGCATCGTTCGGGAAGGCGCACTGAGTAGCAGAGCCGTCAGCGTCGAACAAGCACGTTCTGAGGGATGCGCGAAGGCGACCGCGTGGCATCATTCGAAGCCACTCGTCGGGCCTGCGCACCCGCAACCGCACCGGCTCCGTCAACCGGCGGCGCTCAAAGCCTCACCGACGAACGGTTTGAAGTGCCGGCGCACAGTCGATTCCGGCAAGTCTTTGGTTATAAATACGATTCTAGATCGTCGATCCTCACCTCTCCAGTCGCGCAGCGTGTCTGGCGGATAGAAGATGTGCTGCACCCCGTGCACCACGAATGGCCTCGGCTGGTCCTTGATGTTGAGGATGCCTTTCACGCGGAGCAGCTTCGGCCCATAGAGCTGGCCGAGCAGGCTCAGTGCGTTCGACATCTCCGGCCCTTCGAGCGGCTCGGCGAAGGTCAGGCAATATGAGGTGATGCCGTGCAGGTGCCCGTGCTGGTGCTCTGGGTGGTCGCACGTTTCGTCCGAGCAGGCATGTGCGTGGTCGTGACCATGCGCATGATGTTGGTGTCCGTGGTCGTGGCCGCAATCCGGCCCGCATGTGTGGTCGTGCAGGTGCCCCTGCCCGTCGCCTTCGTGGCGAGGCTCGAAGGTGCCGGCAGCCAGCCATCTCTCGGCATCCGTCCCCGCCAAAGCAGGCTCGTGAGCACCAAGGCCGATCAGCTCCGAGACCGCGATCTCGCCCAGCACTGCCCGCCGGATCGAGGCCGCCCGGTTGAGGGCTCGGATGCGCGATTCGAGACGTACAATGTCCGCCGGCTCGGCAAGGTCGGTCTTGGTCAGCACGATCCGGTCGGCGATTGCGATCTGCTTGGCTGGCTCGAAGTGTTCGTCGAGCTGCGGGAGCCCGTGTTGTCCATCGACCGTCGTCACCACGCCGTCGAGCTGGTAGATGCGGTAGAGTCGCTCCTCGGTCATGAGCGTGTGCACGATGGGCGCTGGGTCGGCGAGCCCGGTCGTCTCGAGCACCACCCGCGACACCTTCGGAATGTCGCCCCAGAGCGACCGCGTGTGCATCCGCTCCAGCGCCTCGACCAGATCGCCGCGCACCTCGCAGCAGACGCACCCCGACGGCAAGAGGACGGCGTCGTCGTCGATTTTCTCAACCAGGGCGTCGTCGATCCCGACGTCGCCGAACTCGTTGATGATGACGCCTGTGCCGGCCATCGCCGGATCATTGATGAGCCGCTTGAGCAGCGTTGTCTTGCCGGAGCCGAGAAAGCCGGTCAGCACGGTCACTGGAATGATATCGTCGCTCATGGGGACTTGGGGCTCCTCGGGATCAACCTTGCCTGAAGTGGTTGATATCAGTATCGGGGCGGAAGCGTATCCTGTCACGGCAGCGGCGGGCAGGGGCGAAGGTGGAGTTTCGGGACATGCAACTGGATATGGGGCCGATCGTAGCGTCGGACGAGGCCGAGGCCGAGGCCCGCCTGGAGGTTCTGGAGGCGGCACTCGTCATGAGCCGGAAAGGCCTCTCGCCCGGTCGCTCCGGAAATATTTCCCGCCGGCTCGGCGAGGGTATGCTGATCACGCCGTCGGGCATGCCCTACGAAACGCTGTCGCGCGACGATATCGTTTTCGTCGGGAACACAGGTGAGCTGCGTCATGGCGAGCGACGGCCGTCGAGCGAGTGGCGCTTTCATCTCGCGGCTTACGCCGTCCGCGAGGACATCGGCGCGATCGTCCATACCCACTCCATGCATGCAACGGTCCTCGCCTCAGCGCATAAGGAGATCCCGGCCTTCCACTATATGGTCGCAATCGCGGGCGGGAAAAACATCCCCCTCGTCCCTTATGCGACGTTCGGGTCCGAGGCGTTGTCGCGGCACGTAGCCAAGGGGCTCAAGAAGCGGAACGCCTGCCTCATGGCGAACCACGGACAAATTGCCGTCGGTGCCACTTGCGCCAAGGCGCTCGAGCTGGCCGGCGAGGTCGAGGTTCTGGCGGAGCAATACTGGAAGGTGCTCGCTATCGGTAAGCCGAAGGTTCTCTCCGACGACGAGATGGCCCGTGTCGGCGAGCTTTTCCAGGGCTACGGCCAGAACGCCCAGAGTGTCCAAACCGCGGACGCAACAGGCACGATGCGATGGCCGCGACGGGGCGCGCCGCGAAGCGCGTGACCGACTTGTTGAACATGTGCAGCGAAGAGCCTCGTGCCGGCCCACCGGCGAAACAAACTCTTCTCGAGGCTCCTCGCTGTGACGAACCTCTCAAACGACATTCACGCGTTCGTGCCCGCGATAATGCGACACTGGGCCATGGCGCAGGGCAACTTCACGCCCTCTTGACGAGCCGGAGGATGAACAACAGCAAACAGGCGCCGATCGTGGCATTGATGATCGCACCGATAATGCCACCGCCGAGCGCAAAGCCGAGGCGAGGAAACAGCCAGCCGGCAATGAATGCGCCGAGAATTCCAATAACGATGTCGCCGACGAGACCGAAGCTACCACCCTTCATGATCACGCCAGCCAGCCAGCCAGCGACGGCGCCGACGACTAACCACAAAATCAACGTCACAGGATCCATGAGTGCCTCCTGAGGTCGTCCCGACTGATTCGTCAGGATACCCGATGGTGCAGCAATGCCGTCCGAACAACAAGGCACTCCGCCCAAAGTGTTTTCGAGAAACGGCTAAGTCATCGGCCCAGTGGGAGCGTCGCGGCCCTGCAGTGCGCCGTCAGATCCAGACGCGAGGCCAGTTTCGGACGAGTTTGTCCGTGAGGCCGGAGGCATCCGGTTCTTCGAAGCAGTCGAATTGATCAAAAAGACGGCGGTGGTGACGACGGCGACGCCGACGATCTGGATGGGGACGAGGCCTTCGCCGAGCGCGAGGTAGGTCATGAGGGCTGTGCCGGCCGGGATCAGATAGAAGACCGAGGCCGCGCGGGAGGCGCCGTGGGCGCCGAGCATCAGCATCAACAGGAGTACCGCGCCGCAGGATACGACAATGGCCTGCCATGCGAGCGATCCGATCAGGATAGGCGTCCAGTCGACCACTCGGCTTTCCAGGAACGAGGCCCCGAAGCCGACGACCGCGATGGCTCCGACATGCTGGAGGCAAGTGGCCGATGCTACGCCCAGGCCAGAGGCAAAGCGCTTCTGGTAGACCGTGCCGCACGACATCGCGGGCAGTGCCATCAGACAAAGTGCAATGGTGTCGGCGCGGATGCCGCTCGAACCAAGGTCGAGCTTGGGCCACAGCACGAGCATTGCGCCAACGATGCCAAGAGCGAAGCCGACCCAGCCAAGCGGCGAGATCCGCTCGCCGAGGACGAGGTGGGCGAGGACGGCGGTGGTGATCGGATGCAGGCTCACAACGAGTGCAACCACGCCGGCGGGCATTCCGAGATAGATGCTCCAGACGACGCAGCTCAGATACAGGCCCTGCATCAACGCACCAGCGATGCCTGAGTGGAGGAGCCGGGCGGGTTGGGCGAGCCAAGTGGCCCGGTCCACCAAGGCGAACGGCGCGAGCAGGGCGACGACGATGGCGAAGCGCATGGCGAGGAAGGTGCACGGCTCGGCGAATGGCACAGCGAGCTTGGCGGCAACGAAGCCGCTCGACCACAGCAGCACGAAGAGCGCCGGGGCGAGGTGCAGCATCATTGTGCTTCGCCTTCGGTCTGGCGCTGGGCAGGGGGCTGGGGCGGCGGATCGGCGAGCGGGAGGACGGCAATAAATGACAAGGCTCCCATGACGATCGTTATCTGGATGGCAAGGTCGTACCCGCCGGTCGCATCCACAGCGAGACCTGCGACGAAGGGGCCAAGGAGACCTGCAATGCCGGTCGCCGTGAAGAACACGCCGAGCAGCGCGCCCAGATCCTTCAGCCCGAAGAAAGCGATCAACACCGGCGCCACGAGGGCAATGCGCAGCCCGTATGCAAGGCCGAGCACCGCCGCGAAGACGACGCCCCACCAGAAGCCGGGGAGGGCCAGCCACATCACGTAGCTTGCCGCCATGGCCAAAACCGCGGCCTTGTAGAGAGGGACGATCCCGGCGAACCGTTGCAAATAGCCAATGCCGAGGCGCCCGACGATGCTGGCGCCGCCGACGACCGAGATGAGCCAGGAAGCCGAGACTGCGTCGGCGCCCTGCTCTGCGGCGAATGCCGGCAGGTAAACCAAAGGCACGAACAGTGCCATGGTGCCGACCACCCAGGACAGGTAGAGGGTCCGGAAGGTGCCGGAGCGGATGGCGCTGCCCAGAGAGGCTTCGGTGCGCGCAGCACGCGAGGCAGGTGGCGGTGCGACCGTCAGCGCGGCGGCGCTCAGAAGAAATCCGCTGCCGAGACCGAGGACGATCATGGCCTCGCGCCAGCCTGTCTGCTCGATCAGGACTGCAGCAATCGGCGGCACGACCAGCATCCCGCAGCCTGTGCCGGCCACCGCGATGCCGAGAGCGCTGGTCCGGTGGCGATCGAACCAGCCACCGAGGATGGCGAAGGTTGGAATATAGGCGCAGGCCGCACCTACCCCGACGCCCAGGCCGTAGGTCAGGAGCCCGATCCGGACGTCGTGGACGAATGCGGTCGCGACCAGGCCGCCGCCGAGCGCAAGTGCGCCGACCGCTGCCAGCGCGCGCGGACCGAAGCGGTCGCCGGCATGGCCCGTCAGGGGACCCAGCATGTAAAACACAAGGGACGAGACGGCGTAGTAGGACGACGTCGTAGCCCGGCTGGTCCCGAGGTCGGACATGATCGGGCTCAAGAAAACGCCGAAGCTATAGACAATTCCGAAGACGACAAAGCCGACGACGAATGCTGCGGCGAGCATGCGCCAGGCAGTCGGCGAGTCCACGGCTAGCGTTGCGGATGGGGGCATTCGGTGAGACCCGTTCAGTCGGCGCAGGGAAAAAAGCGTCACGAACTCAGAGCACCCTGGCTGCCCGTCTACCACCCGTTTCCTGCTTTCGCTGCAGGCATGGCCGTAGACCTGCGACTTGAACGGCGTGCCGTTGTCGGCCTAGCATCCGACACCGGCCGCCATCGCAAAACAACAAGCCGGATCTGGAGGAATGCCCATGTCCATACGAACCGTCGCGCACCGTGCACTGGCCGCCGTCGGCCTTGCGCTCTGTGCGGTATTGCCGGCAGCAGCGCAGGAGGCCGCCTGGCCAACGAAGCCCATCCGCGTGATCGTCAATTTCGGACCTGGCGGCTCGGCCGACAACACGATGCGGCCCTATGCGGAGCGATTGACGAAGGCGCTGGGGCACCAGGTGGTGATCGAGAACCGGGGTGGCGCCTCAGGCGCACTCGGCCTCGAGGCGGTGATGAAAGCGGCGCCGGATGGCTATACTTTCGGGGTCACGCCATCGCTCAGCGTCGTCATCCTGCCGCATCTCAGGAAGACGGCTTACGATCCGATCAAGGATCTGGTTCCAGTAGTCAACATGACGACGGGTACGCTGCTGTTCGCCGTGCATCCGAACCATCCCGCGAAGACGGTGCAGGAGTTCGCTGCCTACGCCAAAGCCAATCCCGGCAAGTTGTCATGGGGCACAGCTGGCGTGGGCTCCTATGGCCATCTGCTGTGCGAGGCATTCAAGCTGGAAACCGGTGCGGACATTCTGCACGTTCCATACCGGGGAGGTGGCGAGTCACTCGCCGACTTTCTCGCAG
>LNDR01000338.1 GCA_001464755.1 Rhizobiales bacterium Ga0077524
GTCTCGGCCACCTCGTCGCGTCCACCCCGGGTGAGGGATCGCTCGGAAAAAAAGACATCGTGGCGGATATTCAGGGCGGCCAGATCGGCACGGATCATGACCAGCATCTCGTCGATGGCGAACGAGCGCACGAACGGCAGCCAGTCGTCCTGGGTCAACGACTGGAAAACGGTGTCGTGCTCCCAGGCCAGCTTTTCGCCGACGGGAACGAGGTAATCGCCGGGATAGAGACCTTCCGGAATCTCGCCCATGTCCTCGCCCATGGCCTCGAGGTAGCGGAGATAGGCAGAGCGGGCCAACACATCGACCTGGGCGCCGGCATCGTTGATGTAGTATTCGCGCGTCACCTTCCAGCCCGCGAACGCCAGCAGATTGGCCAGCGCATCGCCGAACACGGCGCCACGGCAATGCCCGACGTGCATCGGGCCGGTGGGGTTGGCCGATACGTACTCGACGTTCACCGCCTCGCCCTTGCCGATGTCGGCACGGCCGTAGTCGCCGCCGGCCGCCAGCACCTCAGCGACCACGCGCTGCCACGCCTCCGGTTGCAGCCGCAAATTGAGAAATCCAGGCCCCGCGACCTCGGCAGAGGCCACGAGCGGCTCCTTCTCGATGATCGCCTTCAGGGCCTCCGCAATGTCGCGCGGCTTCATCTTGGCCGGCTTGGCGAGCACCATGGCCGCGTTCGAGGCGAGATCGCCGTGGGCTGCATCCCGCGTCGGCTCGAGGTCGACGTTGGCAGTATCGAGATCGGCCGGCAGCGTGCCGTTGCTCTTCAGGATCTCGAGCGCGGCCGCAATACGCGCTTCGATCGTCGCCAGGGCGTTCATGCGTTTCCTCGGGGCAGGCAGCCGGTCGGGCCAGCTCAAGGCCCGGGTCCGGCGCGACAATAGCCAACGCGGCCTAGCCGAGATCAGGGGTCAGGTCAAACAGCCGGCGATGCTCGGCGAGGGCGAAGCGATCGGTCATGCCGGCAATGAAATCGCCGACGGCGCGAACTCGCGCAGTCTCGCCGGCCCCTGCCAGTCCATAGCCACGCCCACCCGGCAGTGACGCCGGATCAGTTGTATAGCGCGCGAAGAGATCCGTGACGATCGTCTCGGCACTGCGCATGACACGCATGACGCGCTCGTGGCGATAGACTTGGCCAAACAGGAAGGCGCGCAGCCCCTGCAGCTCCCGATGCATGTCCGGCGAAAAGGCGACGATTGGCTCACCAGCGTGGCGCACATCCTGCGCCGAGGCCGGCTCGAGGCGCGCAATCCGCGCTCTGCTCGCCGCGAGCACGTCCTCTATCATCGCTGTAATCATGCGCCGGTTGATCTCGTAGACCGCGCGACGCGCGTCGCCCCCTTGCGAACGCTCGATTGCGGCGCGAGCGAAAGAGCCGACGATGGGAACGCTTGTCAGATCCTCGAGGTGCACAAGGCCGGCGCGCAGCGCGTCATCGATATCGTGGCTGTTATAGGCGATATCATCGGCGATGGCCGCGCACTGCGCCTCGGCAGGGGCCTCCAACGCCTCGTCGAGGCACCCGCCAAGACCCGCCTCGGCAAGCGCCTCGGCGAGCAAGGGCTGTCGCGCGCCGTCGAGGGGTCCGTTGTGCTTGACGAGACCCTCGAGCGTCTCGAATGTCAAATTGAGCCCGTCGAAGCCCCAGTACTTCCGCTCGAGGCGGGTGATGACGCGCAGGCTCTGGGCATTGTGGTCGAACCCACCGAGAGCCGTCATCGCCCGATCGAGGGCACGTTCGCCAGCGTGACCGAAGGGTGGGTGGCCGAGATCATGGGCCAGCGCCAGCGCCTCGGCCAGATCTTCGTCGAGACCGAGCTGCCGGGCCATGGCGCGCGCGATCTGCGCGACTTCCAGGGTGTGTGTCAGTCGGCTCCGGTAGTGGTCGCCTTCGTGGAGGAGGAACACCTGGGTCTTGTAGTTGAGACGCCTGAAAGCCGTCGCGTGGACGATCCGGTCCCGATCGCGCTGGAAGGGCGTGCGCATCGGGCAAGCCGCCTCGGCATGCAGGCGACCCCGCGACGATGCCGGGTCGACTGCCCACGGGGCGAGGTTCCGCGGGCGGGGCGACCAGATCTCGGACGAGTGCTGCATGGCCGGGCTCCAAGGCGAGACTGGCCCCTCATAGCAGCGATTCCGTCGTGCGGCATTTGACAGAGCGAGCCAGCCGCTTATCTAAGTAGGAGAAACCGACTGTCGGGCGGCGCGCGCCGGACATCGGCGGGTCGACGACGAATGATCCAGCCAGCAGGCCAGATATGACCGAAGCACTCGCGGCGAACTCCGATATTTCGATGACCCAGCGCGCGGCCGAGCGGCTAGGCGAGCTGGCGGCCGCGGACCCGGCCCGGTCGGTCCTGCGCATTCAAGTCGAGGGGGGCGGTTGCTCGGGCTTTCAGTACAAGCTCGATCTCGTGGCCGCGCCGGAGGCGGACGACCTGATCATCGAGCGCGACAGTGCACGGGTTGTGATCGATGCCGTCTCGATCGCCTACATGGCGGGGTCTCAAATCGACTTCGTCGATGATCTGATCGGCTCGTCGTTCCGAGTCAACAATCCGCGGGCTATCGCGGCCTGCGGCTGTGGTACCAGCTTCTCGATCTGACACGACTTTCCGATCACCGGTCGCGGCTCAGTGCCAGTCCGTCGGCGCGAGGTGATACCAACCCATGACCAAGCCGAGCATGGCAAGTGGCACCATGACGAATGCATAGGCGAGAGGCTTGCGCCCACCCTGGAGGCTCACCCAGGCGCCGAAGATGCCGATCAATGGCATTACCCAGAGCATGACGAAGGGGTAGTCGAGCACACCCGTGAAACCCTGGCCACGCGAGATGGGCATCCATGTGGCCCACGACAGCGGCTCGGCGACAAAAAAGGCGATGTAGGTCCACGCGAACAGGATGGCGCTGGACAGTAGTCCATTCAGCCCCATCAACGTCGCCATTGTGCGCGAAGTCCGTACCGGCGCAGCGGAAGCATTTTCGTAATAGTTGATCAGCATCGCGCCTCGCACAGTTCGCTCAATGGACTGAGCATCGGGTGCACGTAGTCGTTCGGTTAGCAGATTAGCGCTTTCTCCTTAACAGCGTCTTACTTGGAAACCACACCCTTAGAGCGTCAACAGATAGTGGACCAGCGCGGCACGCTCGGCGGGCGACAGATCGACCCCGTACTCGTGGCCGGTATTGGCATTGCCGGGGAGCGCGGTGTCGTAGCAGAAGCCGCCGCTCGCGTCGTAGCGTCCGGGCAGGCATGTCGCCGACACATAGCCGCCGCGCGCGAGGTCGAGGTCGTCGCTGCCGCGCACGAATGCCTTGGGACGGTCCCGGGCCGGCCGGAGCAGGTCGTCCAGGGTCGGCACGGAGCCATTGTGCAGATAAGGGCCCGTCAACCAGATACCGTCGAGAGGCTGGGCGAGATAGCCGTCGTGCTTCTGGAAATGCTCGAAAACCCAGGGAAAGGCAGGATTCTTTCCTCCCTTGTCGTAGTTGTTGTAGGCGGCGGCGGCCTCGGGCGTCCACATATCGAGGCGGCCCGGATCAGTACCGATCTCGTGGCGCGGGATGATGGTGAGAACCCGAGCGCCCGAGGGGGCATGGCAGGACGCGCACTCGCGGGCAAAAAGCGCGGCGCCTTGGTCTCGAAGCGCCGCGTCGACCGTGATCGGTGCCTTGGGCGACTTCAACCCATCGAGATAGCGCACCAGTCGATCGATCGTTTGATCGCTGTAGCCAAAGCGGGTGACGCCATCGCCCAGCGCAGAGTTGACCACCACCTCGCGGAGGTCCCAGCTCAAGCCGTCCCAGTGCCAGGGCGTCGGCGAGCGCAGGCGCTGCTTCTCGGCCACGTTCCACGCCGGCATCACCTCGGCATGGTCGATGGTGTCGTCGACCGGTTGCTCGAGGTAGTCGAATTTGACCGGATTGAATGGTGACAGGCGGCCAGGCCCCCAGGCGGGACGGCTCCACGTCCAATGAAACCGCGCGCCGAGCCGCTCTCGAACCAAGCTGCGCGTGATCGGCACGATCAGATGTCGCAGCATGATCTGCTCGGCCCAAGCGGTATCGGGGAACCGTTTCTCGATCGCGCGCAGCACCGTTTCGGTCTCGAAGCCTGCCGAGTCGGCGCACGCAGCCAGGAAGCGTGTGTAGCTTTGCGCTTCGAGTCGGTTGCTCGAGCCACCGACGAAGATCTCAGTGCGGTTGGCTCCGGGCCGTCGATAGGTCTGCACGTGGCAGGTGGCGCAGTTGATCGCCAGCACCTCGACATCGAAGGGGGCAAAGCCCAGGCGCGTACGCGACAAACCGATCGGCGTCGCGTGCTCGCGGTCCGTCGCCGGATTGCGCTCGTAGGTGAAGCCGAACGCGCGATAGCCGCCGCCTTTGTCGCCGGGAAGCAGGGCTGGGCAAACGTCAGGAAGCACGGCCCAGATCTTTGAAGGGATGCCGTCGGCCGCCTCGTTGCCGATTGCGCCATACTTGAAGAACTCGGCGTCGGCCTCGGGGCCGTCGGCGATCGCGACGGCCGGCACCCTCGGCATGAAACGCTCGGCGACTGCAACAAACCAAGTGGGATTGCCACGCAGTACGGCGGCTCCCAGCGCTGCGAGTACGACCACCACGAGCGGCACGCCGACGAGCCAGGAGACGATGCGGCCCCAGGGAAAGATCCGTGGCGGTTTGCCGGTCCGTGTCGCCATGAGTGTCAGGGCCTCCAGAGGAGCACTTCTGCGCTCCTGTCGTCAGAAGGTCAGGAGATAGCCGAGGAGTGCATCCTTCTCGGCTGGCGAAAGGTCAGTGCCGTAGAGGTGGCCACGGCTGGAGTTTCCGGGCCGGCCCTCGGCCGCAGTCACGGAAGGAATGCAGGCCGGCGCGTCGAACCCCCCACGTTCGGGATCGAGGCGCACATGCCGGCGCCCGCGACGGAAGGCTACGGGGCGCTCGGCCGGCACCTCGAGCAGATCCTTCAGCGTCGGCACCGCGCCGTTGTGCAGATAGGGTGCCCTCAGCCAAAGGCCGTCGAGCGGCTGGTTGGCGTAGCCGTCGGTCTTCTTGAACTGGCGGAAGCGGTGCTCGGGAGTGGCACAGAACAGGCGGTCCTTCTGGTACTTCTCCATCTCGAGTGTGTAGCTGTCGAGGCGGCCACGGTCGGTATCGACATAGGCCAAAGGCTCGATCTGGCCGAGGCGGGCGCCCTCGAAGACGTATCCGCCAGAGCCCTGATAGCCATGACAACTCGCACAGTCGCGCATATAGATCCGCCGGCCCTCGGCAACGCGCGTCGGATCGAGATCGGCTGCGTAGGGGCTCGGCGGCGGCGCCAAGCCGTCCAGCCAGCGCTCGAGGCGCGCGAGCGAGTCGTGATCGACGGTGGCCTCGTTGACGCCCGCGCCGAGTGCTGCCGAGAGATTGCGCTCCTTGAGACTCGCGTTGTTGCCGTCCCAATGCAGGTGCATGCCCTGGCGGCCGCGAGGCCCTTGCAGGTAGATCGACGGGAAATCGCTGACGCCGGTTCGCTCGGCGGGCGAGAGACAATCGGCCTCGATGCCGAAGTTGATCAGCTTGTAGGGATTGAACGTGTCGACGCGGCCGGGGCCCCAGCGGGTGGTGTCGGTTGGCCGGACGGGCAGCGCAGGCGGGCGCTCCTTGATTGCGATAGCCTGATCGCACCCCGGGATCGGATCGAGCCGGGGGCGGCATTGGTCAGGCGAGGAGATGCGCGCGAGACTGGCCCGGCGAGGATCGAGGAGCGGCAGCAGCTCGCTTCGCCGGGCGATCAGCGTGGCCCGGGTATTCGGCACGACGACCCAAGACCACAGTAGCCGCTCCAGCATGTTGAGACGTTCCTCGGGCGGGTACTGCGCCTCGATAGCCTCGAGCGTGAAACGCTTGTCGACCGCCATGTCGAACAGGGCCAGGAACAGCCGCTCGAGTTCGACGGTGTTGGCGGGCATGCCGGGCACGATCCGCGGGCGCAGTGCCCCCGGCACCTCGACGACGCCGGTGTGGCAGACGGCGCAGTTGAACCACGCGACCTCGATGCCGGCCCGCCAGCCAGTGGCAAAGCCGATCGGAAGCCCCTTGCTGACACGCTGATCGCCCGAGGCGGGCACGACGCGACCGGCCTCGTAGATGTCGTAGACGCGGCGTCCCTGCTCGTCCTGGGCAGCCTCCATGACAAGGCCGAAATGGCTCCAGTCGCCCTCGGGCGCGAAATGCTCCGGAAAGACCTTCGGGAAAACCTTGAGCATGCGATAAGGCATGCCGCTCGCCAGCTCGGCACCGATCGAGCCGTGCTTGAAGTGGGCCTCGATCGCCGGATAGCTGCGCCCGCCTTGGAACCAGAGCGTGCGCACGCCCATGTAGGCGGCGAGCGCGAGAAAGGTGGCGCCGAGCGCGAACGAGGCGGCGACCAGCCAGAAACTTGCGTGCGACCGCCAACTCAGGGCCTCCGCCTGGCGGCGTTGCACCTCCGTGATGGGAACCTCGATCGGAACCGCGAGAGGAGGCAGACGGGATCCGCGCGCTTCGTCACTCATGCGGCACCACCAGCTCGGACGAGACGCGGTAGATGCGCATGATGGCCTCGATCATGCGGTCGGGATCGCCGTCGAAGCGGCTCGGCTCGTAGCAGCCAAGGGGGTTCTTGGGCGCGTTGAGCAGGCACTTGTTGCAATGCGTACAGGGCCGCGGCGGCACCTCCAGGCCCGCCTCCCAGTGGCGCACGAGATCGGGATTGGCAATCAGCCCCCGCGCGATCGCGACGGCGTCGAAGTGGCCGGCCTCGATCCGGCTGTCGATAGCGCTGCGCGTCTGCCAGCCGCCGGTCGAGATGACGGGAATGCCGACGGCCCGCTTGATGGCCAGAGCCTCCGCCGCGCTCACCCCTTCCACCGGTCGCCCACGCTTCATGCGGTTCCAAAGCAGCGCGAAGAGCGGGCGTAGCGTTGGATAGCGGAAGAACAGGTAGTTGCGGAACGTATGCTCGCCCGAGGACAGCATGGCGTCATAGGTCGAGGCGATCGTGTTGAAGGCGAAGTCGCCCGGCGGATTGAGGGGATGGGGAAACAGCGAGCCGATCGAGACGTGCAGCGCATCGGCGCCCGCGGTCTCGACCCAGCGTGCCACCTCGATGGATTCGTCCAGGCTGTTGCCTCGCCGCTCGCCCGGAATGACGTCGTTGAGGTCTATCGCCGAGAGCTTCACCTGCAGATGGAAGCTCGAGCCGACCTCGGCGCGGATCGCACGGATCACGTCGAGCAGGAAGCGGGCACGGTTGAACAGACTGCCACCATAGCGGTCGCGGCGGTCGTTGATGCCGGACGAGAGAAACTGGGAGAATAGATAGCCGTTGGCGGCGTGCAGCTCGACGCCGTCCATGCCGGCCTCGCGCGCCCGCCACGCCGCGCGAGCGAAGGCGTGCACCATGTGCTCGATCTCGGAAATCGTCATCGCACGCGTCGGGAAACCGTGCAGGCTCTCAGGGCGATCGGTCGAGCTCAGCGTCGATTGATGCAGGTTCTGTACGCCGGGCACATCCATCTGCCGGCCGGAGTGTGAAAGTTGCATGATCATTTTCGTGCCGTAGTTGTGCACGGCACGCGCGATGTCGGACCACGGCTCGATCAACCGGTCCTCATGGATGGTGGCGTAGCCGGCGATGATGCGACCACTCATGAGCACCGGCACGTAGGATGTGATGATGGCGCCGACGCCGCCTTCCGCGGACAGGGTCTCCCAGTTGAGGCGGGTCTGGGTTGGTGTGCCGTCCTCGTGGTCGAAGCGGCCGGAGATGCTCGAGCGCAGCACCCGGTTCTTGAGCGTGAGGTTACGCATCGCGAGCGGCGAAAGCACACCCCGCAAAGGCGCCTCGAATGCCGCTTGGGTCTCGGTGCCCTCACTGGCCGACAACAAATCGTGCGCATCGCCTGACGGCTGGACTGCCTCCTCGTGGATCATGGACGCCCCCTGCCGCGGGCCAAATCGATCGCGGTCTCGGCAATGGCCGCGAACAGGCCCATGACATAGCGGCGCGCGGGGCAGGCCGACCAATGAGCGCTCGCGAACTCGTATCCAGCCTCGGCGTCGGCATTGGCTGCCAGGCTTCCACGCATGCGCAGGAGCACGATGGTATGCGGTGGGATGCGGCCATCGACGTGGGGCAAGGTGGTGGGGTCGCGCCCCGACTGGCGCAGGACGACCTCGGGGGCGGTGCGGATCGCGGCCCACGCCAGCTCGCGCGCGGAAAGAGCCGTTCCGGTCGGACCATCTCGGACCACGGCACGCATGCGCTTCAAGATGTCGTCGGCATTGGCGAGCGTGATCTCGACGGCATGCAGGCCGTAGGCGTCACCGCCGGTGCGCTGGAGGATCGCGGCGCGTGTGCGGCGGTCGAAGCGAACGAGGCGCATTGCAGCGCCGATCGGGGAGAGCGGATTGCGCATGCGGGCCGTGCGCCGGTGTAGCCGCCACAAGTACCGGCCGACCGGCTTATAGGCATCGTCCTGGGGAACCTCGGGCACGCCCTCCAGGAACGGCCACGCGATGGCATAGGCGAGTGCGGCCTCGGCACTGCGGCGGTCGCGCCCTTCGACGACGTAACGGGCCAGTTCGGCGACGAGGGCTGGCGGCCAGTCCTGCTTGGCCGCGCGTTGATCGAGGCGCTCGCGCAGTTGCAGCTGGCGGAGCTGGCGCTCGGCGTCGTCACGCGGTCGGAACGCATCGAGCACGGCGCCGTCGTGCTGGATCTGGCGGCGGAGACCCGAGACGAGAAGCCGATTGACGAGGCGTCCCTCGCCGGCAAATGCGCGGTCGAGCGCGGGATGATCGATCAGGCTCTCGATCTCCGCCCGACGCGAGACGAGAACGAGCGAGGCGAGCCCCGGTACGCTGATCAATCTCGCCATTGCCTCCCCCCTTCCCGTCGGCCGCGCAACGCCCGCGCGAGCCTGATACTCAGTCGTGCGGCCATGGCGCGAAGGCATTGCGCACGCGCCCCACCTTGTGGCGCAACTCCGGCAAGTGCCGCGTGATCACGGCGGCGAAGCTATTGTCGCGGATCCAGCGCAGGCCCTCCGGCGTGTAGACGTCCTCGTTGAAGTCGTCGGTGAAGAAGCGGTCGCTCTTGAGACGCCGTGTCGCCATCAGTACGAAGATGCGGAAGGCTGTGTCCGAGAAGCCGAAGCCGGGGGGCAGCGGCTCGGCGAGGCAGCCGACCAGCAGGTCGACCTCCTCGACGGTCTGGTAGACGGCAGCCAGCTTCTTGGCAGCCTGCTTGTCGCCGCCGGCCAACTCATCGAACGTTTGCGGCACGCTCATGCGCAATTGCCGGCGCATCTCGCAGTAACGAGGCACGCCGCGCTCGCGATCCCGCAGGATATCGATCGCTGCGAGGTCCAGCACATGCGGGGATGCCCCCTGCAGCGTCAGGCGGCGCAACTCGTTCGGAAAATTGTTGAGGCGTTGCGCGCCGACATGCATCGTCGCGAACGAATAGACGACATCGGCGAACGACGCCTGCGCATAGATCTCGCGCGTGTGCTTCCCCACGCTCTGCGACAGCGAGCGATGCTCGATGATGCGATCGTCGGCGAGCCGCCGGAACGCCAACTCGTCGGGCAACAGCGAATGCATGCGGTAGACGGCGACGAACTCCTCGGTGATGGAGAACGGAACGCCGTGGTGATCCTGCCCTGAGGCCGGAATGCCGGTGATGCGCTCCCCGAGGCCGTGCCGGCCGTGCGCCTTCTCGTAGGCCTCGCCGAGGAGGCCCCACCAGTTGCCGCGCATGCCGGCCCGCAGCGTTGGCGTGTCCAGGATCGCCGGTGTCCATTCCACGGCATGGATTTTCGCCATCAACGCGGCGTTGATGAGCCGGGCCTTGCCGAAGATCCAGTCGCCACTCGCGGCGGGATGGTCGATCCGCAGATGACGCGCGATGGCGTTGTGCTCGTGCACGAAGAGGGTGGTCATCACCGACAGACCGAGCCACCAGCTTTCGTTGAAGCCGGCGCGCTCCACGCCTTCGCGATCGTCGAGCGCAAGGAGGCCGTCGCCGTCGAGATAGAGCAGACCATCCGGCAGCAGGGTGCCGTCGGGATCGCTGCGCATCTGGACGATGCGCGCCTCGGTCGAGCCATAGACCTGCGACGCGTCCCACCAGTGCGTGACATGGTTGCGATAGGTGGCGGGCATGCCGTCGTCGCCATCGGACCGTTGCGGGTCGGATAGCGTCGCGTGCACCGACATATGACCAGGACGATTGGTCGGACCGCCTTCCCAGCTGTCGCCGGGTGGGAGTGGCACGTCGATCGGGCGTGCGGGGTCGTTGTCGCCGTGGCTGAACCAGTCGTGGGTCATGAACTGGAGCCAGGCCGCCGTGAGCAGGTTGAGATGCGGAACGGGAAGGAACGTCCGGCGGGCCAGCAACTCGTTCGACACGACGCGCGGATTGGGTTGCAAGAGCGTATCGGTCTGCTCTCCGTAGGCGTATTTGAGGGGCACATTGCGGCCAAAGCGCGTGCCCTTCATGCCCATCGCAGGGTTGGCGAGGTCGTTGTAGGAGCCATCGGCCGTGCGCATCGTGCGCACGTCGGCATCGCCGTGGTCGGGCGCTGTTACGGCAGGGTCGACGCCGCCATGCAGGTTGCTGCGGCGCAAGTCGCGCTGCAGCGACAGAAGGTTCAGGATCGAGAGCAGGAACGGCATCCGGTACCACTCGATGCGCCGGTTCAGCAGCCGACGCATTCACTCCCCCTTCACCGTCGCGAGGCCTGCGACTGACTGCCCTCCGGGCACCGAGCCCCATTACGGCGCAAATCCGTTCAATCGGCCAACAACTCCATAAACTACCCGAGCGATGT
This sequence comes from Rhizobiales bacterium Ga0077524, assembly GCA_001464755.1. Taxonomy (GTDB): domain Bacteria; phylum Pseudomonadota; class Alphaproteobacteria; order Rhizobiales; family Hyphomicrobiaceae. The sequence continues at coordinate 10,878 of LNDR01000338.1, forward strand.
GGCCAATCCGAGGCTTTTCGAGCCGTCGAGCCAGCGGTCTCTCGACGACCGATGCTGGAGGGTCACGGGCCCGCGTGTGCAACCAACGTCGCTGCACGCTGCGCGGGCCACACCCAAGGGAACACCCCACGAGCTCTCCTCCGGTATCGAGACCATGGACGTACCCGGCACGTGTGGCACAATCGCCCGAGGATACCATCGTTGCCCCGCGCAGGAGGCTACCCGATGCAGACGCCGACACATCGTCTCGACAGCGTCGATCTTTCCGACGGCCAGACGTTCGCCCAGGGCTTTCCTCATGAGCACTTCGTCTGGGCGCGCCGTCATGCACCGGTCTATTGGCATGCGCCGACCGAGCGGACACCCGGCGGAGAAGGCTTCTGGGTCGTGACGCGGCATGAGGACACGATGGCTGTCATGTGCACGCCGGAGGTGTTCTCGTCGGATCTCGTGCCGCCGCGGACGGGCGGCGGAACCGGCATCCATGACGACCCGCAGGCCGGCAAGACCATGATCTTCATGGACGATCCGCGCCATAAGCGGTTCCGGAGCCTAGTCAACAAGGGTTTCTCGGCGCGATCGATCCTGACGCTGGAGACCGAACTGCGACGTCGGTCCGCCGCGCTGATCGACGCCATGCCCGAAGGCACGCCGTTCGACTTCGTCGATGCGTTCTCGCGAGATCTGCCGCTGCAGGCGATCTGCCTGCTGCTTGGTGTCCCGCAGGAGGAGCGCGCCCAGCTGGTCGAATGGGTCGACCACGGCATCGCCGAGGCCAATGGCGAGATCATAGCACGCGAGGATTTCAGGAAGCTGCGCGACTATGGCAAGGATCTGATCCGACGGAAGCGGCAGAACCTGTCTGACGACGTGCTCTCGACCATCATCCGGGCGCGTCTCGAGCCGAACGAGGAAGGCAGCGAGGGCGGCCCGCTGACGGATGCGGAGCTGGTCAATTTCTTCATGCTGCTCTTTGCGGCGGGCTCCGAGACGACGCGCAGCGCCATCGGCGGCGGACTCAAGGCGCTGATGGACCATCCCGAGCAGATGCAGCGCCTCAGGACGGCCGATCTCGCGGAGACGCGCCTTGCCCTCGAGGAGATCCTGCGATGGACGACGCCCACCATCTACAAGCGCCGCACGGCGAGCCGCGACATAGACTTCAAGGGCCACACGATCCGTGCGGGTGACAAGGTGACGTATTGGGAGATGTCAGCCAATCGCGACGAGGCGGTCTTCGACAATCCTTTCAGGTTCGACACCCAGCGCGCGCCAAACCTGCACCTCGCCTTTGGCTTCGGCACCCACGTCTGCCTCGGAGCCAGCCTCGCCCGGCTCGAGCTGCGTGTGGCGTTCAGCGAACTTCTCGCGCGCATCGCGACGTTTCAGGCGGAGGGGCCCATCGACTGGATGCCCTCGAACCGGCTGCTGGGTATCCGGCGGATGCCGCTCAGCATCCGGCGGCGCGCCTAAAACCGCCCATCCCTTATCTTTTCGCCTTCGAGGCGCTTCTCGGCCTCGAGCGCCTGGGCGAGTTCCTCCCGCGCGCGCTCGGCCTCGCGCTGGCGGTTCCACAGCGAGGCGTAGAGGCCGTTGCTCTCCATCAGCTCGCCATGCGTGCCCTGCTCGACGAGATGTCCCTTCTCGAGGACGATGATGTTGTCGGCGCCGACGATGGTCGAGAGCCGATGCGCGATGACCAGCGTCGTGCGGTCCTTCGAGACGCGGTCGAGCGCGTCCTGGATCTCGCGCTCGGTGTGACTGTCCAGCGCGCTGGTCGCCTCGTCGAGCATCAGGATCGGCGGAGCCTTGAGGATCGTGCGCGCAATGGCGACGCGCTGCTTCTCGCCGCCGGAGAGCTTCAGGCCGCGCTCGCCGACCATGGTCTGGTAACCCTCGGGCAGCGTTCGGATGAAGCCGTCGATCTGGGCCAGACGCGCGGCCTCCTCGACATCTGCGTCGCTCGCGTCCGGCCGACCGTAGCGAATGTTGTAGAGGATCGTGTCGTTGAAGAGCACCGTATCCTGCGGAACGACGCCATAGGCTGCGCGCAGCGAAGCCTGGGTCACATCGCGGATATCCTGACCGTCGATCGTGACGCGGCCGTCGGCCACGTCATAGAAGCGCATGAGGATACGGCTGATGGTCGATTTGCCAGCGCCCGAAGGCCCGACGATCGCGACCATCTTGCCGGCGGGCACCTCGAACGTGAGGCCACCAAGAATGGTCCGGGCCGGCTCGTAGGCAAAGCGCACGTTCTCGAAGCGGACGGTGCCACCGGAGACGACGAGCGGCTTGGCGCCGGGCCGGTCGGGCACCTCGGGCTTTTGCTCGAGCACGTCCATCATGCGCTCGATGTCGGTGATGCCTTGCTTGATCTCACGGTAGACCATGCCCATGAAATTCAGCGGCACGAAGAGCTGCAGCATCAGCGCGTTGACCATGATGAACTGGCCGACGCTGGCCTGCCCGTTGACGACGGCGGACGCCGAGAGCGCCATGCACAGCGTCAGCGCGATGGTGAAGATGATGGCCTGGCCCGCATTGAGAATGGCGAGCGACGTGTAGGTGCGGATGGAGGCGTGCTCGTAGCGCTCCATCGAGGCGTCGTAGCGGGCTGCCTCGCGCGCCTCGGCGCCGAAATACTTCACCGTCTCGTAGTTGAGGAGGCTGTCGATCGCCTTTGTGTTGGCGTCGGTGTCGCTCTCGTTCATCTGGCGGCGGATGGTGACGCGCCATTCCGTCGCCCGGACGGTGAAAGCGAGGTAGCCGATGATCATGGCGAGCACGATCAGCACGTAGCGCCAGTCGAACTCGATGGCGAGAACGGCGAGCACGAGAATGAACTCGATGATCGTCGGGATGAGCGTCATCAGCGTCATGCGCGTGATGTTCTCGATCCCCGTGCGACCCCGCTCGAGGACACGCGTAAGCCCACCCGTCTTGCGCTCGAGATGGAAGCGCAGCGAGAGCCGGTGCATGTGCTCGAACGTCGTGAGGCCGAGCTGGCGCACGGCATGCATGGCGACCTTCGCGAACAGCCCCTCGCGCGCCTGCGTGAGCACCACCATGGTGATGCGCGACAGCCCGTAGAGCACGGTGGCGAGGATCGGCGCACCGATCAGCCACGCGACCTCCGACGCCGGCACACGGCCGCCCGAGACCGCAACGAGCGCATCCGTGGCCCACTTGTAGGTGAAGGGCATCGTGACGGTGACCAGCTTCGCCACCAGCATCAGGAGCAGGGAGAGGACCACGCGGCGCTGCAGGTCCGGCCGGTCGTGAGGCCATACGTAGGGCGCGAGGGCACGCAGGGCACGCAGCTGTCCGCCGCTCAACCAATCGCCGCGGGGCGGCACGCCAGGGCCACTGCTGGCGGGCGGGTCATTTGGTGACGATTGGCCGGGTCCAAGGGTGCGCTGCATGGTGCAAGGTCATACAGCGCCGGCAGGCAAGTTGTCGAACGCTTCACTGCTCCCAGATCGATAGAACACGAATCGGATCGGCTTCTTCGGAGGCTATTTTAAAGCCGCCGATCTCAGTCACCCAAAGACTGCGCGCTGGCCACTTGTCCAACTTGACTGTGGGCCAGATCGGCGGCCGCGTCCCCAATCGAACCCGCCTAAGCTCTGTGTGATGTGTAAGCATCGCAGAAATGGAGAAAGCCAGACCACGACGCCGATCAGTGTCTGCGATCAAAGATTGAAGCTCAGCGAGTGCACCATCTGTGAACTCAACGCCAGCAAACATCTCAGACATGAGGGACCTCAGGCGAACTCGGGCATCAAGCTCACTCTGCGCTCTGCCTCCGCAACATCTTTGTCGGTGATTTCAGGCTGCTTCAACCAATACGCGCTAAGATACGGAATGCGCTCGCCAAACTCCACCGCCTCCCATGCGGCTGTATGGGACAATTCACTAATCTCCTTGGCTGACCGTCCGCATACGAAATCTATCACTTCGTCGATGAGTGAAATGGCCCCCTGATTGTGGAGCACCTCAAGTGATGGTTTTATCAATGAGATATAATCCATCTTTTTGAAGCCGTAGAAGTCGCGCAGTTCTACACGAAGCCGCCCCGCCTGCCGCAGATCATCTATCACTTTCGATAGATGGCGGGCACAAGGCCCGAACCGCTGCTTCTGATATTCCACCCCAGTCAATGCATGACCCGTACTCACAAAATGCAGCATGTCTGAAAAATACAGAATCTTATGTAGCTTCACATTGCCAAGTTCGGTCGGCTCGCACTGGCTGCAAACGTAATGCACGACATTGAGCAGTCGGTCGTAGTTCAGCGTCGGCTCAAGCGGATCTCGAATCATTCCTACCCCCATCGTTTACGAAGAGTGTGCACGAACATTTCAAGAACATCAAGGCAGAATCACACGAAGGCTCACGCCTGCTCCAACTCGACCAGCGTGCCGCAGAAGTCTTTGGGATGCAGGAACAGCACAGGCTTGCCGTGGGCGCCGATCCGAGAACGCGGGCGCCTTCGGCCTTGAGCTTGTCGCGGGCGGCGATGATGTCGTCCACCTCGTAGCAGACGTGATGGATCCCGCCATCGGGGTTCTTCTCGAGGAACTTGGCGATCGGCGACGTGATCCCCAGCGGCTCCAGAAGCTCGATCTTGGTGTTCGGCAACTCGACGAAGACCACCTTCACGCCGTGCTCGGGAAGCGTATCGACGTCGGAAACCTTGGCGCCCAGCGTGCCCCGATAGATGGCAGCGGAGGCCTCGAGGCTCTTGACGGCGATGGCGACATGGTTGAGGCGGCCGATCATGGCGCGGGGCTCCCGGATGCGGTTGGATGGGCTCCCTTATAGGCCGAGGCCGCAACGGGTGCACCTGCGGCCTGATTTCCTGCATCATGGTGGCCGCAATCAACGCCGCCATAGGTCATGCCATGAGCCCCGACACCGTTTTCGCCGACAATCCGCTCTGCCGCCTCCTCGGCATTCGCTATCCGATCTGCCAGGCCGGCATGTATCAGGTTGCCTATGGCACACTCGCCGCCGCAGTCTCGAACGCGGGCGGCCTCGGCGTGATCGGCTCGGCCTATATGGCGCCGGAGCGGCTGAGGGAGGAGATCCGCCTCGCCAAGTCGCTGACCGATAAACCGCTGGGCGTCGACATCCTGTTTGCCAAGACCGAGGGGGCGGGCGAGACGGTCGAAGCCTATGAGCGGGAGTGCCAGGCGCACATCGCGGTGACGTTCGAGGAAGGAGTGTCGGTGATCGTCTCGGGGCTCGGCAATCCCGGACCGATCGTGCCGCGCGCGCATGCGGCCGGCATGAAAGTGATGGCGCTGGTCGGCACGGCACGCCAGGCGATGGCCGTGGAGAAGGCCGGCGTCGACGCGGTGATCGCCTCGGGCCACGATGGCGGAGGCCACGTCGGACGCATCGGAACGATCGCACTGGTGCCGCGCGTTTGCGACGTCGTGCGCATCCCCGTGGTCGCTGCCGGCGGTCTCGCGGATGGGCGTGGGCTCGTTGCGGCCATGGCCCTCGGCGCGGCAGGCGTCTGGATGGGCACGCGCTTCATCGCGACGACGGAGGCGCGCGGCCACGTCAACTACAAGCGGCGCATCACCGAGATCGACGAGGACGGAACGGTCGTCACACGGGCCCACTCGGGCAAGACGAACCGCATGATCAGGAACGCCTTCACGAGGAGCTGGGAAGGCCGCGAGAGCGAGATCAAGCCCTACCCCCACCAGCTGAAGGAAGTGGGCGAGCCGGCCTCGGACGCCGGACGCATCGGCGGCGACGTCGTCAACGGCGTGCTGCCGAGCGGCCAGAGCGCGGGGCTCATCCACTCGATCGAGAGCGCAGGCGACGTCGTTCTGAACACAGCCAGGGAGGCTGCGCGGGTCCTCGAAAGGCTCTCCATCATGACGCGGAACACGGATCGCCCCTGACGACCCCTCAAACTGTGGCCGGGGACGCGATAAACCAGCCGAGCTTGCGCAGGCGCCAACTGCTGATAGCCGACTCGACGGCGTAAGACAGGGTCCAGACGGCCACGCCGAGCATTGCGCCGTTGACCTCCGGCAAAACAAGCGTCGTCGACCCCGCGGCCGTCGCGCTCAGGATGCGCAGGACGCCGCTCGTCGCCAGGGAGCCCGTGCTGCGCGCCTTGGCCAGAAGTCCACGAAACAGCGCGGCCATGCACCAGAACGGCGCGAGAACGAACGCCATGGCCAACGCCGGCGCCGAGTAGGCGGCGAGGTCGGGGGTGAGCGCCATGATGCCGAGCAGGATTCGCTCGCTCAGCGACGTCCAGAACAAAGCCATCGAAAGAAGCGAGAAACCGACAACGAGTTGGACCGCGAACACGAGCATAGTGCGAACGTCCGCGCGCTGCGAGACCAGCGTCTGGGCCGATTGCGTGAGATTGCGCATCGGCGCCATGAGCAGCGAGACGAGACCGTGCACGACGCCGAACGCCGCGATCGCGAGCTCGGCGTGCGTCAACCGCCCAAGAAACAAGGTGATGACGAAGATCACACCCATCTCCGCCGAGCCGTTCACGATCAATGGCCAGGAGAAACGCCAGTAGCCGCGCATGGATTCGCGACTTTCACGCACCGCCGGCAGACGCAACAGAAGCCGCCACGCAAAGATCCAGCCGAAGAGTGTCTCTGCCGCCATGCAGATGACGAGCGCGGCGGCTCCGATCACAGCGCCATCGAGCCAGATCGGAAGAAGCAACAGCGATCCCGTCAGGGACAGCAGGCGCACGAGCGTGCTCGCCGTAATAACGAACGTTTTGCGATTGAGCATCAGAAGCGCGAAGGCGGTCCCGCGGAGAAGAAGGATCGGAACGCTCACGGCGAGAGCGCCGACCGCGGCACGCGCCTGAGCCTGTGCCTCGTCTCCGAGGCCGAACCAGCCACCAAAGACGGTATTGCCGAAACTCGTGAAAACCGTCGCCAGGGCGACAATGAGTGGGAGCGCAACGACGACCGCCATGAAGCCGATCAGACGGGGCGCATCCGACCGCGCTTTCAAGTAGGAGAGGCTCAACAGCGTCGTTACCTCGGTCGCGCTCGCGAGCGCGAAATAGAACGTGAACGACGCGTTGAAAGCTGCCAGCGTGATGCTCGGCGTATCGGTCCGCGCCAGAAAGGCGTGAATGACCGACTTCGAGATCATATTGAGCTCGACCATCAACACCAGCGGGCCGAAGAACCAATAGCAGTCGCGCAGCCTGAGCGCCGGGCGCGCCGCTATTCTCGGTGCCTCGTCCTGCATCATCGTGGCTCCGGTCGCGGGATCTTCCCGCCCCCGCGCAACAGCATCATGGGACCATGAGCTGCGCGTTGGAAGGAGGCGGCGTCGCCAGCCGATCAGCCCTTGGCGGGGGCACCGACGACGGCGACAAACACCTTGACGATCGGCTTCTTGCCCCAGGCCTGATCGATGGCTGAGCGCACCGACCGACGCAGCGCCTCACGCACCATGTCGGGATCGCGGCGACGAGCCGGTGGGATGCCCTTGAGCGTGCCCTCGACGGCATCGAACACGATGTCCTCGATGCTGGTGCCGGCGGCATCCACGTAGGGAATGCCGTCGAGCGCGATCTCGGGATCGGCCAGGATCTCGCCCTTGCGGGACATCACCAGTGAGATGGCCGCGAGGCCGACGAAGGCGAGCTTGCGGCGCTCGCGAACGGCGCCCCCCTCGCCCGGCACGAGCAGGCGGCCATCGCGGAACAAGCGGCCGACAGGCGCTTGGTCGACGATGCGGGCGGGACCCGGTGCGAGCAGCACGACCTCGCCGTTGATCGGGGTCAGGATCTCGGGCACGCCGGCCTCGCGCGCGATGCGGGCGTGCTCCCTGAGATGCCGGAACTCGCCGTGCATCGGCACGGCGATCCTCGGCCGAACCCAACCATACATCTGGCGCAACTCGTCGCGGCGCGGGTGGCCCGTGACGTGAACCAGAGCCTCGTTGTCGGTGACGATATCGACGCCCATGCGGGCGAGCTTGTTCTGGATGCGGCTGATTGACTTCTCGTTACCGGGAATGGTTCGCGACGAGAAGATGATCAAATCGCCCTTCGTAAGCGATATCTCGGGATGGTCGTTGTCGGCGATGCGGGCGAGCGCGGCGCGCGGCTCGCCCTGACTGCCCGTGACGAGTGCGAGCACCTTTTCGGGCGCGAGGTAGGAGAACTCCTGCTGGTCGGACCATTGGAAGCCCTGCGGGAGATAGCCTGTGTCGATCGCGACCTGGATGGCACGATGCAGTGCGCGGCCGGCGACGACGAGTTGGCGACCGGTCGCGCGGGCGGCATCGGCGACGGCCCGTATGCGGGCCACGTTCGAGGCGAACGACGTGACGAGAACCCGCCGGTTCGCCCCCTGGATGATGCCGGCGAGCGAGTTGGCGACCTCGAGCTCCGAGGGTGAGCGGCCATCGCGGAAGGCATTGGTCGAATCACCGATGAGGGCGAGGATGCCTTCCTCGCCGAGACGCTGCACGCGTGCTTCATCGGCCGGCTGCCCGACCAGGGGATGCTGGTCGAACTTCCAGTCGCCGGTATGAAACAGCCGGCCATGCGGCGTATCGATGACGAGGCCGGACGGCTCGGGAATCGAATGGGTCAGGCTGACCAGCTCCAGCGCGAACGGCCCGACCTTGAAGCGGCCACCGATCGGGATCTCGGTGATCGGGATCTTCAGGCCATTGCCGTGCTCGGCGAGCTTGGCCTTCAGGAAGGCCGCCGTGAATGGTGTTGCATAGACCGGACACCGGATTCGCGGCCATAGCTCCATGACGGCGCCGATGTGGTCCTCGTGGGCGTGCGTCAGGACGAGCCCCTCGAGGCCCGCGCCCTGACCCTCGATGAACTTGAGGTCGGGCAGGATCACATCCACGCCGGGATCGAACTCGCCTTCGGGAAATGTTATCCCCAGATCGACCATCAGCCAGCGCCGCTTACCCTCCGGCCCAAGGCCATAGAGGTAGCAGTTCATCCCAACCTCGCCGAGCCCCCCAAGGGCGAGAAAGACAAGCTCGTCCCCGCTGCGCCCACCGCGCTTCGCTGCGGTCTCCGTCGAATTCGATGCCATTCCGGCTGGTTCCCTGACGCGATCTCGCGCCGATTCCCGTGTGATTTCTAGAACGATCGAACAGGGTTACACTCTCGGGGCACTCAATGCCACGTCTCCGAACGAGAATTTACGCCTTACGCCCGCCTGATCATCGAGCAGGAGACCGCCATCGGCATCGAGACCGGCGAAGCGGCCCGAAACGCGCTCCTCGCCAGCGTTGACCGTCATCGGCTCGCCGAACGGCCCCGCGCGGGCAAGCCAAGCCTCGCGGATAGCGGCAAATCCGTTGCCAGCCGCCCAGACGTCGATCCAATGAGCGAGGGCATGGGCCAAGCCGTGGCCGATTGCAGCCACGTCAGCCGTCGCGCCATGGGCCGCCAGCGCCGTGACCGGGCGGTCGTCGAGCGTGGGTACCAAGCGAACGTTGATGCCGGTGCCAATGGCGACGACCGGAACTCCGCCGATGATAGTGCTCTCGACCAGGATGCCCGAGACTTTGGCGCCCGCGATCAGGACGTCGTTCGGCCACTTCAGGCGGCAAACGGACCGCGCTGCGGCTGGGAGAGCCTCTGCAATTGCAGTATGCGCCGCGACACCTGCCACCAGGGACAAATGAGGCAGTGCCGATAGCGGGCAGGCGGGGGCGAACAACAGCGTCGCCGCCAGACTGTCGCCAGCCGAAGACCACGCGCGACCCGAACGGCCACGGCCACGCGTCTGGACACGCGCGGTAATCCAGAGTGGCCCCTGCTCGCCCGCCGCAGCTCGGCGCATCGCCTCGGTGTTGGTCGAATCGATCTCGTCGAAGGCGAGCCCGGTCCAGCCGGCCGGACAGGGTGACGGGCCCTCGTTGTTCAGCTGACCGATGGCATCATCCTATTTCAGTGAGCGAGCAGCGACGTCGGCCGCCTCGACGACGGGGGAGGCGATGAACGGGGCAACGAAGCCGAGCACCAGCAGCAGGGATACGACCATCACCAGCCCCTCCTTGGCGCGGATACCAAGGAACGGTGCGGCCGCCTCGTCGAAGAACATGATCTTGACGACGCGAAGATAGTAGTAGGCGCCGATCACGCTGGCGACGACGCCGATGACGGCAAGCCAGTAGAGCCCGGCGTTGATTGCAGCCAGGAACGCAAACCACTTGGCGAAGAAGCCGGCCAGCGGCGGGATGCCGGCGAGGGAGAACATGAACATGGCGAGCGCGAAGGCCATGCCCAGGTTGTTGCGGGAGAGGCCCGCAAGCTCGGAGATGTCCTCGACCGGGCCGCTCTCACGACGCATCGAGAGGATGCACGCGAAGGCGCCGAGCGTCATCACGATGTAGATCGCCATGTAGATGAGGACGCCCTGCACGCCATCGGGGCTGCCCGCTGCGAGCGGCACCAGGGCATAGCCCATGTTGGCGATGGAGGAATAGGCCATCAGCCGCTTGATGTTGGTCTGGCCGATGGCACCGAGCGCGCCAACCACCATCGAGGCGATGGCAAGAAAGACCACGATCTGCTGCCACTGCGGCTTGACGCCCGGCATAGCCGTAGTGACCACTCGGACGAAGAGGGCCATGGCCGCGACCTTCGGAGCAGCGGCCAGGAAGGCCGTGATCGGCGTCGGCGCGCCCTCGTAGACGTCGGGCGTCCACATGTGGAAGGGGACGGCCGACACCTTGAAGGCAATGCCGACGATCAGGAACACGAGACCGAAGACCAGCAGCAAATTCTGCCCCGCGCCGGCACCGGCGGCGGCAGCGGCAATACCAGCGAACGATGTGGTCCCGGCAAAACCGTAGAGTAGCGAGGCGCCGTAGAGCAGCATGCCCGAGGAGAGCGCACCGAGGACGAAATACTTGAGGCCGGCCTCGCTGGACTTGGCGTCGTCGCGACGTATGGCGGCAACGACGTAGAGCGCGAGACTTTGCAGCTCGAGGCCGAGATAGAGCGACATCAAATCCCCGGCCGAGGCCATGACGAACATGCCGGCGGTTGCGAGCAGCAGCAGGATCGGCAGCTCGAACTTGAAGGCACGCAGGTCACGCATCTCGTCGAAGCAGAGCAGCAGCGCACCGCCCGCGCCCGCCAGGATCATCAGCTTGACAAAGCGCGCAAAACCGTCGTCGACGAACGCGCCTTCGAAGAGACGCGACGAGGGGCCAGCTTCGACGACGGCGTAGCCCGCGACCACCATCACGGCGAGAGCGAGCCAAGTCACCCCGGCCGCCTCGCGGTCGTTGTCCGGTCGATAGACACCGTAGATCAACAGTGCGAGAGCACCAATGACGAGGATGATCTCGGGGATCAGCGGCGCGTAGGCTTCAAGGGCGGCCATGGATATCTCTCGTCTCGTCTTGCGCCTTCGTCGGGTCGCGCCATCGTCTAGACCGGGCCTCTACCTTGCCGCGCCGAAACACCAGGGACGGCCCGCTCTGCTGCCTAGTTCCTCTGTCCGGCCACGGCGGCCGAACGGGTCGCCTTCACCGCCATCTCGTGCTGGGTCACGAGCTTCTTCACCGATTGGGCGGTAACGTCCAGGATCGGTGCCGGATAGAAGCCGAGGAGCAGCGTCAGGACCACCAGCGGGGCCATGATGGCGATCTCGCGCGGGCCCATGTCGGTAATGGCTTTCAGCGAGGGCTTGTCCAGCACGCCGAAGATCATCCGCCGATAGAGCCAAAGCGCATAAACGGCCGACAGGACCACGCCCGTGGTTGCAAACAGCGCGACCCACGTATTGACCTTGAACGCGCCGAGCAGCGTCAGGAACTCGCCGACGAAGCCCGAGGTGCCAGGAAGGCCGACGTTGGCCATCGTGAAGACCATGAAGCAGGCGGCGTAGATCGGCATCCGCTCGGCGAGGCCACCGTAGGCTGCGATGTCGCGGGTGTGCATGCGGTCGTAGACGACGCCGACGCACAGAAACAGCGCCGCCGAGACGATGCCGTGGCTCAGCATCTGGAAGATGGCGCCGTCGATGCCCTGCTGGTTGAACGTGAAAATGCCGAGCGTCACGTAGCCCATGTGCGCGACCGACGAGTAGGCGATCAGCTTTTTCACGTCCTCCTGTGCGAGCGCAACGAGCGAGGTGTAGACGATCGCCACGACCGAGAGCGTGAAGACGAGGGGAGCCAACTCCACCGAGGCGACAGGGAACATCGGCAACGAGAACCGCAGGAAGCCGTAGCCTCCCATCTTCAAGAGCACGGCAGCGAGCACCACCGAGCCGGCCGTCGGCGCCTCAACGTGAGCGTCTGGCAGCCAGGTGTGCACCGGCCACATCGGCATCTTCACCGCGAACGAGGCGAAGAAGGCCAGCCACAGCCATGTCTGCCAGGCAACGGGCAGGTTGCCCTTGTCGATCAAGGTCGGAATGTCAGTGGTGCCGGCGTGCAGGTAGATCGCCATCATGGCGAGCAGCATGAGCACCGAGCCGAGCAGCGTGTAGAGGAAGAACTTGAAGCTCGCGTAGACGCGCCGCTTGCCGCCCCAGACGCCGATGATGATGAACATCGGGATGAGGCCGCCCTCGAAGAACAGATAGAAGAGGACGACATCGAGCGCGCAGAAGACGCCGATCATCAGCGTCTCGAGCAGCAGGAAGGCGATCATGTACTCCTTGACGCGCTCCTCGATCGATTCCCAGCTGGCGAGCACGCAGAGCGGCATCAGGAACGTCGTGAGGATCACGAACAGCATCGAGATGCCGTCGACACCCATCTTGTACTTGATGGGCCCGAGCCACGCCGCCTCTTCGACGAACTGGAAGCCCGGGTTCGACTTGTCGAAGTTGATCCAGATGAGCAGCGACACGGCGAATGTGATCAACGTCGTCCAAAGTGCGATCCAGCGCGCGTTGCCCTTGGACTCGCGGTTGAGCGTCGCGATGCCGAGCGCGCCGAGCGCAGGCAGGAACGTGACGAGCGAGAGAATGTTGCTCACAGCGAGGTTCATCGCGTGCCCCCGAAGCCCAGCATGAACCACGTGATGATTGCCGCCAGGCCGATCAGCATGGCGAAGGCATAGTGATAGACGAAGCCGGTCTGCAGCTTGACCACGCGGTCGGTTAAGCGCGTGACGGTCGCGGCAGTGCCGTCGATGGTGCCGTCGATGACCGTGCCGTCGCCGCCCTTCCAGAGAAAGCGGCCGATGGCCATGGTGGGTCTGACGAAGAGCCAATCG
>LNDR01000339.1 GCA_001464755.1 Rhizobiales bacterium Ga0077524
TGAAACTCGTCAACCGCAACGTTGCCGAGCCCTATACCCCGGGCGGAATCTTCCTGATCGACCAGTGGCGGCGGATCGGCGTCGAGGTTGAGCACAGCCAGCTCGAGACGAAGCTGTTCTTCGATGCGATGAAGAACGGCACGTTCGACGTCTTGGTCGAGTTCATCTCGGATTTCGCGGATGACCCATCGGCCCAGCTCGACAAGTTGCTCACGAACGAGAAGTCGTCGCAGGCCGCGGCCAACCACGGCGACAAGAAGATCGACGAACTGTTCGAAAAGCAGGCGAAGGAAGTCGATCCGGCGAAGCGCAAGGCGCTCGTCAACGAACTCGAGCGCTATGCCCTGACCCAAGCCTACTCGGCGCCGCTGCTCTGGTGGCAGCGCCAAATTGTGCTCCACAAAAAGATCAAGGGCTGGGAGCATCAGGCCAACCACTTCACGGCGACGGATCTCGTCGACGTGTGGCTCGACCAGTAGCATGATACCGGGGGAGGCCGGCCGGCCGGCTATATCCTCAGGCGCTTGTTGATGGTCATCCCGACGCTGCTCGGCGTTGCGGTGGCCGTGTTCTTCCTCATCCGCGTCATGCCCGGCGACCCGGTCGTGGTGAAGCTGCGCGCCGACGGCGCCAACGTCACCGAGGAGACGATCCAGGCGGAGCGAAAGCGACTGGGGCTCGACCAGCCGCTGATCGTGCAGTTCAAGGACTACATGATCGGCTTGACCCGCCTCGATCTCGGCAAGTCGCTATGGACCGGGCAGTCGGTGGCGGGCGAGATCGCGTTGCGGTTTCCGGTCTCGCTGCAGGTCGCGATCATGGCGACGCTGATTGCGGTCATCATCGCGGTTCCGCTCGGGACATTATGTGCCATCTACCGAGATAGTTGGCTCGACAACGTCATTCGAGTACTCGCTGTCTCAGGACTGGCAATTCCGGGCTTCTGGCTCGGTATGCTCATTATTCTGGGCTTGCTCTACTTCTTCAACTGGCTGCCGAAGATCGGCTATGTGTCGATTTTCGAGGATCCGATCACCAACCTCTCGGCGCTGTTCTGGCCCGCTCTCTCGGTCGGCTATCGCTATGCTGCGGTGGTCACGCGCATGATGCGCTCGGCGCTGCTCGAGGTCATGCGAGAGGACTATATCCGCACCGCGCGCGCCAAGGGCGTCTATGAAAGCCTCGTCACGCGGCGGCACGGTCTGCGCAATGCCCTCTTGCCAGTCGTGACAGTGGTCGGGCTCGAATTCGCCTTCCTGATCGGCGGTCTCGTCGTGACCGAGCAGGTGTTCAACCTGAACGGTATCGGCAAGCTCTTCGTGGATGCGACCGCACGCGGCGACTTCACCCTCATCCAGGGGCTCGTGCTACTGATTGCGACCGTGTTCGTCATCGTCAACTTGTTGGTCGACCTGCTCTACGCCGCGCTCGATCCCCGCATTCGCTTGACGTAAGAGGTGGCCGCCATGGCCGACATCACCGCGACCGACGCCTTTACCGAGAAGATCCCGAAGCGAACGCACCCGCTCGTGCAGTTCATCCGCGCGCAGCCGTTGGGCTTCGTCGGCTTCCTGATCGTGCTGCTCTACTTCGTGCTGGCCGTCGGTGCAGCCTGGATCTCGCCCTATCATCCCGAAGCCGTCGACTTCGGCGCCATGCTATCCGCGCCGAGCGCTGAGCATCTCTTCGGCACCGACCAATATGGCCGCGACGTGTTCTCGCGCCTCGTCTATGGCTCGCGAACGGCGCTCGCTGTCGGCATCCTGTCGGCGATCTTCGGCTGCACGATCGGCGCGCTCGTCGGTGCAACCTCGGGCTACTTCGGGGGCTGGGTCGACAACATCATCCAGCGCATCGTCGATATCATGCTGTCGTTCCCGATCATCGTGCTGGCGATGGTCGTGGTGGCCGTGCTCGGCCGGAACATGATCGGCGGCATCGACGCGAACCTGATCGTCGCGATCGCGCTGCCGATGGTGCCGAAAATGGCTCGCATCGCACGCTCCTCGACGCTATCGATCGCACAGATGCCGTTCATCGATGCGGCGCGCGCGGCGGGCTATAGTCACGCTCGCATCGTGCTGCGCCATATCGTGCCGAACATCGTGGCGCCGTACCTGATCATGCTGACGGCATTCATCGCCCAGGCGATCCTGCTCGAGGCGTCGCTCTCGTTCCTCGGGCTTGGCGTGACCGAGCCGACGGCGGCATGGGGCCTGATGCTCTCGGGCTCGTCGGCTGACTTCTATCAGGCGGCACCGTGGATGATCCTGTTCCCGGGTCTGGCGATCACGCTGGCTGTGTTCGCCTTTAACCTGCTGGGAGACAGCCTGCGTGATTGGCTCGACCCGAAAATGAAGGTGTAGAGGCGGCGGCACGAAGCATACCGTCGCCGCTTTTGGGTGGTTGGGTCGCGGGCGTCGGGCCCGTGCGATCGCCAGAAGGCCGTTGGGTGCCAGAAGGCCGTTGGGTGGTTGAGCATTGCACGTCGAGACGGCCCATCGACAAGGCTGATGCATGAAGATCGTGATGCTGGCACGCAACCCGGGCCTCTATTCTCACCGACGCATCGTCGAGGCGGCCCGCGCGCGCGGCCATGAGATCGACATCGTCAATACGCTGCACGTGCACATGAACATCACGTCGAACCGGCCGCTGCTGCGCCACGGCGGGCGCACTGTGCCGAGGTACGATGCCGTCATCCCGCGCATCGGGGCTTCGGTGACGGGGTATGGGCTCGCGGTGCTGCGCCAGTTCGAGATGCAGGGCGTGTTTCCGCTGAACGAGTCGGTCGCGATCGGCCGCAGCCGCGACAAACTCCGAGCGTTGCAATTGCTGGCGCGGGCCGGCGTCGGCTTGCCGAATACGGCGTTCGCGCACGGGCCCAAGAAAGCCGAGGAGGTGGTGGCCGAGGTCGGCGGTGCGCCGGTGGTGATCAAGCTGCTCGAGGGCACGCAGGGAATGGGCGTGATCCTGGCGGAGACCACGGCATCGGCAACCTCGATCATCGAGGCGTTCTCGGCCGCCAACGTCAATATTCTCGTTCAGGAGTTTATCCGCGAGGCGCACGGGTCGGACGTGCGCGCCCTCGTGGTCGGCGGCAAAGTCGTGGCGGCGATGAAGCGCACCAGCCGAAAGGGTGAGTTCCGCTCGAACCTGCATCGCGGCGGCAAGGCCGAGCCGGTGGAGATCACCGAGGAGGAGCGCGTCTCGGCGATCAAGGCGGTGGACGCCATGGGGCTGAATGTGGCCGGTGTGGATATGCTGCGCTCGAGTCGCGGTACGCTGGTCCTCGAAGTCAATCCGACACCCGGCATCGAGGGCATGGAGGGTGCGACCGGCGTCGACGTGGCGGGCGCCATGATCGAGTTGCTGGAGGAGCGCGCAAAGCCGGGCGACACGCAGACCAAGGGGACGGGTTAAGCCTGTTCGCTGCGTGACACGCGGATCGCCATCAGCGATTTGGTGAGGCCGAGGAAGCGCTCGCGACGGATCTCGGCATCGGGGAAGAGGGCTGCGACCTGTGCGCGATCCAGCATACGCGCCGACTGCACGGCCCGCATGGCTGCGTCGAGAGTGTCGCGGCGTCCGCCGAAGCCCAGATTGAAGCGCATCAGCAAGCGGGCGCGGACTTGCTCGGGAAGCCAGTGGAAGACGGGCGCGCGGAAGTGCGGCTCGTATGGAAACCAGAAGTTCGGAGTCTGCAGGTAGTAGGCCGGCGCGATGCGCCGCACGTGGCTGGCCATCGCGACCATCTCGGGCCAACTGCCGACGTGCTCGATCACCGAGTTGGAGTGGACGAGATCGTAGGCGTCGTCGGGGATGTGGTCGAGGCGCGTCGCATCGCCGACGAGGCTGCGGATCTTGCTCCCGGCGACGGGCTTTGCTTCCAGATTGTAAAGATCGATCTCGACGGGCGCGGTCTCGATGAGGTCGCCAGCGACGCGCCAGTAGTAGTCGGTGCCGCCGATGTCGGCGATACGGCAGCCGCCCTTGCGTGCGACGATCTCGTCGATCATGGCACGAACCATCCCGAAGCGGCGCTGGCGAAAGCGAAACGACGCCGAGGCCGGATCGAGATAGGTCCGTTCAACCGTGTGCCGGGGGGCCTTGCCGGAGCCATTGAGCGCTGCCGCTCGCGTCATGGATGGATCCTGCTTTGGCCTGGTCCGGGAAAGGTGGGCCAGCCCGTACGCTCAACCATCGCGCCGGCCCACCGAAGACGCAACGTACAGCACGATGGTGGACAGCTTCCTAACGCAGCCTGCGGCGCTGTGGCGGGCACCCTTCCGGGCGGCGCCGATCCGTGGAACACTTTGGTCCAACGAAAGGCCGGCCAAACAGCCGCCAGAGCACCGCGAGGAGAACGCCATGACCGATAAGCCCGTCGTCCGCTTCGATGTCGAGGATGGCATCGGCGTCATCACGATCGACTATCCGCCGGTCAATGCGCTTGGGCCGGGCGTCTCCGACGGCATCCTGGCGGCGCTCGACAAGGGTGAGGCCGACCCCAACGTGAAGGCCTTCGTGATGATCGGCGCCGGCCGCACGTTCATCGCGGGCGCCGACATCCGCCAGTTCGGCAAGGCGCGCCCGAACCCGACGCGGCGCACCTACGACGCGCTCGACCAGGGCAAGAAGCCGGTCGTTGCCGCGATCCATGGCTATGCCCTCGGCGGAGGCCTGGAGAACGCACTCGCCTGCCACTATCGCATCGCCGTGCCCTCCGCGAAGGTGGGCCTTCCCGAGGTCCAGATCGGCATTCTTCCCGGCGGCGGTGGCACGCAGCGCTTGCCGCGCATCGTGGGCCCGAAGATCGCGCTCGACATGATCGTCTCGGGCCGACATGTCCCGGCGGAGGAGGCCAAGGCCCTCGGCATCATCGACGAGATCGTGCCGGGCAAGGATTTGCGTGCCGAGGCGATCGCCTACGCCAAGTCGATCGCTGGAAAGAAGCCGCTGCCGCGCGTGCGGGATCGCGCAGAGAAGCTCGCGGAGGCGAAGGCCGATCCGGGCATGTTCGATGCGGCGCGCAAGCAGTTTGCACGGCGTATGCGCGGACAACCTGCGCCTGAGAAGTGCATCCAGGCCGTGGAAGCGGCGTGCACGCAACCGTTCGACGAAGGTGTCGCGACCGAGCGGCGTCTCTTCGGCGAGCTCGAGAACACGCCCGAGGCCAAGGCGCTGCGGTACGCGTTCTTCTCGGAGCGTGAGATCGCCCGCATCCCGAGCTTGCCGAAGGATCTCAAGACGCCAGAGATCAAGACGATGGCCGTGGTTGGCGCTGGCACCATGGGCGGCGGCATCGCCATGAGCTTTGCCGACGCCGGCATGCCGGTGAAGCTGGTCGATGCCTCATCCGAGGTGCTTGAGCGCGGCATCGGACGCATCCGCGACAACTACGCGACGAGCGTCAAGCGCGGCTCCCTCTCCCAGGAGGAGATGGACAAGCGCATGAGCCTCATCACGCCCGTGACGACCATGGAGGAGATCGGCGACGCCGACGCGGTGATCGAGGCCGTGTTCGAGCGCATGGACGTGAAGCAGGGCGTCTTCAAGCAACTCGACGCCGTGATGAAGCCCGAGGCGTTCCTGTTCACGAATACGAGTGCTCTCGATATCGATCAGATCGCGAGCGTTACCAAGCGGCCGGAAAAGGTCGCGGGAACGCACTACTTCGTGCCGGCCAACGTCATGAAGCTGTTCGAGGTCGTCAACGCGTCGAAGACGGCGCCGGAGACGCTGGCCGCCGCCATGAAGCTCGGACGCGACATCAACAAGATCTCGGGCTACGCGGGAAATTGCGATGGCTTTGCCGCCAACCGCAGCCGCATCCCCTTCACGCTCGAGCAGAACCTCATGGTCGAGGAGGGGGCGCTGCCCCACCAGATCGACAAGGTGATGGAGGACTTCGGCTATCCCGTCGGGCCGTTCAAGGTCAACGACATGTCGGGCCTCGACATCTCCTACGACACGCGGAAGCGGCGCAAAGCGGCCGACCCCAACTATCGCATGCTGCCCATTCCCGATGGGCTGGTCGAGGCGGGCCGCGTCGGCCTCAAGGCTGGGAAGGGCTGGTATGCCTATGAGAAAGGCGACCGCACGCCCCGCGTCGACCCCGAGGTCGAGGTGCTGATCAAGAAGGTGGCCGCCGAGAACAAGATCGAGCAGCGCGCCTTCACCGAGGAGGAGATTCTGCATCGCCTGTTGTTCGGCTCGATCAACGAGTTCTGCAAGATCATCGAGGAGGGCAAGGCGATCCGCGCGAGCGACCTCGACGTGATGTGGCTACACGGCTTCGGCTTCCCGCGCTATCGCGGCGGCTTGATGTTCTGGGGCGACACGATCGGCGCGCGCGAGGTCTACAACCAGATCGCCTCGTGGCATCAGCGCTACGGAAAGCGCTGGGAGCCGTCGGCCCTGCTGCGCGATACCGCCGAGAAGGGTGGCAAGCTGACCGAGCTGAAGGCGGATCGGTTGCGCTAGCGGGGAGCGGGAGGGCCGATGGCTTGGGTGTGCACGCTACTGGGCCCACTCGCGCCGCATGCGGAGGCCATGGCGACGGCGGCATTTGCCGCCATCGTTATTTTCGCGCTCGTGCACTTCATCACTGTTCTGCCGGCAGTCTACGCGTACCAGCGCAAAGTCTACGGTCCGAAAGCCGGCTACAATCTGAATTGGATATCCAGCTCGGATCTGCGCGAGGCGGGGCTCGGCTGGGCCGTTACGTTCCGGCGCGCAGCCGTGCTCATCATCGTTCTGCTGTTCGCACCGGTGGCGCTCTGGCCGTCGTTGTGCGGTTGAGAAGAGGGCCAGCGACCACGGCGACGGATTGCAAACACGCCGGTAGCCCGGTGCGTTCAGGCCTCGGCCTTGTCCATCATCCGGGCGAGCGACGGATCGAGGCGCGAGGCGTTGCGCGCGATGAAGCGGGCGAGGGCTTTCTCGGGAGCCGACATGACGCCGTTCCTGCCGATGCGATCGAGGAGCCAGGCGGCCTTGTCCGGCGTCATGATCGATGCGGCAGCTTCGGCAGCCTCGCGGGCCTTCAGCTGAGCTTCGAACGCGGCATCGACATCCTGTGCGAGTGTGCGCGGGTTGCGGATGGTGTCGGCCCAGAAATCGCGGTCGCGCAGCTTCGACCAGTCGGCCGTCGAATAGGTCTGCATCACCGCGCGCACGAGCCGGGCGGCGTCGAGATGCGTTTCCTCCGTCTCCCACCGCAGCGCAACCTCGCGCGGAGGGACGGGCCGTCCCGTGGCACCGAGCAGATAATTGCCGATGGCCTTGGCGAACATATCCTCGAAGCGGTCGTCGTTTTCGGCGCCCGTGCTCATCTCGGCCATGGCAAAGAGGGCCTCGGCCTCCTCGCGGCTGATGGCCATGTGTCCTTCGGTGCCGGCGCCCCAGAGAATGCGCTCGAGGGCGTGGATATCGGCCTCGCTGATGCGCCCGCCGTGGTGCTGACGGCCGCGGGCATCCGGCCCGCCGCCGTACATGACCATGGTCTTGACGTGGTTGAGGGCGAACGCGGAGAAGCTCACCGGGACCTCGCGGGCCTTCTCGATGACGTTGATGAGGAACTCGATCTCCGCGTCGGTCGAGGGATGCTTGACCTCGCTGATCTCGGCCATCACCCAACTAGCCGTCTCTTCCGAGAGATAGCCTTCGGGCGGCTCTTGGCGGATGCAGTAGTCGGTGAGCGCTTCCGAGAACAGCTCCGACCAGCCCGGAAGATGGTTCGTGCGCGCGCGCTCGATCTTGAAGAGAGCGTCGGCCTCGATGCGCGAGACGATGCCATCGGCGAAGAGCGAGCGTCGTATGGCAGCAATGTCCGTCTCGGCGATGGTCCCGCGAGCCTTGATATCGGCTGCAATCTGAATGAGGTCGGTCATGGCATCCTCGCGAAGCGTCGCTGCATCAAACCGGATCGAGGTTAAGAAGCGGTTCAATTCTGTGCCTGATTGACTCTGTCTCAGCGACCGAGCCGATGTGGCCCCGTCGCCGGGCGCCAGCGTCGAGGGTGGCGCGCTGGCGCCGAGATGGTACGCTCCGAACTCGATCATGACGCACCAGTCGCCCGCTACCGGAGCCCCAGATGCCCCACCTGCCGCCCGCTATTCCCGGAATGCCGCTCGCCGAGGTCGACACTCCGGCGCTGGTCGTCGATCTCGATGCCTTTGAGCGGAACCTGAAGAAGATGGCGGGCTTTGTCGCCAAGGCGGGTGTGAGGCTCCGGCCCCACGCCAAGACACACAAGTCGCCGATCATCGGCCTCAAGCAGATGCAACTCGGGGCGGTCGGACTCTGCTGCCAGAAGGTGTCCGAGGCCGAGGCGATGGTCGAAGGCGGCATTCCCGATGTCTACGTCTCGAACGAGGTGATGGGCGCGCGCAAGCTCGACCGCCTCGCCGCGCTGGGGCATCAGGCCCGGGTGATGGTGGCAGTGGACAACGAGGCGGCAGTCGAGGCACTGGGCACGGCTGCGCGCAAAGCCGGCGTGACGCTGCGCGTTCTGGTCGAGATCGATGTCGGCGCCAATCGCTGCGGCGTGCCGCCCGGGGCTCCGGCGGTGGCGCTCGCCGAGCGCGTGGGACGGGAGAAGGGGCTCGTCTTTGCCGGCCTGCAGTCCTACCAGGGGCGCGCACAGCACCTGCGGTCGCTGGCGGAGCGTAAGGAGGCCATCGGCCAAGCCATCGCGTGGACGGCCGATACGGTCACGGCGCTCAAGAAGGCCGGCCTCGAGTGCGAGGTGGTCGGTGGCGCTGGTACGGGCACTTTCGAGATCGAGGGTGCATCGGGCGTCTACAACGAGTTGCAGGCGGGGTCCTATGTGTTCATGGACGCCGATTACGCCCGCAACCTGAAGGCGGACGGCTCACGGTTCGACACGTTCGAGCACGCGCTCTTCGTCTATGCGACGATCATGAGCATGCCCGTCGCCGAGCGCGCAGTGATCGACGCAGGCCTGAAGGCCTTCACGTTCGAGAGCGGCATGCCCGAGGTGACGGGGCTTGCCGGCGCTCTCTACGAGCGGCCCTCCGACGAGCACGGCGGGCTCAATCTCGCGGCGTGTAACGAGCGACCGAGACTTGGGGACAAAATCCTGCTGATCCCGCCGCATTGTGACCCGACGGTCAACCTTCATGACTGGTATATCGGTGTCCGGAACATGGGCACTTTGAGCGCTCGGGTTGAAAGCGTCTGGCCCGTCGCGGCGCGGGGAGCGGTGTTTTAGCCTGTTTCGGTTTTTTACTGCCCGCAGCGTGGTTCCACCTATTGCCAGGGAGCCTCCGCCATCCAATATGCGATCAGCGTTAGACGCCTCAAGGAGACGAGAATGACGCCCGATGAACGCCAGTTGATCTCTGGCCTGTTCGACCGCATGCGATCGAATGGTCCGGTCGAGAAGGACCGCGATGCCGAGAGCCTGATCAACCAGGCCGTCCGTCAGACGCCCGATGCAGGCTATCTGCTCGTGCAGTCGGTGCTGGCCCAGGAGCACTACCTCCAGCAAGCCGGCGGCCGGATCGAGGAACTCGAGGCCCGACTGCGCGATCTCGAGGACGAGATGGCCAATATGCAGCAAAGCCGGCAGGCGCCCCAGCGCGGCGGCAGCTTCCTCGGCGGCCTCTTCGGTGGCGGGCAGGCTGCTCCGCAACCCGCTGCTCGCTCGCAGGGCAGCGTCCCGGCGTTCGGCGGTCGCACGGGGGCCTCCGCCGGCTCGGCATGGGGACAGCAACCTCAGCGCGGCTATGCTCAGGGTGGCGCAGGCCAGCAGCCCGGAGGCGGCTCGCCTTGGGGTGGCCAGGCGGCCCAGCAGCAACCTCCCGCGCGCGGTGGTGGCTTCATGGCCTCGGCCTTGACCACGGCGGCGGGTGTGGCCGGTGGCATGCTCGCGGCCAACGCCATCTCCAATATGATGGGTGGCGGGTCCAGCGCGAACGCAGCTGGTCATCCTTCGAGCACCCCGACATCGACGGACGCCGATCAGCAGGCGCAGCTCAACGCGCAGCAGGACGCTGCGCAGGATGAGGAACTCGCGAACGAGCAGCACGCGTCCTACGACAACACCTCCGACTCGGACTGGGGTGGGGCGGACGACAGCGAATATTGATCGCTGACCGTTCCAGGAATTCGAGGCGCGCCGGCATCCCGCTGGCGCGCCTTCTTTATTAGATCGACCTCGTCGTGTCAGGTGCCGCCCTTGGTGTTCCAACCGACTGTGTCCTTGTCGAGGAACAGGTTCGGCTTCAGGAACATCGACAGGACGAGGCAGCCGTTCGGTGAGTGAGCGTCGTGCCGGTTGCCGGCCGGCCGCCACACGAAATTCCCAGCCGTCGCCTCACCCTCATCGTCGACCAGTGAGCCCTCCAAAACCCAACTCTGCTCGATTGCGACGTGCTCGTGATAGGGCAGCTTGGCGCCAGGCGCGAAGCGGAACAGCCCGGTGACGAGGCCGCTGTCCTTGTCCTCGACCAGAACCTTCATGGTGACGCCCGGAAAGCGCGTTTCCTGCCAGGGCAGCTTGTCGACCTCGAGATAGCGCGAGGCCAGGGCAGGGAGCGGCTTTGCGGGCGCGTGAAAGGGTGTCTCGGCGGTCATCGGCGTCTCCTCGGCGTGACGGTTCGCGGGAGCGGAGGGTTTCACCGGAGAATGTGCGTGTCAAACACGACGCTCGAAGGCCGATTGCATGGCCGCGCGGTTTGTGCGACTCGCAAAGCAACGAATGACCAGGATCGGGAGACCGCATGTCGGCTGCGCAAACCGAGGCGCTCGTGCGCCGTTACTACGACGCCTTCAATCGGGGTGACACCGAGGGCATGCTGGCGTGTGTCTCTGAGACCGTCATGCACGACGTCAACCAGGGTATGCGGCGTCCGGGAAAAGCTGCTTTTCGGGCCTTCTCCGCTCATATGAGCCGCTGCTATCGAGAGCAGTTGAAAGACATCGCCGTGATGGCCACCCCCGATGGACGGCGCGCGGCGGCCGAGTTCAACGTCGAAGGAACCTACCTCGAGACCGACGAGGGCCTGCCACCGGCCGACGGGCAGACCTACGCGCTGCCAGCGGGCACGTTCTTTGCCGTCGAGAACGGCCAGATCACGCGGATTACGACCTACTACAACCTGACCGACTGGCTGCTGCAGGTCACCGGCGGCGAGGAGGGAGGCGCTGGGCCATGACGCTTGCGACTGCGCCGCTGACTGGTGCGGCGCTCAGGGCGGCGCTGCCGGACCTCGCGCGGTTGCGGATCGAGGTCTTCCGCGAGTGGCCCTACCTCTATGACGGGTCTTACGAGTACGAGCGTGAGTACATAGCGAACTTCTCGGTTGCCGATGGTGCAATCGTGGTCGCTGCCCGGGATGGCGACCGAATCGTCGGAGCGGCGACGGCGGCTCCGATGGGCGGTCACGCCGATGAGTTCGCGGCGCCGTACCTTGCGGCGGGCTATGACATCTCGAAGATCTTCTATCTCGGCGAGTCGGTGCTGCTGCGCGCGTATCGTGGGCGCGGGCTTGGCGTCGCATTTTTCGAGGCGCGCGAAGCGCATGCGCGGGCGCTGGGCGGCTTCACGCACGCGTCGTTCTGTGGGGTGCGGCGGCCGGCGACCCACCCGCTGAAGCCTCAGGGCTATGTGTCGCTCGACAGCTTCTGGAGAAAGCGCGGCTATGCGCCTGTTCCGGGGCTGGTCGGGTCGTTCACGTGGCTCGATGTCGGTGAGGCAGAGGAAACCGCGAAGCCTATGCAGTACTGGATGAAGGCGCTCTGAACGCGCCTATTCCGCCGCCAGGGGGGCCTTGAAGGGAACGCCCGGCACCTGGATGCCGTTCGGCCGACCATTCCTCGTCTTGCCCTCGTAGCTCTCCGTCATCCAGGCTGGCAGAGACGGCCCGTCTTCGCAGGCGAGCCAAAGGCGGAGCAGATGGCGGCGACGGGCGGGGTCGGGATCGTCCTCGTAGGCCGTGCGGCTGTGCAGCGTAGTGTGATTGCACACCAGCTGGATGTCGCCGGGCGCAAACGTCATGTCGAGATGGATGGCGGGATCCTCGGCAAGGCTATCGAGGAAATCGAGGGCCTCGTTCTGTGCCGCCGTAAGCGGGGGTACGCCTTCGAGAAGCTGGCCCTTTCGAATGGCGCTCCTGACGTAGTGCGCAATGACCCGGCCCTCGCTCGCCATGAACACCGGTACCGACGCCCAGGGCTGCTTGCCTTCCGGAATCTCGCCCCAGCGGGTCCGATAGAACGGCTGCATCAGCACGGCCAGAAGGTCGGGTCGGCGGCGCAGCACCTCGTTGTAGAGCGTGGTCGAGGAGACGACGGAGGAAAGGCCGCCGGCGCGGGCGGTGCGTAGACAGAGCAGGCCAACGATGTCGCTCGAATCCGTGTGGTACGGGAGCCGCGCGTTGGTCTGATAGCCGCGCGTCTCGGGATCGCGGTAGTCGAGCCCAAGGTTCGTGACGTGGCCAAGGACGTGGCCCTTGCCGTTCTGCGAGCAGGCCTCGCCAAGGTGCGTGCCGAGACCCCAGAAGGCAGTTGCGGCTTGCCTTATGCTCCAGCGGTCGACCGGTAGGCCGCGCAGCAGGAAGAGCCCGGGGCCATCCAGGAGATAGCGGCGGGCTTCGGCGAGGCGTCCGGAGATCGTCGGCAGGGGGAAATGCTCCCGCGTGATGCCGAGAATCTGGCGGTCGGCGGCCAGGACGCCTGCCACCGCTGCTTCGATCTCGGCCACTTCGGCGGCGGACCAGACGTGGCACCATTCGTCCTGGTGTTGGCCGAGATCGGCGCCGTACCACGCTTGGGGACCCAAAGCGGGCACTGGTTCGGCGGCAAGGGACGCGGCAAGCGACTGCGGTCTCGGCATGGGCAACCTCGCGGGCTCGACCTCGGCGACTTCGCAATACCGTGAAGAGTGATCGCTCCTTTTCGTTGGTGCAAGCGCAGACGGCAGAATACGTTTCATTCGGGGGTTGGCCGCCGCACGACACCGACAGCGCCGGTAGGACCAAGCCGGGAAAAGGACGTTAGATGGCAAGGATCGACGATATTCCGCAGCCGACGCGGGAGCACATCATCGCGCTCGAAATCCCGTCGCCGGGCGAGCGGCCGTTCGTGTCGGGGCCTGCGCTTCGGCAACGCCGTGTCGCGATGGTCTCCTCGGCGGCTCTGCATGACAGGCGGGAGCTGCCATTCCTGCCAGGTTCCGCCGAATACCGTGCACTGCCGTCGAGCTTGAACCCTGCCGACATCCGCATGAGCCACGTCTCGATCAACTACGATCGCTCCGGCTTCCAGCGCGACATCAACATTGCCTATCCGATCGACCGATTGAATGAGCTTGCCGCTGAGGGCGTCATCGGGTCGGTCGCTGCGACGCACTATTCAGTCATGGGTTCGACCGACCCGAGGACGATGGGCGAGACGGTCGAAGCGCTGTCGGGGCGGCTGGCGGCCGACAACGTGGATGCGGTGCTCTTCTTACCCGTTTGACCGTTCTGCACGCGCGCCGTGAGCGCGCTCGCCCACATGATCGAAGCCCGCGGCATTGCAACCACCGTGATCGGGCTCGTGCGTCCGCATCTGGAAAAGTCGATGACGCCGCGGTCGTTGTTCGTACCCTTCCAGCTCGGGCGGACGCTCGGCGAGCCGGAGGATGCTGGATTTCAACGTCGCGTCCTGACCGGGGCACTGGCATTGCTCGAGCGACGGGATGGTCCGGTCGTGATCGAGGATTTTCCCGACGATCCACCAGGACACAGCGATACGCCGGGCTGGCGATCGCCGGTCGGTTCCCTGATGGGAGAAGCGGCTAGCCGCAAGTCGGATGTGGCGGAGTGGGCGAAGGCGCTTGCAACCGAGATGTTGCAGCTGAGGCCGCACTATGAGCGAGCCTTGGCTAATCGTGAGCGCACGAGTGTCGGCATCTCGCAGATGCCCCCCGAGGCGTGGCCGGCGTTTGCGGCCGCTTTCACAGCCGGTGAATTGCCCGAGCCGCCGCACGGTCTGCCGTCGTCGGCGCTCGCGTTGCGGTTTCTGGCGGACGACATCAAGGCGTACTATGGCGAGGCGGTGCAGGCCGCAGGGCCGTCCCCGTCGAGCCGGCAGCTCGATCGCTGGTTCTGGTCCGAAACGGTGGCGGGAGCGCTGCTGCAGGAGCTGCGCCGCGTCGGAATGGCGAGCGAGAACAACGCGCTGAAGACCGTGGCCGGTCGCTTCTTCGTGCCGGCGCCCTATGTGACGGCGTGAGCGAGCCCGGCACGTCGACGGTGCAGGGACCGGGTTGGGCGGAGGTCGGGGCTTGAAAAGGACCGGCCCCGCTCTTTGCAGCTTTGACGTTTGGCTCGGGCCCGGCTATCGCCAGCAACCATGGCAAACATCGAAACCCTGTTCGTCACACGTCTCTATCGCGCGGAGCTCGCATCGCGGGGGCTGGGCAAGCGCCTCCTGGAGGAGTTGAAAGCGGCGTGCCTCTCCATCGCCGCGGACGACCATGCCGGACAGGCCTGGTGCGAGGCCAACGCCTACAAGGGCTATACCTCCTATGCCTCGCTCAGCGACCTGGCGTGGCGCTCGCCGGCCTTCGCCGATCTGACGGGGTCGATCGATCCGCATATCGCCGAGTTCGCCAAGGCGACGGACATGGATCTGGGCCGGCAACGGCTGGTGGTCGACAGCATCTGGATCAACGTGCTCGAGCCGGGCGGGCATCACGGGGGCCACATCCATCCGCACTCGGTCGTCAGCGGCACCTACTATGTCGAGGTGCCGGAGGCAGCGAGCGCGATCCGCTTCGAGGACCCGCGACTGCCGATGCTGATGGCGGCCCCGTCTCGGCGGGCTCGCGCGGGCCGCGACCAGCAGACGTTCGTCTCCGTGGCACCGAAGGCGGGCACACTCCTGCTGTGGGAAAGCTGGCTGCGCCACGAGGTGCCGGTCAACATGGCCGAGACCGAGCGCATCTCGGTGAGCTTCAACTACCGGCTGGAGTGAGGATGCACGGGCCGTGGCCTCGGTGAACCGGTCGTTGCATCCTAGCGTTGTCGGACAGTGCGCCGGAATGGAGCCTTCACGTGACAGATCGCCCTGTGCTGCTCTGGCTGCGCCAGGATCTGCGCCTTGCCGACCATCCCGCGCTGGCGGCGGCGGTGAGGACCGGTCGGAAGGTGATCCCGGTCTATGTGCTCGACGACGAGACGCCAGGGCGCTGGGCTATGGGCGGGGCTAGCCGCTGGTGGTTGGGGATGAGCCTGCCGCGGCTCGATGCGGCGCTCAGGGGCCTCGGCTCACGGCTTGTCGTGCGGCGGGGGAGGTTTATCGAGGAACTCGTCGGGCTTGCGCGTGAGACACGGGCCGAGGCCGTCTATTTCTCGCGCTCGTTCGAGCCCTGGGCGGCGCGGCTCGAGGCCACCTTGAAACAGCACCTCGACGAGGTCGGTGTCACGGCGCACCGCTTCGCTGGGACGTTGATCGTCGAGCCGGGCGAGGTGACGACGCAGGCCGGTGAGCCGTTTCGCGTCTACTCGCCGTTCGCGCGTGCCGTCGACGCGTTGCCGGCCTTGCGCGACCCGGTGCCCGCGCCGGCCCGTATCCCTGCGCCGGACACCTGGCCCGAAAGTGTGTCGATCGATGCGCTGAGCCTGTTGCCCACGCGGCCGGATTGGGCGGGCGGATTGCGCGCGGCCTGGACGCCGGGAGAAGAGGGGGCCTCGGCGCGGCTCGAGACGTTTCTGGACGGGCCGGTTGTGCGATACAAGGACTTGCGCGACCGTCCCGACATCGAAGGCACCTCCCGGCTATCTCCGCATCTCCATTTCGGCGAGATCAGCCCGGCGACCTGCTGGCACGAGGCGGCTCGATACCTGTCGAGCTTGGGAAAGCTCGGGGAGGGGGCCGCAAAGTTCCGGCGGGAGCTGCTCTGGCGTGAGTTCTCGTATCACCTCCTGCACAGCAATCCGGACCTGCCGGATACGCCGTTCCGGCCGGAGTTCCGGGCCTTCCCGTGGAAAGCGGATGGAGCGGCCCTCGAGGCCTGGCAGCGGGGTCGGACCGGCTATCCGATCGTCGATGCAGGAATGCGTGAGCTTTGGCAGACGGGCTACATGCATAACCGGGTGCGGATGATCGTGGCCTCGTTCCTCGTCAAGGACCTGCTGGTTCCCTGGCAGGACGGTGAGGCGTGGTTCTGGGATACGCTGGTCGATGCGGACCTCGCCAACAACGCCGCGAGCTGGCAATGGGTCGCCGGATGCGGCGCGGATGCGGCGCCCTATTTCCGGATCTTCAATCCAGTCAAGCAAGGGACGACATTCGATCCGGACGGCACGTATGTCCGGCGCTACGTGCCCGAACTCGCCCGTCTGCCGGCGCCGCACATCCACGCGCCGGCCACAG
Organism: Rhizobiales bacterium Ga0077524; assembly: GCA_001464755.1. GTDB lineage: Bacteria > Pseudomonadota > Alphaproteobacteria > Rhizobiales > Hyphomicrobiaceae. The sequence continues at coordinate 16,393 of LNDR01000339.1, forward strand.
CTCCAGCTGCCGTGCTCGAGGCGGCCGGCGTCGTGCTGGGCGAGACGTATCCGCAACCGATCGTCGATCACGGCATGGCGCCGGACGGCAGAACTCCTCGCGTAGAACAAGGGCCGTCGTTCCTTTTTGTTCTGCGTAGGAGCATGTGATGCGGGCAAGGCCCCTGCTGTCGGCCGTTGCGGCCGGCCTCGTTTCGCTGACGGCGGCGGTAGCCGAGGAAAAGCCCGCGGCGGCCTCCTCGGTCTCGCTCGTGTCGGGCCCGGCAGTTTCGCCATCGATGATTGCCACCGTACCCGAGACGAAGACCGAAGCAGCGAAGCCCATGAAGGACGCTGCGGTTGAGCCTAAGGTGGAGCCAGCCGCGCAGGCGGAGATGCCGGCACAACCGGCCAAGGCCAAATCCCCGGTGTTGCCGGTTGCCCGAAAGCCGGCGCCGCCGAGCCTCGCGGTCAAGATCAACCTGTCGAGCCAGCGGTTGGAGCTTCACTACAACGGGCGCCAGCAGGACTCCTGGCCGATCTCGTCGGGTCGCGAGGGCTATCCGACGCCGCGCGGCGTGTTCCGGCCCCAGTGGGCCTCAAAGATGTGGTATTCGCGAAAATACGACAATGCGCCGATGCCGCATGCGGTGTTCTTCAATGGCGGTGTTGCCGTGCACGGGACGCAGAGCATCGGCGCGCTGGGCCAACCGGCATCACATGGATGCGTGCGCTTGGCGCCGGCGAACGCTGCCCGGTTCTATGCGCTGGTGCATCAGCATGGATACGCGCGGACGCGGATCGAGGTGTTCGGAACGCCGCCGCCGCCGCGCGTTGCCAAGCGGCCCGCAACAGAAGTTTCGCGGGCGGCGACCGCGCAGCAGAGGCGCAATGGCGATCCGCGCCTGCAGCCGAGGGCGCAGGGCTACGGCTGGGCGCAGCCGGGGTCAGCCCAGCACCAGCTCAACCGGCATTCCAACGGGCTGGTCTATCTGCCTGGAAGCAGCCCCTATCGCGGTCAGACCTCGTTCGTGCACAACGGCGTGGTCTACGTGCGGGTGCGTTGAAGCGTCGGGATAGATCCGGCGTGGCGGTCAACCGGTCACGCTGCGCCCGGTCAGGCGAGTGAAACGACTGCCGTCGATCGCCATATCGACCAGATTGTCGGCGGGCGAGCGGCCCGTGCGCCACTCCGAGCGCGCGAGGTTCCGGAGGTCGTCGGCGTCGCGATGCAGCATGCCGGGAGTGGCCGCAGCGATGCTGGCAAAGCCGGCCGCGAGGCAATAGTCCTTCTGTGCCTCGGTGATATGGCGCGGCATGCCGTAAGGCCACGCGAAATGGCGCACCTCGCGACCGACGATGTCTTCGAGCGTCACTCGTGGACCCCGGATCTCGCGATCCCAGGTCGTCTCGGGCAACGTCGACAGGATGTAGTGCGAGTGCGAGTGGCAGCCGATCTCGTGACCGGCGTCGGCGAGGGCGCGCAGCTCGGGCCGTGACAACGTCGCGTCGCGGCCGTGAAACCCGATGCGGGCGAAATAGGCTTCGATCTCGCTTGGGGCACAGGTGTCGCGGAAGGGCAGCGAATTGACGTAGAAAGTTGCCTTCACGTCCAACTCGTCGAGGAGGCCGAGTGCCTCGTGCCAGCTCGCGTAACAGTCGTCGAAAGACAGGCTACAGACCTTCTCGTTGCGCGGGGCCGCCAAATACTCGCCGACGGGTACGATGCGATAGCCGAGGCCGCGGATCGTCGCGACGCACTCAGCGAGGCTTCGGCGCTCGCTCGGTCCCAGTTCGTGGAAATAGACACCGATCCTGTCGGGGAGAGGTCGCTGGGCGAAGCGCGCGTGGGTCGCGCGAACGAGACCAGAGAACGGCGCCTTCAGCTGCCGGGGCATCGAGCTGCGGATGCGCTGGCGTCCGATCTCTTCCGATGCGACCGCCCTCTCCGTCGGGCGGGGAGCGTCAATCTCGACTATCGCGCGCAGTCCCGACTCGAAGCGGGCCTCGGTGTAGGCAGCGAGGAAGCGGGCTCGCGCGCGGTCGCGGTCGGACTTCAAGTACGCGGCTTCGCGGTAGGGCTCGAGGCGCTGCTCGATCGCCGTCCATAGATCGATGCCGGTGAGGTGGGCCGGAACGACGTTCTTCGCGAAGTCGGGCCCGACGATCTCGGCGATGCCACCGGTATCGACGACGATCGGCACGAGGCCGTGCGAGAGGGCCTCGATCACGACGAGGGGCGCATGATCGTGCTTGCTCGGGTAGACGAAGACGTCGAGGCCGCGAAGAAATGCGTCCTTGGCGCTGCCATGAACTGGGCCAATGGCGCGGACATGCTCGGCAAGCCCCAGCTCGGCAAGACGCGCCTTTAGCTCGTCGACCGAAAGATAGGGTGTCGAGCCGCCCGCGATCGTCGCTTCGATCCGCCAGCCAGCGGCGAGCAGCCGCTCGAGGACGGCGACCAGATCCAGAACGCCCTTGCGCGGATCGAGATTGCCGAGAAAGCCGATTTTGACCGTGCCCGCACTCCGCCCGACGGCGGGAGCACCAGGATCGGGCGCGGCATTCGGCAGGCGAAGCACGCGTGCGAAGAGACCCGAGGTCTCGGCGGTGTCGGCGGCCCTCGATGTGATCGCGATCAACTCGCTGCCGCGCAGCAAGGTGCGCATCAGCCGGGACTTGGTTCCGCTGCCATCGACTGCCTCAGCGAGGCCCTCGCCATGCAGGTGGACGAGTGTCCGGCGGGCGAGGCGCCGTCCCCACCAGGCCGCCAACGCATCGCGGAGCGCGGCGTGCGTCCAGGGCGCCAGAGTGACGTAGGCGACGTCGAAGCGTCGACCTGAAAGGGCCCAACCGGCGAGGCGCAGATTGAGGGCTGCAAAGCTCCAGAGCTTGCCCAAGGTGCGACTGTCGATCTCGGTCAGATTGCCGGCGCTGCCGCTCCAGATCTGGTCGACGGCAATGCCGGGCTCGGCCTCGAGCCAGCTATGCACGCGCGCGGTCGTCATGGTGACCCCGTGCACGGGGGGCGGGAGCTGCGCCAGTACAAGCACGCGCTGCCGGGGCCGAGCCTCGGATTGGGTGTCAGGGCGTAAGGCGTTGGAGGTCATCAGCCCTTGTATAATGGGAGGACAAGCAAAGATTAAATGATCCGGGCTCGTTTGCGTGCCCAGGAGTTATGTCGGGCGATGATCGTCGGTGCAACCTTCGAGATTGGCAATTGGTAACATCTCGTACCCGGCACTGGCCGGGCTCGTGCAGCACGAGCTTCGCACGACCGGCCCTTCCGAAGTTGCCTCCGGCAACTTATGTTGGGCGCTGCAGAGGAAGGCGAACCATGCTGGATTTGACGACCGACAAGGGCCGATACATCTCGGCGGCGCTCGCGCTCGCCGCGGAGCGGCCCTGGGGTGAGGTGACGCTTGCCGAGATCGCGAGCCGAGCCGGAGCGACGCTGGTCGGCCTCAAGGCGCAGTTCGCCTCGAAGGCCGACATTCTGGCGGCCTTCGTGGATCTGGTCGACGACGAGGTGCTGGCGCGTGCCCCGCATCGCGAGGAGGGACAGGCCGCCAGGGACGCGCTGTTCGAGGTGGTCATGAGCCGGTTCGACGTGCTCGAGCCATGGAAGCCTGCGATCCGATCCATCACGCAGAGCGGTCTCCCCGACCCCGGCCAGATCGCAGCGGTGCTCTCATCCAATCGGTGGATGCTCGAGGCTGCGGGCATCGGCTCGGGTGGTCTCGAGGGGGCGGCGCGCACGGCGGGGCTCGCGAGTGTCTACGCGGCCGTTTTCCGCATCTGGCTCGACGATGACGACCCGGGGCTGGCGCGGACCATGGCGGCGCTCGATCGGCGACTGCGCCGGGGCGAGAGGGCGATGCAACGCGCCGAGGACGTGCTGAAAGGTGCGCAACGCATGGCGGCTGCGCTGTTCGGAGCGGCCGAGACCGTGCGATCACGCATGGATGGGGGACGCTCGACCTCGCATCGGCGGGACGAGACCGGCAATCAGCCGGACGCTGCGCCACCGCCCGGAGTTTAGACGTGCGCGCTCTCGACGCTGTGCGGGAGGCAAGAGGGGGCATCAATGGCAAGTGCGGAAGGCGGGGCAAAGGCCCCGCCGATCACGTTCGACCAGTTCCTGGCGGTCGACATACGCGTTGGGACGATCGTCGAGGCCGAGCCCTTTCCGGAGGCCCGAAAGCCGGCGCTGAAGTTGCGCATCGATTTCGGCCCCGAGATCGGCGTGCGCAAGACCTCGGCCCAGATCACGCGCCATTATGACCCGAAAGAGCTTGTCGGCCGTCAGGTGGCGGCGGTGGTCAATTTCCCGCCGCGCCAGATTGGGAAGTTCATGTCCGAGGTGCTGACGCTCGGATTTCCCGATGTCGATGGCGAGGTGGTCTTGATCGGACCCGAGCGCCCTGTGCCGAACGGTGGGCGGCTATACTGAGACGCCGTTGGCTCGCGTAGGTTTTCCGCGTTCGCTCACTCGACTTATCCCCGGGGCCGGAGACCGCGCGTATATTCGCGACATCCGTCCCGTCACGGGGCTCAGGCTCGAGCTGGGATGCCATGAGGGGGCGGATGCGCGTCGGACGGGCGTGGCAGTACTCAGCCACTGCCGAAGGATGCCGCAGCCCAGAGGCCGTCGTGAGACGCCCCCGAGGGCAGGAGCCGCCGTTCGAAAACGGATGCGCGGCGGCTCGTGGCGCCAGCCGTCCGTAAAGGGGGACCACCCCCGTCACGCGTCCGTGGAGCGGTGAAGCCGCATCCAAATCCAAACGCAAAGAGCGAGGCTTCCCGCTCCGCGCCCCGTGCATACAACTCCGAGCCATCCGGCTGCGGAGGTGGGCTCGTTCGTGACGCGAGACAGCTCAGGCCTTGGACTTCCCCCCACCCTTCACGAGAAAGGAGAAATCAGCGCCTTGAGGTGCCTGCAGCACATTCTCGTGGAAGAGGCGATTGTAGCCGCGATCGGGGAGCGGGCGCTTCTCCTTCGCCCACACATCGCGGCGCTTCTGCAGCTCGGCTTCGTCGACAAGGAGGTCGAGGCGGCGCTCCTTGACCGAGAGCTTGATCAGGTCGCCGGTTTTGACCAGCGCCAGAGGTCCGCCGATGTGGGACTCGGGTGCAATGTGGAGGATGATGGTGCCATAGGCCGTGCCGGACATGCGCGCGTCGGACATGCGAACCATGTCCTTGACGCCGGCTCGGAGCAGCTTTTTCGGGATCGGCAGGAAGCCTGCCTCGGGCATGGCGGCTGGCGAAGCCGGACCGACGTTCTGGAGGACCAGGAAATCATTCTCGGTGACGTCCAGATCAGGGTCATCGACGCGCTCATTCATGTCGTCGAGGCCGGAGAAGACGACGGCGCGGCCGGTCTTCTCGAAGAGCGACGGCGTTGCCGCCGAGCGCTTGATGATGGCGCCGTCGGGGGCGAGGGAGCCGAACAGCGCGACGAGGCCACCCTCGGGCTCGACGGGATCACTCGCGGGCTTGATGACGCGGCGGTCGACCCAGAGCGCCTCGTCGGATTGCAGGCGCTCGCCGAGCGTCTCGCCGGCGACGGTGAGGCAATCGAGATGGAGCAGGGGCTTGAGTTCGCGCAGGACGGCGCCGATGCCGCCGGCCGCGTAGAAGTCCTCCATGTAGAACTCGTTGCCGACGGGCTTGACGGCTGCGATCACCGGTGTGGTGTCGGACAATTCGTTGAAGCGGTGGAGATCGAGCGAGAGGCCAAGGCGCCCGGCGATCGCCGCCAGGTGCACGACGCCGTTGGTCGAGCCGCCGAGCGCGAGGAGGACGCGTGTGGCGTTGTCGAGCGACTTCTGGGTGATGATCTGGTCGGGCGTGATGTTCGAGGCGACAAGGCGCACGGCGGCGACGCCTGTCGCTTCGGCCGCGCGAAGGCGGTCGGCATGGACGGCGGGAATGGCGGCCGTGCCGGGCAGAGTCATGCCGACTGCCTCGGCGATCGCGGCCATGGTCGAGGCGGTGCCCATCACGGCGCAGGTGCCGGCGGTGGTGACAAGCCGGCCTTCCGCGGCCTCGATGTCAGGTTTCGACATGCGCCCGGCGCGGTACTCGACCCAGAACTTGCGGCAATCGGTGCAAGCGCCGACGCGGTGCTCGTTATAGCGGCCTGTCATCTGTGGGCCGCCGATCAACTGGATCGCAGGCTTGCCGGCGCTGGCGGCGCCCATCAGCTGAGCGGGCACGGTCTTGTCGCAACCGCCCATCAGCACGACAGCGTCCATCGGCTGGGCGCGGATCATCTCCTCGGTGTCCATGGCCATGAGGTTGCGGAACTTCATCGAGTTCGGCGCCATCGTGGATTCGTGCACCGAGATGGTCGGGAACTCGAGGGCGAGGCCGCCTGCCGACTGAATGCCGCGCTTGATGGCGTCGACCAGCTCGGGGAAGTGGCGATGGCAGGGATTGAACCGGCTGTAGGTGTTGGCAATGCCGATCACGGGGCGCGACAGCTCGTCCATGGAATAGCCCATGGAGCGGGCGAAGGCGCGGCGCAGGTAGACCGAGAAGTCCGGATCGCCGTAGTTCTGCAGGCCCCTGAGATATCCGCGGGCGGCACGCTGGCCCGGCGGCAGCTCGCCTTCGCCGTTGCCCGTGCCACCGGCTTTGCTGCCTGCCTTCGGCTTCCTCGCCATGTCGTCCTCCTGTTGCCTGGGGCGGAGGATGCGCCGGGATTTAACTGTTCTTCAAGACTTCGATGGAAAGATTCCCTTAACCACCGCCGCACCTTCGGGAAACCTTCCCATGCCATTCAAGGCAGGCGCCGTCGCGCGCGTCACGTCGAGCTTGAACGAGGTGAACAACGACACTGGCCGGGTCGCGTTCTGCGGGCCGTTCGTGCTGTCGGCGATCACGGGCTACTCGATCTCGAAGATCGAGGACGAGATCCGCGCCTTCCGCGCGCCGGACACCAACATAAAGTCGATCGTCAAGGGCACCAGCACCGAGGAGGTGGCAGCTGCTCTCGGGCGGTTCGGCTATCGGATGGACCTACGCGAGACCTACATGCATCTTGCCCGCAAGGAGCGGCCGAATGTGTGGGCCTGGATGCAAAAGCCGCGCAATGCGTGGTCCCACTACATCCTCGCCATCCACAAGGGCAAGGAAGGTCACTGGGTGCTGATCAAGGGCGTCAAGCTCTGCGACACCTACTCGATGGGCAAATGGCAGTTCGTCGTCGACGGGCCCCACAAGGGGGCCCGCATCATGGAGGTGTTCGAGGTGAGGCGGGCGCTCGGCGTCTGAAGGCAGCGCGGCTACCGCACCATCTGGTCGGGCAACCAGGTGATGAGTTCGGGCCACAGCATGAAGATGGCGATGGCGAGGAAGTCTGCGATCACGAACGGCATCGTCCCGCGGAAGATGTCGGAGAGCGGGATGTCGCGGCGCACGGCTCCCACGACGAAGCAGCTCAGGCCGATTGGAGGCGTGATCAGGCAGACGCCGCACATCTTCACGACGACGATGCCGAACCAGATCGGATCGTAGCCGAGCTTGATGACCGCCGGATAGAACACGGGCAGCGTCAGCAACAGCATGCCGATACCGTCCATGAAGCAGCCGAGGATCAGGTAAACCGTAAGAATACCGATCATCACGGCCCACGGCGGCACCGGAAGACTGACGACCCACTCGGAGAAATGCTCGGGAACACCGGCGTAGCCGAGGAAGCGCACGAAAATCAGGATGCCCCAGATGATCGCGAAAATCATCACGGTGAGCTTGGCCGTCTCGAGCAGGGCGTCGTTGAGCTGGCTCAACTTCATGCGGTTGA
>LNDR01000340.1 GCA_001464755.1 Rhizobiales bacterium Ga0077524
TCCATCTCTCCCGATGCTGCACGCATCAGTTCGATCACGGATCACCGGACAACTCGTGTGCTACTGGAACCGGACATATCGTGTGCTGGCGACACCGCTTCGTTGGGCCGCTAGGCGGCGGCGCTGGGTGTCGCTACCCTTGGCTCAGAAGAGTTCGCCTCAGCCAGGGAAACGCTCGCACCATGATCAAGGGTAAGCTGCTCGTCGCGAACCGGGGGGAGATCGCCACGCGCATCTTCCGAGCCGCCGCAGAGCTCGGGATCCGAACGGTCGCTGTCTATCCGGTCGACGACGCAGAGAGCCTGCACACACGCAAGGCCGACGAGGCGCGGCAGCTGCCAGGCCGGGGCGTTGCTGCCTATCTGGACGCCGAGGCTATCCTCGCCGCGGCACGCGAGACTGGCTCCGCGGCCATTCATCCCGGGTATGGCTTCCTTTCGGAGAATGAGCAGTTCGCGCGACGCTGCGCCGAACAAGGGATCGTCTTTGTCGGGCCGAGCGCCGAGACTCTGGCGCGTTTCGGCGACAAGCATGCAGCCCGGGCACTCGCAGCCACTATGGACGTACCGATCCTGCCGGGCACCGCAGCACCGACGACACTCGAGGCCGCTCGTGCCTTCCTCGCTAAGCTTGGCCCCGGCGGGGCCGTCATGGTGAAGGCCGTCGCTGGTGGGGGCGGGCGCGGAATGCGACCGGTAACGGCAGAGGGTCATCTCGAGGAAGCGTTCATCCGTTGCAACTCGGAAGCGCTGTCCGGCTTCGGCAACGGCGATCTCTATGTCGAGCGGCTCATTCGGCGAGCGCGGCACATCGAGGTACAGGTGCTCGGCGACGGCAATGTCGTCTCGCATCTCTGGGAGCGCGACTGCTCACTGCAGCGGCGGCGGCAGAAGATCGTGGAAATCGCACCGGCGCCAAATCTTCCGACCGGCCTCCGCGACCGGTTGATCGATGCCGCGTTGCGACTTGCCGGAGCGGTGAAGTATCGCAATCTCGGGACAGTCGAGTTCCTCGTCGACGGCGAGACCGGCGAGTACTTCTTCATCGAGGCCAATCCACGGCTGCAGGTGGAGCATACGGTCACCGAGGAGGTGATGGGGCTCAATTTAGTGGAGCTGCAACTAAGGATCGCCGGTGGGGCCACGCTGGAAGAGCTCGGTCTCACACGGGACCATGTACCAATGCCACGAGGCATAGCGCTGCAGGCACGGATCAACTCGGAGAGCATCGCGGCGGACGGGACGGTAAAGCCGGGCGGTGGAACGCTGACCGCATTCGAGGTTCCCTCGGGGCGCGGCGTCCGCGTCGACAGCAACGGTTACGTGGGCTATCGGACGAGCCCCGCTTACGACCCGTTGCTGGCAAAGTTGATCGTCCATACGGGGTCGGGGCGTCTCGAGGATGTGCTCGCCAAAGGCTATCGCGCGCTGTGCGAGATGCATGTCGCAGGCGCCCCAACCAACATCCCGCTCCTCCAGGCGCTTCTTACGGACGCCGCTGTGCTCGCCGGCAGGGTCAATACGGATTTCGTCGAGACGCACGCGGCTGAGCTTGCTCAAAAAGCCCGCGAGCATCACCCGCACCTGTATTTCGCGTCGACGACGCAGGCCGCTTCCGGCAGCGGGCATGCGGGCCGGGCCGGGGCCAAGGTCGATGCAACCGATCCGCTGGCTGTGCTGGCCTATGGGCAGGCGGAGCGGCAGGGCAGCTCCGAACGCACAGGTGCCGGCGCGGAGCCGGCCGATGGCATGCTAGCGGTTCGCGCACCGCTGCAGGGCACGATCGTATCGGTGGCTGTAGACGAGGGCGCGGTGGTGGCCCGCGGCACGCAACTCGTCGTCATGGAGGCCATGAAGATGGAGCACGTCGTCACGGCCGAGGCGGCGGGTACCGTTCGAGCCGTGCATGTGGTGGCCGGTGATACGCTGTGGGAGGATCAACTTCTGCTCACGCTGGAGCCGGCAGACGGTATTGCCGATGAGGCCGTCGCCGCCGAGGAACTCGATCTCGACACGATACGCCCCGATCTTGCCGAAGTGCTCGATCGCCGTGCGCTGACGCGCGATGAGAAGCGACCAGACGCAGTCGCACGGCGGCGCAAGACCAAGCAGCGCACAGTCCGCGAGAATGTGGACGATCTGGTCGATCCAGGGACCTTCGTCGAATACGGGCCCCTCGTGGTGGCGGCACAGCGACGCCGACGCGGGCTCGAGGATCTCCTGACTCGCAGTCCGGCGGACGGGTTGGTGACCGGCGTGGGCAGGATCAATGGCGAGCTTTTCGAGGATCCAGCCGCAAGGGCGGCGGTGATGGCCTACGATTACACAGTGTTCGCTGGCACCCAGGGCGTGCACAATCACTGGAAGACCGACCGCATCATTGACATCGCTGAGCAAGGCCGAATGCCACTCGTGCTCTTTGCCGAAGGCGGAGGCGGCCGGCCGGGCGACGACGACTACGGCGGCTTCATAGGCTTCAACACGTTCCATCACTTTGGTCAGCTATCGGGGCTCGTCCCGATGGTCGCGATCGTGTCGGGGCGCTGCTTCGCCGGCAATGCATCGCTGCTCGGCTGCTGCGACGTGATCATCGCAACGGCCGATGCCAACATCGGCATGGGCGGTCCGGCGATGATCGAAGGGGGCGGTCTGGGCGTGTTCCGGCCTGAGGAGATCGGGCCATCCGCGGTCCAGCGGGCGAGCGGCGTCATCGATATCGCCGTGTCGGACGAGGCGGAGGGCGTCGCCGTAGCCAAACGCTATCTCGCCTATTTCCAGGGGCGACTTGCCAAGTGGTCCGCGCCGGATCAGCGGCGTATGCGTTCGCTTGTGCCGGAGAACAGGGTGCGGGTCTACGACATCCGCAAAGTGATCGAGACACTGGCCGACGAGGGATCAGTGCTGGAGTTGAGGCGCGATTTCGGACGCACCATGGTGACGTCCCTGATCCGCATCGAGGGACGCGCGGTCGGGATCGTCGCCAACAACCCGGCGCATCTCGGCGGCGCCATCGACAGCGACGGCTCGGACAAGGGTGCGCGCTTTATACAGCTCTGCGACGCCTTTGATATTCCGATCGTCCATCTTTGCGATACGCCCGGGATCATGGTCGGGCCAGAGATCGAGAAGACGGCACTCGTCCGGCATGCCGCGCGCATGTTCCTTACGGCCTCGAACGCAACAGTGCCCTACTTTACGATCATTCTGCGCAAGGCATACGGGCTCGGCGCCGTGGCGATGGCTGGAGGTAACTTCCGAGCGCCCTATTTCACAGTGGCATGGCCGACGGGCGAGTTCGCACCGATGGGTATCGAGGGACAGGTCAAGCTGGGCTATCGGCAGGAACTGGCTGCGATCGAGGACCCGGATGCGAGGCTTGAACGCTTCGAAAGTCTCGTTGCTCGGTTCTACAGGGAAGGCAAGGCGCTGGAGCGGTCGACGACCTTCGGGATCGATGACACCATTGATCCAGCAGAGACGCGCCATTGGCTGGTGTCGCTCTTGGCGTCGATTCGACCGCCGACACCACGGGACGGAAAAAAGCGACCGATGATTGATGCGTGGTAGAGGAGGGCAGAGTTCGCGTGGCGGACTCGTGCCGATCTCCAAGAGCAGGTTCACCGAATGCCCGATCTCCTTGAGGCCGGACCGGCCGATGCAGCGTGGACCCTGCTGTTGGCGCACGGCGCCGGGGCTGGAATGGAGACCGCATTCCTTTCTCAGATGACCGATCTCCTCGTCCATAACGGCCTGCGGGTGGTGCGCTTCGAGTTCGGTTACATGGCCGGGCGGCGCCTCAGCGGAAAGAAGAAGCCGGCACCGAAGGCCGAGACTCTGGTATCCGAATTTCGGACGGCGGTGGAAGCTGTGCACGCCGCTCGGCTTTCAGGAAGGCTCGCGGTCGGTGGCAAGTCGATGGGCGGACGTGTGGCGAGCCTGATCGCCGACGATCTCTTCGGCGAGGCCAAGATCAGCGCGCTGGTTTGTCTCGGCTACCCGTTCCATCCTCCGGGGATGCCCGAGAAGACGCGAACGGCTCACCTCGCCGGGCTAAAATGTCCAGCCCTGATCGTGCAGGGCGAGCGAGACCCGTTCGGAAGTCGGGACGAGGTGGTCACGTATGGCTTGTCGCCAGTCATCGAGTTGGCGTGGGTCGGGGATGGTGATCACGACCTCGGCCCGCGCGGTAGCTCGGGCTTCACACGCAAAGCCAATCTGTCTGGCGCCGCGGATGCAGTCGCAGGCTTCCTTGCGTCCCGCACCTGAACCGCAGACGCCCGGGACGACTATGCCGGCTTTGGCTTGGACTTGCTGGCAGGCGCCGAAGCGGGCGCCTCGGCCGGTGTCGAATTGGCAGGTGCAGACGTCGGCGAGGTCGCCGATTTGGATGCTGGGGCAGGCGCGTCTTTGGAATTCAAGGGTGTCGCCTCGCCAGTCCAGCAAACTGTCGCGGACGCCTTGCATGTGTGCTCGTCAAAAAAGCCGAAGTCGAGAAATAGCTCGCACTTAACGTCCTTCTTGCCGGTCGTGTAGCGCTTGATGCCGCGCTGCGCCGTCCAGGTCGCAATGTACTTGTCGAGCAAGGCCTTGGCATCCTTGGTCGGGCCATCCTTGCCATAGTCGTTCACGGAGAAGGCGAGGCGGGTGCACTTGGCGCTGGCGACCCCGGTGCCCGCTACGACGAGCAGCGTCGCGCTCAGCGACAACAGTGCAAGCGATGATCTCGAACGAGCCATATCGAAAATCCCCCAGTGCGTGTGTTCCTGCGTGCCGGCTGAACTCAGAGAAGCCGATCGTGCATTAACCACGCTATAACGGCTCAGGCCGGGGCTTTCCAGAGCAAAACCAGCATCCAGTCAGGATCGCAGAAGGCCGTGGCCGAGACGCCTTGCCCGACATTCCACGTTGCCATACGAAATTGAGTTGCCAGCTGTTGCACTCGAGCTGATGTACACGAGAAGTCGCGCGATGCGCCTTTCAAGATTCCGCCGCGATCGACTGTCGTCAGTTCATGTAAGGCGAGTTGCCGCCACGCGGTGCAACGCCGGATTCGAAGAAGAAGCCATGGTCGAACGGACCGGCATTCGTCTGGCGGTCGAGCATCGGATCGCGGAATGACTGCGTCGCACCATAAAGCGACCGGCTATCGCCGTAGGTGTTGATCGTGTCGCTGTAAGAGTAGGAATAGCCGCCGCGCCTGGCCACGTAGCCTCGAACCTGAGGGCTTTTTTTGTGATCAGAAGCCCTTGCTCGGTCACCGGCGATTGCGTCGTCGATTGATGTGAAAGCAAGTGCGGCAACGGCCCCCGCCACTGCGATGACAACTGCGCGGATCATCGATCTGTCCCCTTGGACGCTGTCTCGTGGAGCATCCTTAACTCAGAAGGTGAACTTTTTCTCAAGATCTGTGCCGTAGGCCGGGGGATAGTCGTCCGCTGTCACCAAAAGGGCACGTCGGTGGGCGGGCATACTGACGACCACTCCCTCCAAGGGGCGAAGAAATGGACATTATTGGCCTCGCCGCGGCGCTAGCGAGCGGAGCGGTCGGAGGGCATCTTGAGGCGAGGGCAGCTGGCCAGACCTCTCAAGGCGCTTACGGCAATGTGCTCGGCGGCACGATTGGCGGCCTGATCGGAGCCCAAATTCTCGAGCGAGCCATGGGGCTCGCGCCAGTAGCCTGGGACGATCTGGGGCTGATTGCCGTGCAATGCACGGCAGGCGCCGCAGGTGGGGGCGCGCTGGTGTTCATCATTGGTGGGTTGCGGGCGATGCTCTCTCGATAGCAGTGCGGCCTGCGGCGCCCGTAACGACGGGAACGTTATCTGGCGCCGGCGCATAAGGCTTCGTCGTGGAGCTCGACCGCTTTCGGGTGCCTGCCGTGCTTGTCGCGGCTCAGTAGCGCCCGGGTACGTAAAAGTCGGTTGGCAACTCCTTGCGAGCGTAGTCGGGGCTGCGGGTACGATCGGGCAACGCAATGAGCGGGTGTTGGACTTCCTGATAGGGAATTTGCTCGAGCAGGTGGGCAATGCAATTCAGTCGGGCGCGCTTCTTGTCGACGCCCTCGACGATCCACCATCGGGCTTCCGGAATATTGGTGCGCTCGAGCATTTCCTCCTTCGCCCGCGTGTAGGACTCCCAGCGGCGGCGCGACTCGAGGTCCATGGGCGAGAGCTTCCACTGCTTCATGGGATCACGGATGCGCATGGTGAAGCGAAGATGTTGCTCCTGGTCCGTAATGGAAAACCAATACTTGATGAGGACGATGCCGGAACGGACGAGCATCGTCTCCCATTGCGGCACGGTTCGGAAGAACTCCTCGACCTCCGCCTCGGTGCAAAAGCCCATAACCCGCTCGACGCCGGCGCGGTTGTACCAGGAACGGTCGAACAGAACGATCTCTCCCGCGGCCGGAAGGTGAGGCACGTAGCGCTGGAAGTACCACTGCGTCTTCTCTCGGTCATTCGGGGCCGGCAATGCGACGACGCGGCAAACGCGCGGGTTCAGGCGCTGGGTGATGCGCTTGATGACTCCGCCCTTGCCCGCAGCGTCGCGTCCCTCGAAGACGACTACGACCTTGAGCTTGTTGTGCTGAACCCAGTCCTGCAGCCTGATGAGTTCGGACTGCAGGCGGAACAATTCCCTGAAGTAGAAGCGGCGGTCGAGAGTGCCCTCTTGAGCTTCCGGAAGGGTGCCTTGACCCAGCAACTCGTCGAGGCGCGAATCATCGAGTTCCATCTCCAGCTCCTCGTCGAAGCTGTCGACCATCTCGGCTTCCATGGCTGCAGGGGTCGGCTGTTGGGTGGTCGAGCCGGCCTTCGAGCTGGTGCGAAGCGGCTTTGCAAGCTTGGTCGCAGGTGCCTTCCGGGGCTGCGGCAAGTTGCGAGGTCCGGTTTTCGAGGATTTTCTGGTCATTCGGTGCCTGAACAGCAAGGAGACTGGCCGACCAGTACAGCTCAGCTTCACTGCAACCTTATGACAGGTATCCTGAACGGGGAACCTCATCCCGGCCTGCCGGTCGTACGGCCTACCCGCCGGCTATCTGCGGGAGAACATGGACGTCGCTGTCCGCTCCGATCGGCTCCAGCAGCGTGTCCTGATAGATCTGGCCATCGATGGCGACGGCCAAGCCTTCCTCGAGGTGCGGTGCGAGTTCGGGGAACTGATCGCCGAGCTTTCTGAACAGCTGGCGAATGTTGCTCGCATCGACGTCCAGCTCAGTAATGCCGCCGGTGTACTGACGCAGGTTTCCCATCAAAGAGACATGGGCCACGGTGCTTCCTTCCTATGCCGCTATGGTCCTGCAGACAGTGGTCAGTACTTCCGACCGACGATCAGCTCGACTCCGTCTGGACCGACCTCTTCGAAGTGCAGGCGTCCCGCATCGACCTCGAAGATCTCGCCCTTTCGGTAGGCGCGGGGCGAACCCTCCTTGGTGACGATGAATGTGCCATCGAGAATGAGGCCGCGAATGGAGAAATGATGCCCGTGCTCGCCGTTTGCGGGACGCGGCTCGTAGCGCTTGCGCTCGATCTCGTTATAGCCGTCGGCCTTGAGGCCGGTTTCGAAAGCTGCGGTGTCCATGGGGTCTCCAGAACCAAGAGAATGAAATAGGCCGGTGCAGAATCCCGCACCGGCCTGTATTTGTCGAGCAGCGTTGTTGTGAAGGCTTACGCCTTCTTCGCTTCCTTCATGGCCTTCAGCACCTTCGGCGGCGACAGCGGGAGTTCGAACATGCGCACGCCCGTTGCACGTGCTGCCGAGGCATTGATGGCTGCCATGGGCGGCACGATCGCCGTCTCGCCGATTCCGCGCACGCCGTAAGGGTGACGCGGGTTCGGCACCTCGACGATGATCGTCTCGATCATCGGAAGGTCGGAGGCGACCGGGATGCGATAGTCCAGGAAGCCGGCGTTCTGCAGCTTGCCATCCGCGCCGTAGATATACTCCTCGTTGAGGGCCCAGCCGATACCCTGGGCAGCACCGCCCTGGAACTGGCCTTCGACGTAAGCCGGATGGATCGCGATGCCCGCATCCTGGATCACGGTGTAGCGCGTGATCGTCAGCTTGCCGGTGTCGGGATCGACTTCGCTGTCGGCGATGTGGACACCGAAGCTCGGGGCTGCGCCCTGAGCCGAGATGGCACCGACGCCGACGATAGATCCGCCTGTCTTGCCGGCTACCTTGGCGATGTCTGAGAGCTTCATTGGCTTGAACTTGCCGGCGTTGTCGCCCGCCGGCTTGATCTCGCCGTTGTCCCAGGTCACGGCGTCCTCGGGAATCTCCCAAAGCTTGGCAGCGCGTCCGCAGGCCTGCTTGATGATCGAGCGAGCCGCTTCGACCGTCGCCAGACCGCTCGAGAACGTCGAGCGGCTGCCGCCAGTAACGAAGTTGTAGCCGAGCGTGGACGTGTCGCCGATGATCGGACGGACCTTCTCGTAGGGGATCTTCAGCTCCTCGGCCGCCATCATGGCGAGCGAGGCGCGGAGACCACCGATGTCCGGCGTGCCGGCCATGAGGGTGAGCGTGCCATCCTCGTTGAGCTGGAGATTGACAGTCGTCTCGCCGCCGATGTTGAACCAGAAGCCGGCCGCGATGCCGCGGCCCTGGTTCTTGCCGAGTGGGCCATTCCAGTGCGGGCTGCTCTTGGCCGCCTCGAGGCACTCGACCATGCCGACGGGGCCGAATTTCGGACCGTAGGCTGCCTTGGTGCCCTCCTTGGCTGCGTTCTTGAGGCGCAACTCGATCGGACACATGCCGAGCTTCTCGGCGATCTCGTCAACGACGCTCTCGACGGCGTACTCGGAGATCGGGCCGCCCGGGGCGCGATAGGCAGCGACCTTCGGGCGGTTGGAGAGCACGTCGAAACCGACGACCTTGACGTTGGCGAGGTCGTAGGGCGCGAACGCGCACATGCAGCCCGGCTGAACTGGCGAGCCCTGGAAGCAACCGGCCTGATACTTCAGGATCGCTTCGCCGGCGGTGATGGTGCCATCCTTCTTGACGCCCATCTTGACCCAGACATTGGCACCGGAGGTCGGGCCGGAGGCCTTGAACACCTCTTCGCGGCTCATCGCCATCTTGACCGGGCGATGCGTCTTTGCCGAGAGCGCGAGCGCCAGCGGCTCGAGGTAGACGACAGTCTTGCCGCCGAAACCGCCGCCGATCTCGGACGACGTGACGCGCAGCTTGGTCATGTCCCAGCCGAGCAGGCGGGCACAATGGGCACGCGCGATCCAGTGTCCCTGGGTCGTCGTCCAGAGTTCCGCAGTGCCATCCTCGGAGACGCTCCCGACGCAGGCATGCGGCTCGATATAGCCTTGGTGGACCGGCTTTGTATTGAACTCGCGCTCGATGACGAGGTCGGCCTCCTTGAAGCCTTTCTCGACGTCGCCAAGAACGAACTCGACGCGCTTTGCGACGTTGGACGGCTTGGTCGGCGGCGGGGTCACGCCGACGGTGATCATGCCGTCCTCGACGATCGGCGCATCGGGCTTCATCGCCTCGACCACGTCGATCACGTGCGGGAGGATCTCGTACTCGACCTTGATCGCCCTGAGCGCGGCTCGTGCAATCGCCTCGCTCGTGGCAGCTACCGCGGCGACGGGATGGCCCTCGAACAGGACTTTCTCACGCGCCATGACGTTGCGCAGGACATCGCGATAGTTGACCAGCATCTCGCCAGCAGGAACGAACTCCGACGACTGATCCTTGAAGTCGTCGCGCGTCACTACCGCCTTGACACCCGTAAGCGCCAACGCGGCCGACGTGTCGATCGACTTGATGCGGGCGTGCGGATAGGGCGACCGCAAAACCTTGCCAACCAACTGACCTGCAACGTTGTGGTCCGCGCCATACTTGGCGCGGCCAGTTACCTTATCGGCGCCGTCGGGGCGCACGGGGCGCGTACCGACGACATCGAACTTGGGGATCTTCACTCGCTCCTGCATGTGATCAGGCTCCTCGCATTTCGGCGGCGGCATCCATCACGGCACGGATTATCTTGTCGTACCCGGTGCACCTGCAGAGATTGCCGGCGAGCCAGTAGCGGACCTCCGTCTCCGTCGGGTTCGGATTTTTCTCGAGCAGCGACTTGGCGGCCACGAGCACACCTGGCGTGCAGATGCCGCATTGCAGCGCCGCATGCTCGAGGAACTTGCGCTGGAGGGGATGCAACTTGTCGCCTGTTGCCATGCCCTCGATCGTGTCGATCTTCTTGCCACCGACCTCGACGCCGAGAACGAGGCAAGAGCAGACCAGACGGCCATCGAGTAGCACGCTACATGCTCCGCAGTCGCCGGAGCCGCAACCTTCTTTCGTGCCGGTGAGCTCGAGCTCGTCCCTGAGGCAGTCGAGCAGGGTTTGCTCGGTATCACAGAGGAACTCTGTCTCGTCACCGTTGATCGTCGTCGTTACGTGATGTTTCATCGTCAGCCCTTCCTCGCGCGCTCGAGCGCGATCAGTGCAGTTCTCTTGGCGAGCACGCCAGCCACGTCGGTGCGGAACTCGATCGTGCCGCGCTTGTCGTCGATCGGCTTGCAGGCCGCACGGGCGGCAGCCGCCATCTTCTCCAGGGCCGCGTCGTCGATCTTGCTGCCGATGAGAGCCTTGGCGGCGTCCTCGACCAGCAGCGGGCGGGCGGCAACCGCGCCGAGGCTGACGCGGGCCGCAGCGCATGTGCCGGAACCGTCGAGCGTCAAGCTGACGCCGCAGCCGACCACCGCGATGTCCATCTCTGTGCGCGGGATGAAGCGGAGGTAGGCATCGCCGGAGTGCGGTGCGCGCTTCGGCAGCAGAAACGACGCGATGATCTCACCCTTCTGGAGCGCGAGCTTGCGCGGGGCGAGCATGATGTCTTCGACCTTGAGGTCGCGACGCCCATTGGGCCCAACGATCGACGCGACTGCGCCGGCGGCGATCATCGCCGGGACGCTGTCGGCGGCCGGAGAGCCATTGCAGAGGTTGCCACCGAGTGAGGCGCGACCTTGCACCTGAGTAGAGCCGATGAGGTTGGCCGCCTCGACAAGGCCGGGCCAAACCTTCTTGAGCGCAGAATGCTCCTTTAGCTCGGCGCCCGTGACAGCTGCGCCGATGCGGAAGCCGCCTGCCTCCTCCTTGATCGTGCGCGTCTCGGCGACCTTCTTGATGTCGACGACCAGAGCGGGGCTCAGGACCTCAGAGCGGATTTGGACCAGAAGATCGGTCCCGCCCGCCAGGATTCGCGCTTCGCCGCTCTCCGATGCGAGGAGCTTGGCTGCGGCCTCGAGGGTATCCGGTGACTCATATCGCATGCGTGATTGCCTCTTGGGTGAGCTTCGCTGATTGGTCTGGTTTGGAAGGGTTACAAGGTAGGATTACACGGCTTGACCGCTGCCGCCAACCCGTCCGGACAAATCAGTCTGTTCGGCATGCGGTACAGCCCAGTTGGTGCGGTCGGGGGCGCCCCCGACGTCCGGGGAAGGAACAAGGCCCTCTGCTATGTTGACGCCAGTAATGCGAGGCCGCAAGGGTCGTGATCGGAGCCAAGTGTCCCGCCCCTTATCGAAAGAGCCAACGGGCGGCACGATGAAGGAGCAATCGGCATGCCCTCGACCGCCCCAATGCAAGCGAAATCGACCACCGGCAATTTTTTCGAGGACTTCCGGATCGGCATGGTAATCCGCCACGCGACGCCGCGGACCGTAACGGTGGGCGACGCAGCCGTTTACCAAGCCTGCTACGGCGCCCGGTTCGCGGTCCAGTCGTCGGAAGCGCTGGCGCGGGCCGTCGGTTACGAGCGGTCACCTCTTGACGACATGCTGGTGTTCCACTTGGTGTTCGGCAAGACGGTACCGGACCTCTCACTCAATGCGATCGCCAATCTCGGCTATGCGGACGTCCGCTTCCTCGAGCCGGTGTTCCCGGGTGACACGCTCTCGGCGACGACAGAGATCATCGGTCTCAGGGAGAACTCGAACAAAGAGTCGGGTGTCGTCTACGTGCGCTCGACAGGGCACAATCAGCGCGGCGCATCGGTGCTTACGTTCGCGCGTTGGGTGATGGTGCGCAAGCGCGACAAGGCTGCCAGCGTGCCCGATTCCGTCGTCCCCACGCTAGCGTCGCATGTGGCCGCGAGCGACATCGGCAAGGCCGTGCCACCGATCGATACGCAAGCCTACGACCTCGCACTCGCCGGATCGTCGTTCGTCTGGGGCGACTATCAGGTCGGAGAGCGCATCGACCATATCGACGGTATGACGATCGAGGAGGCGGAGCATCAGCTGGTGACGCGCCTCTACCAGAACACGGCCAAAGTGCACTTCAACCAGCACACCGAGGGGCAAGGCCGTTTCAAGCGGCGCCTCGTTTACGGCGGCGTGGTGATCTCGCTGGCGCGTGCACTGTCCTTCAACGGCTTGGCGAACGCTTTTCACGTTGCCGCTATCAACGGCGGTCGGCACGCGGCGCCGGCATTCGCAGGCGACACGATCTACGCATGGTCCGAGGTGCTCGAGCGGGAGGCGATTCCGGGGCGGAGTGATATTGGTGCGCTCCGGCTGCGAACCGTCGCAACCAAGAACCTGAGTTGCTCTACCTTCCCAGGACCATCCGAGGCGGCAACCCCGACCGAAGGTGTGATCCTCGATCTCGACTATTGGGTCACGATGCCCCGCTGATATTGCGTCGACCGCACCAAGGAGCCGGCTGGCACCGCCGAATGTGCCGGCACGGAGCGATTGGCATGGTTGCATTAACCTAAGAGTAGGCGATGCATGAGAGGTTGAGGGCTCGGAAACAGGCCGTTCACATCGCAATCGGACTCGTTCGCACCGCCGGGGCAAGAGTCGTCGAAGGGCAGTGACAGCCTCAGAGAGGCCCGTTGTGACGAAGAAGGTCGCTGTTATCGGTGCCGGCGTTGCCGGTTTGGCATGCGCGCGGGTCCTCCGACGCGCCGGCTGCTACGTCGAAGTCTTCGAGCAGGACCGAATCATCGGCGGGCGCATGGCCACGACACGGCTCGGCCTCGTTCCATTCGATCACGGCGCCCAGTACGTTACAGCGCGGTCCGACCGGTTCCGGAACTACCTCGACGAGTTGACCGGGTCGGCATATGCGACCCGGTGGGTACCGACTGCCGCCAACGGCACCTCGGCCAGCCAGTTGATGCCCTGGTTCGTCGGAACGCCTGGAATGAGCTCCTTGGTCCGGCCTTTGGCCGAAGGCGTGCGCCTCCACACGGATCGGAGGGTGCATACGCTGCAGCGCGATGAGAAGGGCTGGCAACTCTGGTTCGAGGATGAGACGCGCGCTGGCCCGTTCCACGCGGTAGCCGTTGCAACTCCTGCACCCGAGGCAAGTCTCCTGATCGGGCGACTGGAGGAACTCGCGCGGCCGCTGGAGCGGGTCCGCGTGTCGCCGTGCTGGGCGGTGCTGGTTCGGCTCGAGGAGCGTGCCTTTCCAACTCAGGATGTCTTCTCGGACATGTCTGAGGTGGTGCGCTGGGTGGCGAGGAACAATGCCAAGCCAGGGCGCCCGATACGGGGCGACCATATCGTAATCCACGCCTCTCCGACATGGACCCGGGAGACCGAGGACGTTGAATCCGAGGTCGTTGCCTCCGAGCTTTGGAACGAGGTGTGCAACATCCTGAGTCTACCGCCGATCAGGCCGGCACAGATCTCGGCGCATCTTTGGCGCCATGGCTTGGTGGACGAGGCGCTGGGCGAGACCTATCTGTTTTCGACGCAGCATCTGGTCGGTGTGGCTGGCGATTGGTGCCTAGGGCGGTTGGCCGAGCATGCGTTCGAGAGCGGTACCGGTCTCGGCCGGGCGATTGTCGGCGCAATGGACTGAGCAGAAAAATCCGAAACATTTGAGCATGTCGTACGCCGACCTGACTGCGGTGGGCCGTGTAGCATGAGCTTCGCCCGGAGGTCACCGCGCCCGCAATCAACAACTTTCCATGGCGTTCAGCCCGATCTGCGACCGCGGCTCGATAGCAATTGCCGCCAGGAGTGTGCCAAGCTAATAAGTCACACTCAATAAGTGCGCCGGTGGAGATACGACCCGATGGCGAATGCCGATACGCAGCGGCCCAAAGCGCGGCCGCTGTCACCGCACCTACAGATCTACAGCCCCCTCATCAACATGGTGATGTCGATCGTCCATCGCATCACTGGCGCCGCTCTCTACGTGGGCACATTGCTGCTGGCGGGGTGGCTGGTCGCTGCGGCGACGGGGCCGGAATACTTCGCATATGTTAACGGGGTGATGGGGTCGGCAGTTGGGCTGACGGTGCTGCTCGGCTATACCTGGGCGCTCCTGCACCACATGATCGGCGGTATCCGCCATCTCATATGGGATACGGGGCGCGGTTTCGACCTCGCCTCGGTGGATATCTTGTCGTGGGGAACGATCATCCTCTCGCTCGTGCTGACGGCGGCGTTGTGGGCCTGGGGCCTCGGCGTCAGAGGAGGGCTCTGATCATGAGCACGACACTTCGTCCGACACCCAGTCCCACCGAAGCGCGCATCCGCACACCACTCGCCAAGGCGCGAGGGCTCGGCTCGGCCAAGAGTGGCACGGACCACTTCTGGCTGCAGCGACTGACAGCCGTGGCCAACATCGTTCTTGTGATCGTCGTGCTTGCGCAGATCGCGCGTCTGGCCGGGTCCGACTACGTCACGGTCAAGGCAGCGCTCAAGAGCCCGCTTCTGTCCTTGCCGCTGCTGTTGCTGGTGCTGTCCGGCATGGTGCACATGCGGCTCGGTATGCAGACCATCATCGAGGACTACTTCCACTCCGAGGGGTGCAAAGTTCTCCTTTTGATGCTCAACACGTTCTTCGTGATCCTCGTCGGGCTGACATGCGTATTCGCAGTTGCCAAACTCTCATTCGGGGCCTGAGCGATGACTGCCATGAACAAGAGCGCGAACGGCGTTGCAAAGCCCGCCATGAACGGCAAAGCTTACCCGTTTACCGATCACACTTACGACGTGGTGGTAGTGGGTGCCGGCGGCGCGGGGCTTCGCGCTACATTGGGTTGTGCCGAGGCTGGGTTGAAAACGGCCTGCATCAGCAAAGTGTTTCCGACGCGCTCGCACACAGTTGCGGCGCAGGGCGGTGTGGCCGCCGCGCTTGGCAACATGGGCCAGGACGACTGGCGCTGGCACATGTACGACACCGTGAAGGGTGCCGACTGGCTCGGCGATCAGGACGCAATCGAGTACCTGTGCCGCAATGCGCCACAGGCCGTCTACGAGATGGAGCACTACGGCGTTCCGTTCAGCCGCACGGAGGATGGGCGCATCTATCAGCGTCCCTTCGGCGGCATGACGACCGAGTTCGGCGAAGGGCCGCCGGCTCAGCGGACATGCGCAGCAGCGGATCGCACGGGCCACGCGATGCTGCACACGCTGTATGGTCAAAGCCTGCGGCATTCGGCCGAATTCTTCATCGAGTATTTCGCGATCGACTTGATGATGGATCAGGACGGGGTATGCCGCGGAGTAGTGGCGTTGTGTCTCGAGGACGGCACGCTGCATCGCTTCCGGGCGAAAAAGACCATCCTTGCCACTGGCGGCTACGGCCGCGCCTACTTCTCCTGCACCTCGGCGCATACATGCACGGGCGACGGCAACGCCATGGTGCTCCGCGCCGGCTTGCCGCTCGAGGATATGGAGTTCGTGCAATTCCATCCGACCGGCATCTACGGGGCTGGCGTACTCATCACCGAGGGCAGTCGCGGCGAAGGTGGCTATCTGACCAACGCCAACGGCGAGCGCTTCATGGAGCGCTACGCACCCCACGTGAAGGATCTCGCTTCCCGCGACGTCGTCTCCCGCTCCATGACCATCGAAATTCGCGAAGGGCGTGGTGTTGGTCCCGACAAGGACCACATCTTCCTGCATCTCGACCACCTCGATCCGAAGATTCTGGCGGAGCGGCTGCCTGGCATCACGGAAAGCGCCAAGATCTTCGCGGGCGTCGATCTGCGGCGTGAGCCGATTCCGGTGCTGCCGACGGTGCATTACAACATGGGCGGCATTCCGACGAACTTCCACGGCGAGGTGTTGACCAAGCTAGGCGGCAATCCGGATCACGTGGTTCCTGGCCTGATGGCCATCGGGGAGGCTGCCTGCGTGTCGGTGCACGGGGCGAACCGGCTGGGTTCCAACTCGCTGATCGACCTCGTCGTATTCGGGCGCGCCGCCGGCCTCCGCGCCGCCGACACGACCGAGAAGGGCACGTCGCATCAGGACCTGCCGAAGGACGCGGGGGAACTCGCGGTCTCGCGCCTCGATCACTTCCGACATGCAAAGGGCGGCACGCCGACGTCGGCTCTACGTCTCCGGATGCAGCGGATCATGCAGTCCAACTGCGCCGTCTTCCGCGACGGTCCGGTGTTGAAAGAAGGCTGCCAGCAGATCACCGAGGTCTGGAAAGGCACCGATGACATCGCCGTGACAGACCGCACGCTGATCTGGAATTCGGATCTGATCGAAACGCTCGAGTACGACAACCTCATCTCTCAAGCGGCCGTGACGATGCATGCCGCCGAGAACCGCAAGGAAAGCCGCGGCGCCCACGCTCGCGAGGACCATCCGGATCGCGACGACAAGGAGTGGATGAAACACACGCTGACCTGGGCGGATGATGCCAAGCGGCAAGTGAACATCGATTATCGCCCGGTGCACACTTACACGCTGACCAACGAGATGAAGTACATCGAGCCCAAGGCACGGGTGTACTGAGCCTGTTTGAGGCACTGGTGGGCCTCGATGACGCTGGTCTGCCTTGCTTGTTCTCATCTCAAAGCGACAGAGCCGGCTGCACCTCGCAGCCGGCTCTGTCGTTTGGTCCAGTGGATAACTCTCCGCCCGGCGCATTTGCCGTCTCATTGTCGCCGCCGCTCGCGTGCACGGTTCGGTTTGTGATGCCTCTCGATTCGT
The DNA here is from genome assembly GCA_001464755.1 of Rhizobiales bacterium Ga0077524. Lineage (GTDB taxonomy): Bacteria > Pseudomonadota > Alphaproteobacteria > Rhizobiales > Hyphomicrobiaceae. The sequence continues at coordinate 16,928 of LNDR01000340.1, forward strand.
GGGGGCCGCGTGCGTGCTCGAGGACCGAACTCGTGGCGGCGGACATGCAACAGAAAGTCGAAAGACCGGACGAGGCCGATAGCCGGATCGCACCCGATCCGCTCGCCGCCGTCCTGCCTGCGCTGTCAGCTCTCGGCGCCATCGCCTCGATTGCAGCCATCAACTGGGTGGCACACGAGAAGACCGCTGACCGATCCCGCTCTCGGCGCAAGGCTGGAATAGCGCTCCGCGATCTCGAGTCGTGCTGCATGGGCCTGCAAGAAATCTTCAAGCGACTTCATCGCAATCCGAAGCTTTTTGCCGGAGACGGTGCCGGCTCGGCCTCGCCGCTCAAGTTCGGCGTCTGTGGTCCTCGCATCGACCAGGCACTGGCAAGGTCGTATCATCAGCTCATGAATGATATCGCGTCGATGCTGGTGCTCGCCTCACAGAATGCCTTCGATGTGATGAGCGCGGTCGAGGATGGTGAGATACAGGCGCCTGACGAGCTCTTCTACGGCTTTGGCGAGCAGCAGGACCGCCTGAACAAGCTGATCCAAGGGCGGGCGACGCTCAGGGTCATCGTTGAGACCGGTGTCGAGGTTTCCGAGCGGCTGACGGGGTTGGTGCGCGAGCTCAGGAAGCACAAGGTCGAATAGCGACTTCGGCGGGCTCGAAAGCGAGCGCAAGCTGGCGAACCAATTCGTTCAGGACGAACCGGCCGGCGCGGGTGGCGCGAATGCAATCGGTGCGCGGCATCTCGAGCATGCCAAGGCCTTCAAGGCGTGCGACTACGGTGGTGGACGGCCGAACTCCGCCGATTGCGGCGAGGCGAGCAAGGTCGATGCCTTCGCTCAGGCGCAGGCCCATCAACAACAGCTCATCGGCCTGTTCGTCGAGGGCGAGACAACTCACTTCGGTGAGGCCTCGCCCCATCTCGCTGACGCGGGCCAGCCACGCCTCAGGGTTGCGCTCGTTGACTGTAGCGTATCGGCCATTAGGGCGAGGCTCGCGGCCGTGCGCGCCTGGACCTAATCCGAGATAGTGCCCGTAGCGCCAATAGACGAGATTGTGCCGGCTCTCATCGCCAGGTCGAGCGTGGTTCGAGATTTCGTAGGCGGGCAAGCCTCCGGCCTCGCACATGTCCTGGGTGATCTCGTAAAGCCGGTCGGCCAACTCGGGCTCGGGGATGATCAGCTTGCCAGCGCGATGCAAGCTGGCGAAAGGTGTGCCGTCTTCGATGGTGAGTTGGTAGAGAGACAGGTGCCCGGCTTGGAGGGCCAAGGCTCGGGCCAATTCGGCCTCCCAGGCGGATTCCGTCATGCCGGGACGAGCGTAGATGAGGTCGAACGAAACGCGATCGAAGGTCGAGCGGGCGATATCGAGCGCGGTTAGCGCCTCGGCCACGGAGTGGATTCGACCGAGGCGCTGCAGGTGCGCGTCGTCGAGAGCTTGAAGCCCGAGCGAGACGCGGTTGACTCCTGCCGCGCGGTAGCCGCGAAAACGGGCAGCATCGACACTGCCGGGGTTCGCCTCGAGGGTTATCTCGCAACCGTCGGCTAGGCCGAATCGGGCGTCGATCGCCTCGATGATGCCGGACACCGTCCCAGGCGCCATGAGCGACGGCGTGCCGCCACCGAAGAAGATGCTGTCGACGGCTCGGGGACGAGCGAGCGCCGCTGCGGTCGACGTCAATTCCCGAAGGTAAGCGGCGAGATAGGCGCCTTCGTCCCAGCCACCGTGGCGGACATGGCTGTTGAAGTCGCAGTAAGGGCACTTCTGCGCACAGAACGGCCAATGGATGTAGACCGCAAAGCCGCCGTCGCAGTCGGGACTGCTGTCCAGCGCCTCACTCAAGGCAGGCCTCGACGAACAACCGGAAAGCGCGGGCGCGGTGGGAGATGGCGTGCTTTTTCTCTGGCTCCATCTCGCCGAACGTCTCGATTTCTCCGTCGGCAAGGAACATCGGATCATAGCCGAATCCCTTGGAGCCGCGAAGCGGCCAGACGAGGCGGCCGAACACCTTGCCCTCGAAGACCTCGGTGTAGCCGTCGGGCCAGGCAAGGCAGAGCGCGGCCGTGAAGTTGGCGCGCGGCCCG
>LNDR01000341.1 GCA_001464755.1 Rhizobiales bacterium Ga0077524
GACGACCAGGCGACCACCGCGGCCGAGCTTTCGAATAGCCATCAGGTAAGTCCCCAAATTCTCGGCTCGGCAAACTCTAGGCAATTGCCGGCCGGATCGCGGAAGTAGATGGAGCGGCCACCAGATGCCGGCCACTCGAAATCGGATTCGATCGCAACGCCCTTCGCCAACAAATGGGCGCGCCACTCCGAGATATCCAAGGCGCTCGCTCGAAAACAGACGTGCCCGTCTCCGATGGCGCCGTGCGGGGGGACTGGCAGCGCGCCCTCCTTCGCCGGAACGATAGTGGCATCGGGGTTGAAGATCAAAAGGACCTGGTCCCCGCAACGATAAAAGAGCTGGCGCCCTTCCATCCGCGAGAACGGCTCGAGGGCCAGAATAGAGGTCGCGAGCATAAAGAACGGTCTCGAGCACGCCTTCGGGTTTGAGGGTGGGCATTGGGATGCTCCGTCGGTTGCGGCGTCGCCGGTCCCGCCGGTGCGGCCCCCGTCTCAAGCAACTCGTTCTGGCAGCAAATCGTTTCGACGAGCCGCCGCGAGAAGAGCTGCCCTCGCCGACAAACGGTCTCCGGCCTAGGAGACGGTCAGCTTCTGCAAGGCGAGCAACTCGCCGATGCCTTTTTTCGCCAGTGCCTGAAGTTCTGCAAAACCTTCCTCTCCGAACGGCACCGTCTCGGCGGTCGCCTGCACCTCGACGAGACCGCCGGAGCCGGTCATGACGAAGTTAGCGTCGGCGTCGGCGTTGGAGTCCTCCGCATAGTCGAGGTCGAGCACGGCCTTGCCCTTGTAGAGGCCGCACGAGACGGCGGCGACCTGATCGCGGATCACGCCGTCCTTGACCATATCGCGTTGGCGCATCCACTGAAGGCAGTCGTGAAGCGCCACCCAAGCGCCGGTAATGGCCGCAGTGCGCGTACCGCCATCGGCCTGGATGACGTCGCAATCCACTGTGATTTGTCGCTCGCCAAGAGCTTTCAGGTCGACGACCGCGCGCAGCGCTCGACCAATAAGACGCTGAATCTCCTGGGTACGACCAGACGGATGGCCAGTCGTAACCTCACGGCGCGTCCGGTCGTTCGTCGCGCGCGGCAGCATGGCGTACTCCGCGGTGACCCAGCCGCGCGCCTGCCCCTTGAGCCAAGGCGGCACCCGCTCCTCGAGGCTCGCCATGCAAAGCACATGCGTGTTGCCGAACTTGATGAGACATGACCCCTCGGCGTGCATCGACACCGCGCGATCTATGGAAACACGGCGCAGTTCGTCGGGCAGACGCTTGGAGGGACGCATTCTCAGGCTCTCTGTTGGCTGGGCTAGACCCAGGAGGACGATCGGCGGAAGCTAGTGGAGGCGGCGCCCGCAATCAACCGCTACCGTGCAACCGCGGCCATTGGGGCAGCGTTGACGTTGAGGCTGACGATATCTCGCTTTGCCCATTGCTCACCATCACCTTGCCGGGCGACTATGCGCATATGACCGTGAATGACAGACTGACAGGAATACAGAAGCTCAACGAACGGTCTCGGGAGATCTTTCGGCAGATCGTCGAGACTTACCTGAGCACAGGCGAGCCGGTCGGTTCGCGAAATTTGGCGCGGAACCTGCCGATCGCGCTGTCGCCTGCCTCCGTCCGGAACGTAATGTCGGACCTGGAGCATCTAGGGCTCATCTATGCGCCGCACACGTCGGCCGGGCGTCTGCCGACCCAATCCGGCTTGAGGCTCTTCGTCGACGGCCTCTTGGAGGTAGGCAATTTGACGGAGGAGGAGCGGCGACAGATTGACGTACAGCTCGCCGCCCGTCGTCGCCTGCCAATGGACCAAGTTCTTGCAGAAGCAGGAGAAATGATTTCCGGTCTTTCGCATTGTGCGGGCTTGGTGCTGAGCGAGAAGCAGGATCTTAGGCTCAAGCACATTGAGTTCGTGGCACTCGAGCCCGGCAAGGCGCTGGTGGTTCTGGTCGGTGAGGACCAGACGGTGGAGAACCGGGTGATTCAGGTGGCGCGCGGATTGCCGCCGTCGGCGCTGATCGAGGCCGCGAACTATCTCAATCATCATGTGCGCGGATTTTCGATCGGAGAGGCCAAGGCCTACATCGAATCTGAACTCGTCAAAGCCAAGGCCGAACTCGACCAGTTGACCCACAAGGTGATCGAGGCCGGGCTCGCAACCTGGTCGGGTACTCAAGGGGAGCGGCGCAGCCTTCTGGTTCGCGGGCAAGCCAACCTCCTTAAAGATTTGGCCGCAATGGAGGATCTTGAGCGGATCCGGCAGTTGTTTGACGATCTCGAATCCAAGAAAGAACTCGCTCATCTTCTTGGGTTGGCAGAGAAAAGCGACGGAGTGCATATCTTCATCGGGTCGGAGAACAAGCTGTTTTCGCTGTCGGGCTCATCCCTCATCGTCGCGCCCTTCCGTGACGAGACCACGAAAGTTGTGGGGGTTCTCGGCGTTATTGGGCCGACCCGGCTCAACTACGCGCGCATCATTCCCATGGTCGACTACACCGCGCGGCTCATCGGCAAGGCGCTGACTTGATTTTTCCAGGCTGTAGTATGACAAGCGGCCCCAACAGGCGGCTCCAGCCGCGTCGTTGCCGATGCGCTGCCGGGATCTCCACTTCGCGAACGAGAGGCCAATGACGAGCGACAAGAAGATCGAGGATGGCGTTGGCGCGGGTTCGACAACCAGCGGCGCGACGCAGGTTCCACCCGATGCAGCGATCGCCGCCGAGCAGCCCGCTGCATCGGCCGAGGCGAAAGCGCCACCCGCCGAGGGCGAGGAGATCGTACGGCTTCGAGCCGAGGCGGCAGACCTCAAAGACCGTCTCTTGCGGGCGCATGCAGAGATGGACAACGTGCGCAAACGGCTGGAGCGCGAAAAGGCGGACCAGGCCAAGTTTGCGATCACGAAGTTCGCCCGGGATGTCGTCGGGATCGGGGACAACGTGCAACGGGCGATCGATGCCGTTCCGCATCGAATCGTCGAGCAGGATCCGGCGCTTAAGAGCTTCGTCGAAGGCGTCACGATGATCGAGCGGGAATTGCTGTCCGTGCTGGGGCGGCATGGTATCAAGCGCCTCGATCCCAAGGGTGAGCCGTTCAACCCGCATCATCACCAGGCAGTGGTCGAGGTGCCATCGCACGAGGTACCTGCAGGTGTGGTGACGCAAGTGTTCCAGTCCGGCTACATGATCGAGGAGCGCATCTTGCGTCCCGCGATGGTCTCCGTCTCGAAAGGCGGCCCCAAGCCGCAGCCGCCCGCAGAGGCTGCACCCCATTCCGATCCATCGGACCAGGGTGAAGCAGGGTCGCCAAAGGTGGATGGTCCATCGACGCAGTAGTTGCCGGATCACGGCTGTCGTGCCCGTGGGTTGGGATCACTGGCCGTGCACGTCAGCTAGGCGAGTTAACTCTGCGCAAGGTCAGGTTGATGCGGCCGCCTTCTGCTAAAAGATTGGACGTTCCCGGGTGAACGCGGTCCACGCCATGGTAGGCGAGGCGGGCAGCGCCACCCAGCACCACGACGTCGCCCGATCGCAAAACGATCCTCTCTTTCGGGGCCCCTCTGCGCAATCCCCCGACATGGAAGAGGGCGTCGTCACCCAGGGATATCGAAAGCACGGGAGCCGCCGTGTCAGCTTCGTCTGCGTCAATGTGGCTGCCGAGTCGGCTCGCCCTCGTGTAATAGTTGATCAGGCAGGCTTCAGGTGGCGCTGTGTAGGCGGCCAACTCGTCCCACACGCGCAGGAGTTCAGCCGGAATCGGTGGCCAGGCGAGGCCAGTGACCGGATGGGTCGACTGATAGCGGTAGCCGCCGGCCTTGTCCGTGAGCCAACCCAGTGGTCCGCAGTTGGTCATGGACACGCTCAGTGGCTTGCCGGTTCGGGGCATGGTGGGGGTGTAGAGCGGCGAATGCGCCACGACAGCGCGCACCGCCGCAAGAATGCTGTGTTGGCGCCGAAGATCGAGATGCCCGGCCAGATAGCTAAAACCTTGTGGAATCGCCATTTCGGCCCTATGCGTCGAGGTTGTGTGGCGACAGGGTCGCCCTCGGTGAAATTACCGATTTCATGCTCTTGCGGCCGTTGCGGGGCCAAACGGCCACACCTATATAGCGTTTTGTCGTCGAAGACAGCTCCAGGGGACCGCATCCAGGGCTCCATGCCGGAGCGACCGGAGCGTCGGATGCCAAGGCTGGACTTGCACTGACAAAGTGCGAAACCAGCAAACGGGTCCGATCGGTTCGCCGCAATGAAAAGGACAGCCACGACATGTCGAAAGTTATCGGGATCGATCTGGGCACGACCAACTCGTGCGTCGCCGTCATGGAAGGTGGCCAGCCCAAGGTCATCCCCAATGCCGAGGGGGCAAACACCACCCCGTCGATCGTCGCCTTCACGGAGGATGGTGAGCGCCTCGTGGGCCTGCCGGCCAAGCGCCAAGGCGTGACTAATCCAACTAATACGTTGTTTGCGATCAAGCGCTTGATCGGGCGGCGCTACGCCGATCCCATGGTCGCGAAAGACAAGAACCTCGTCCCTTATAACATCACCGAGGGTAAGAACGGTGACGCTTGGGTCGAGGCGCGCGGCAAGCAATACTCGCCCTCGGCAGACATTCTCGCCAAGATGAAGGAGACGGCCGAGGCCTACCTCGGACAGCCTGTGACGCAGGCCGTGATCACCGTGCCCGCATACTTCAACGATGCCCAGCGGCAGGCGACCAAGGATGCTGGCAAGATCGCCGGGCTTGAGGTGCTCCGCATCATCAACGAGCCGACTGCCGCCGCGCTTGCCTACGGTCTCGACAAGAAGCAGACCTCCAAGACGATCGCGGTTTACGATCTCGGTGGTGGGACCTTCGACATCTCGGTTCTCGAGATCGGCGACGGCGTATTCGAAGTGAAGTCGACGAACGGCGACACGTTCCTCGGCGGCGAGGACTTCGACATGAAGCTCGTCAGCTACCTTGCCGACGAGTTCAAAAAAGAGCAGGGGATTGATCTC
>LNDR01000342.1 GCA_001464755.1 Rhizobiales bacterium Ga0077524
AGTCGAAGGGTATTATAGGTCGATTGCAGCGATTGGAGCCAAGACATCATGCTCGACTTTCTGGCGGCGCTTCTCGCGTTTGCGGCCCATCTGGCGGTGGGGCTTGGGCTTTCGGGGTTGTTTCTTCTCGCCTATTGCGTCTCGACCCCGCATCGCGAGCTCGATCTGATCCGCAATGGCAACTCGGCGGCGGCAATCGGCTTGATGGGGGGAATGATCGGGTACGTCATCGTGGTGGCACGTGCCATCTCGAGTTCGCAGGGGGTCATCGATACGGCGCTGTGGGGCTTGATCGGTCTCGGCATCCAGGTCGCCGGGCATTGGGCGTTGTCTCGATATCTGCCTCGCCTCTATGACGCGATCGAGGAGGGCGACGTGGCGGCGGGTATCATGAAAGCTGGCGTTGCGATCTGCCTCGGGCTGCTAAATGCCGCGAGCATGACGCCATGAACGGGCATGCTCCGCGCTGGCGCTCGCGGGCGGTGAATCTGGTGCTTCTCGGCACGGCCGGCAGCCTCGCAACGCTGCTCGGCGGCTGCTCGACCCGGACGACGTACTCGAACGAGTATCACCGGAACGTCTACGCGTCGGCTGACGACTGCGCCAAGGACTACAGCTCGGCACAATGCACGACGGGCGGGACGAGCCAGCTCGTCGGACGCTACCTTGGCCCCGCATATCGGATGGTCGGGGGGCGGCCGTTGTCTTGCAGCTCGAGCGATCCGGGACCAGGCCGCGGACTGCAGGCGGCGCGGCTCGGCATCGAGCGAGGCGGCTTTGGTCCGAGCTGCAACCGGAGACGGGCGTCTCGCTCGTCGTCGCGGTCCTGGGGGACCTGAGGCCGGATCGGCCTTATCGGAATGACGCTGCGATCTGGCCCGACGAGACGACGATATGCGACGAATCACGCTCGAGCCGCGACCCGATTGGCGAGCCAAGCTGGCGGACCTCGGGATGGATCTCGATACTGGACGGGGCGAAGCCGTCGCCTCTCCGTATTGGGCCGAGGACGCGGCCTATGTCGTTAGCCCCGACGCGATCGAGGCTCTGCATCTCGCGGTCGATGAGCTTGCTGTCATGATCGAGGCCGCGGTCGAGCGTGTGATCGTGCATGACCGGTTCGCCGAGATGGGTATTCCGCCCGAGCTGGGCCAACTTGCGGCGGCAAGCTGGGAGGCGGACGAGCCATCGCTCTACGGGCGGTTCGACCTGTGCTGGAACGGTGAAGGGGCGCCGAAGCTGCTCGAGTACAATGCGGATACGCCGACGGCGCTGTTCGAGGCATCGGTCGTGCAATGGCACTGGCTGGAGCAGCGGTTTCCGGGTTTGGATCAATACAACTCGATCCACGAGGGCCTGATCGAGACGTGGCAGCGCTGGCGCGGGGAGCGGGGGCTCGGGCGGGTCCATTTCGCTTGCGTGCCGGAGGATGACGACGATCTCATCACGACGGCTTATCTGCAGGATACGGCGGTGCAGGCGGGTCTCGAGGGGTGTCTGCTCGATCTCGAGCATCTGGGCTGGGATGGCCGTGCCTTCGTCGATCTCGAACCGCGAACGATCGAGACCCTTTTCAAGCTCTATCCGTGGGATTGGATGGCGGAGGAGCCGTTCTTTCCGCGGATCGCGGCGTCGAAGGTGAGAATGATCGAGCCGGCGTGGCGGGTGGTCGCGGCCAGCAAGGCCATTCTCGCCGTTCTGTGGGAAATGTATCCGGCTCACCCCTGCCTTTTGCCGGCCAGCCTCGAGCGGAGTGCTGTTCCGGGGCCGGCCGTGCTGAAGCCGCTATTCGGCCGCGAGGGAGCGTCGATCCTGGTCGACGACGGAAACGGGCGCGCGCTGATTTCGACCGAGGGGCCCTACGACGAAATGGCTCGTGTCGCGCAAGCGTTCGCGCCGCTGCCGAGCTTCGATGGCTGGCATCCCGTGGTCGGGGCCTGGATGATCGGCGGCGAGGCGCGCGGCATCGGCATTCGGGAGGAGCGCAATCTGATCACAGGGCGCGGGGCCCGTTTCGTGCCCCACTTGATCGATGCTGCGAGGCCCACGGCGCGCGCTCGGCAATGAACGGGAGCGGCGATCGCCGCTCCCGAATGCTGTCGTCGTTGGCGGCTCACCGTTCCACGATCGCGACGACGCGCCGCGTGTCGGTCTCGACGATGAGCAGCCGGTTGTTGGAAACCGGGATATAGCGGCAGCCCTCGAGGTCGCGGAAGCTGGTGCGCAATGGTTCGGGGAACAGCCTCAGATCCATATCTGCGGGAAGATCGATGCCGACGCGAATATCCGGGACGGAGAGTTGCCGCGGGCTCCAATCGTCGATAGCCGCGACGATCTGCCTGCGCTCGGCTTCGTTAAGCGAGACCTCGCACCGTCCCGCACGGCCGGCCTCGCCACCACCGCGACCCGTTGCGCTGCTGCCGGTGCGTCCGCCGGAGGCGTAGACGTAGCCACTGTCGTCGTCCACGTAAGCGACGATCTCATAGCTCGACGGATGGACGATATAGTACCGGTCCTCGACCCAGACGTAGCGATAGCCACGATAGCGCGGTTGGACATCGATGATGAACGACGGCACCGCGTGGTAGTTCCAGTCCCGTGGCGCGCGACGACCGATCCCAATGTCGACGTCGACATTGGTGTAGTGACGGGCCTTGGTCCGCTGACGATGCTCGCGGAATTCCCGCCGGACGCGCTCGCGCTGATTATCCGATAGCTCAACGCGATCAGCCCGGTTGCCATCCCCGCGCGGGTCCGTCGCGGTGTCGGATCGATCACCTTTGCCGACCGGGCTCTGCTTGTCCTGGGCTTGGCGGTCGCGATCCTGCTTCTGCTTGTCCTGGGCTTGGCGGTCGCGATCCTGCTTCTGCTTGTCCTGGGCCTGGCGATCGCGATCCTGCCTCGGCTTGTCCTGGGCTTGGCGGTCGCGATCCTGCTTCTGCTCGTCCTGGGCTTGGCGGTCGCGATCCTGCTTCTGCTTGCCCTGGGCCTGGCGGTCGGCGTCCTGCTTCTGCTTGTCCTGGGCCTGACGGTCGCGATCCTGCTTGCCTTCGGCGGTCGAGCGATCGGGTCCGCCCTGCTTCTCTTGTGCAGGGCGCTCGCTGCCCTCTCCAGCGCGGCGGGTCTGGGTCTGGGGGCTGCCGCGCCCCTGGGACTGACTGGCGCCCGGACCCTCGTCGCGTGCCGCAGGACCTCCCCGATCCTGGCCTGGGGCTGCCTGTCCTGGCGGGGCTGCCTGGCTCTGGCCCGGGGTGTCGGGGCGACCGCCGCCATCCCGGCCTTGCTGCGCCAGTGCCGCGGCGGTGGAACCGCCGAGCATCAACGCGGCGGCGAAACTCACAACTATTGTGTTCATCTGTGCAGTCCTTTCGTGAATTCTGAAAGCCAAGCGGCTGCGAATTCCCGGCTTCTGCATCAATGCTGCACTCTTCTGAACAGTTCCGCGATTTTGTATGAAGGATGGCGGGCCGGCCGTGAGCCGGCGCGTCGAAATTGGGCAGGGGCGGGATCAGCCAGAGCCTCGCGCCTCGAGGCCTTGGCTAGAAATTTCGAGCGCCCTACGAAGTCTCAGCCGCCGCCAATAGCGGGGCGATAGGCGAGCCGCGTCTGGCCGCGCTTGCGGTAGAACATGCGTCCGAACACGTCGCCTTTCAGGTCCTGGCGATAGTCGCGGTAGTCGAGGATTGGGTCCCAAGGGGCCTCCTCGTCGACGAGCGCCTCGAAACCACTTGCGCGAAGCGTGACCTGCATGGCCTCGCGGTTGCGGCGGTTCTGGAATTCGGCGAGTACGAGCGAAGTCCCAGTTAGATCAAGGTTGGCCAGCACCTCGGCCTCGCCGCCCTCGATGTCGATCTTGACGATATCGGCGCTCTGAAGCGCCTTGGGATCGACCACGTCGACCTCGAACGTGGTTCCCTCGGCTCCCTCGCGGAAGGTATCGCGTGCGTAGCTTTCGAGGCCGGCCTCGCCGTCACCGGCGTAGCGCGCAAAAAATGTCGCGCGGCGGGCTGTGCCGGGAAAGAGGGCTGCGTTGGTGATGGAAATGTCGGGATGCCCCTTCGTATTGCGCTCGAGCAGCGCAAACGTGCCGGGATTGGGCTCGAAGGCCCGAATGCGGCTCGCCGGCCAGCGTCGGGCAGCCCAGAGCGCGAACGAGCCGACGTTGGCGCCGACGTCCAGGATGTCGAGGCCGATGCCGTCGTGATGGCTTTTCGGTGCGCGCATCGCTTCTGGGCACTCGATCGTGAGAGGAATCTGCGCCGTCAGGCGGTAGGTCGGCATTGTCGGCTCCGGGAGCGGATCGTTGGCCATTGTGCATCGCACACGATTGTGGCGGCAACAACTGCCATCGCCAAGTTGCGCGGTCGCGACAACGGCCGACGTGCCGGCAAGCTAACCTTGGGCCAGTTCGAGAATGACGCCGTTGGCCTGGGCAGGGGACACCTTGACCATGCGTGGTTCGACGATGGCAGCCTTGGCGCCGACCACCGCTGCGGCCGCCTTGGCGTCAGTCACGGTAAGCGCAAGCGTGATGGCTGTTTCAGCGGGGATGCCATCGAGGGGGACGCCAGGGTGGCGCCGCTCCAGCGTGGCGCGGTCGAGGAAGACGAAATCGCCGCGACCCGAGCCGGTCGCGACTCTGAGCGCACCATCCGCAAGGCGCTCCGGTGAGCGGTCGATCAGGCGGCCCATATGCGCCGCTGCCTTGGCGGGATCGGGCGACAGCATCTCGACGCGATCGATGCGGTAGGCGGTGTTGGCGTGGCGCGTGAGTTCGGGGATCCAGACGTTTTCGCGGGTCAGATGCTGACACGCGAAGACCCGCAATCCGCCTGGGCGTTCCTCTAAAGGCCAAACGAACGTGCGAAAGCGGGCCTCGACTTGGCGTCCGTCGGGCATATCGACGGGACGGCCGAAGTCATAGGGGCCGAGGGCGGCAAAGCCGCGCTCCTTCAACTCGGCGACACCGTCGTCGGCATCCGTGCCAGTGAAGGCGGCGCGCTCCATGCCCTCGCCGCGACGGGCAAGAAACTGGCGGCCGGGAAGGTTTCGCTCCGTCTCGGCGACGACGCCGATCAGCTCGATATAGTCGTGGCCCAGCATGATGGTGTGATTGGCCGTGCCCATGACGGCCGTGTGCATGCCCATGGGCGAGACCGTGAAGCCGAGACTGGCCCAGCGGCGCGCTCCCTCGCTCAGGTCGCGGACCATGATGACGACGTGGTCGAGGCCGATGATCGATCGCATAGGCATGGGCGTTGGCTCCCGTTCTGGCGAGGTGACCGTCGCAAGGCCGAGCCCGAGCGTCAACCGTCGATGCGCACCGCCGAAGAGCTACAGCACGCGATCGGCGGTCGGCTTCACGGGCAGGCCGATCGGCGTCTCGACGGCGAACATGAAGCGGACGATGGCGCCCGAGCGGTCGTTTGCGGAGCGGCCGGTGACGAGTTGGAAGCGAACGCCGGGCGCCCCGAAATGGTCACCCTCGATGAATTCGAGACCCGTCACCTTGATCACCTGCGGATGGCCGTCGCTGCCGGAAATGGTGACGGTGTCGCCGGGTGCCACCACTCTGTTTGCTCCCGTGATGCCGTCGTCCCCGACGCTGCTCAGCCAGACATTACGCGGGAGCGACGTCCACGAGGTGTCAGAGTCGGCGAAGGCCGTCCCGTACGTCGTGGAGAGAACGGCATCCGGTGCCGCGCGCTGAGAGACGATGCCGACGGCGATTCCGATAACAAGGGCCCCGGCGAGCCCAAAAAGGGTAGCTGCGGCTCTCTGGCGAAGCATGGATGGTGTCTCCTGGTTCAAACCTGAGACTATATAGGAAGCAGGGAGGAGGCGGCGAAAGCCCTTTCGGACCTCTTATAGCCTCCTCCTCTCCGCATTCCGTCGCGGGGAGGCGCTCTCGCGGCGGAGGTGACGCCAAAAGGCGAGATTGAAGGCGACGAGCATCGAGAAGGTCAGGCCGAGGACGGTCAGCTCAGTCATGCGCCGAGCATGGATGGTGACGCCGGCCGGTCGCAGTTGAGCGGCCGCGACGATGGCGTTTTCTGCGGCCGGGCCGGGTGGCGACGTCACCTCGACCGCCCGTGTCGCGATCACATCGCCAGCGAACGCCTCGTTGATGGTCCAGCGCTGGTGAGGATCGGACAGCGCGGCGGCCAGTATAGGCAACATGAGAAAGATCGCGGCGCCCAGCATAATGTCCTTCGACCAGCGACGCAGCGTCGTCAGGGTTCTCTTCCGCATCCCGCTTCTCCCGCTGTTGTTTCGGGGCCGGTCGAGCGACTCGGTGGCCCGCATTCGATCATTGGGGCTTAGCCCTCGAATGTGGCGCTTGCGGTGGCGACATGTGGCGGAATTTGGCCATGCGTCCGCTGTTGCTGGCGAGCCACGCGGAACGATCGTCAGGTTAACTTGAACTCGTCGGTCACATCGAGCAGGTCGCGCTTCTCGAAACCCGATTGGACGATTTGCATCTGCTCCGGGGGATGCTGCCGGGCCAGTGCGAAGGCCTCGTCGGGCGTGCCACGGAGCCAAGTGTCGCGATCGGTCTCGGAAGCGAGAATGACCGGCATGCGCTCGTGGTTGATGGTGGCGACGAGGGCGTTCGGCAGTGTCGTCATGAACGAGAAGACATCGATCTCGATAGCGGGGCCATCCTTTTTGACCGGTCCCCGGAACCGGCGCCAGATTCCGGCGAAGGCGAACAGGGGCCTCGGCTCGCCGTCGGCCAACGCGAACCAGTGCCAGGTGGCGGGCGTCACCTGGCGGGGCTCGGCGAACGACGTCACCGGCACGAGGCAACGGCGGCGCTCGAAGCTTTCCCGCCAGAACGGGCTGTGGCGGGTCCTGTCGTCGCGGAAGTTGGTCACCCGGCGGGGCGCGCGGCCAGCCTGAGGCAGGACGAAGCCCCAGCTCATCACACCGAGTTCGGGCTCGCCGTCGGCGGCCAACCTGACGATCGGTGCGGTATGACCGGGGAAGATCGCGTCCCTCGGCTCAAATGTAGCGGCGCGGTTATGGCCGATACGAAACAGCCGAAGCATGGCCTCACGGGCAGCTGTCATGGAGTAGAGGTTGCACATTGGCCGGCCTCACCCCTTCTGGAAGAACTCGTAAATCCGGGTCGCCATTTCGGCAGAGATGCCGTCGACCGCCTGGAGGTCCTCGACGCCAGCGCGCGAGACGCCCTTGGCAGAGCCGAAATGCTTCAGGAGGGCGCGCTTGCGGCCGGGGCCTATGCCCGCAATCTCGTCCAGGGGATTGGCACCGATCGCCTTCGAGCGCTTGGCGCGGTGGGTGCCGATGGCAAAGCGATGGGCCTCGTCGCGCAGGCGCTGCACGAAGTAGAGCACGGGATCGCGCGGCTCCAGCATGAACGGGTGCGGGCGCCCGGGGACATGGAAATGCTCGCGGCCGGCATCGCGGTCTGGGCCCTTGGCCACGCCGACCAACGGGATGTCGTCGATGCCGAGGTCCGCCAGCACCTGGCGTGCGATGGCGAGCTGTCCGGCACCGCCATCGATGAGCACCAGGTCTGGTCGGTCGGGAAACTCGTCCGCCTCGGAGGATTCATCCTCCTCGGGGTCCTCGTCCTCCGACAGGGTGGGCTCGAGGTTGGCAGGTGAGGGCGGGTCCGCGCGCAACACACCGAAGGCGATCGCGTCGGCGCCACGCTCTCCGCGGGGTGGTGGAGCAGGACCGGTAATCCGAGAGGTGGGACCGTCCTCGGACTCCTTGGGGTGAAGGGGCGGGTCGTCGGCCACTCGTTCAGTAGCCTCGTCCTTGACGATCAGCCGCTTGAAGCGGCGGGTCAGGACCTCGCGCATCATGGCGTAGTCGTCGCCGGGCGCGGTCGCCTTGTCCTTGATGTTGAACTTGCGGTAATGCGCTTTGGCGAAGCCCTGCGCTCCGGCGACGATCATGCCGCCGACCGCGCTCGTGCCCATGATGTGGCTGTTGTCGAAAACCTCGATGCGGCGTGGGATTCGGGACAAGCTGAACCGCTCGGCGACGCCCTCTAGCAGACGACGCTGCGATGAGCTTTCGGCAAGCCGCCGGCCGAGCGCCTCGCGGGCATTGTTGAGGGCATGCTCGACCAGCTCGGTTTTGGAGCCGCGCTGCGGCACTCGGATCTCGACGCGCCGCTCAGCCTTCAGCGCCAGCGCCTCCTCGAGCAGCGCTTGAGACGGGAGGTCGTGGGAGAGCAGGATCAGCCGCGGCACCGGCTTGTCGTCGTAGAATTGGGCGATGAAGCTTTCCAGCACCTCCTCGGTGCCGATGCTCCGGTCGGCCTTCGGGAAATAGGCGCGGTTGCCCCAGTTCTGGCCGCTGCGGAAGAAGAACACCTGGATGCAGGTCTGGCCGCCTTCGCTGTGGGCCGCGAAGATGTCGGCCTCCTCGACACCGTCCGAGTTGATGGTCTGGTCCGCCGTGACATGCGCGAGAGCCTGGAGGCGATTGCGGTAGCCGGCCGCGCGCTCGAATTCGAGCTTCTCCGCGGCCTGAAGCATGAGCGTCTGCAATTCGGTGCGGACGGCTTGGCTTTCGCCCCGGAGGAACTTGATGGCCTCCCCGACCAGTACGTTATACTCGGCGTCGGCGATCTCGCCGGTACATGGCGCAGAGCAGCGCTTGATCTGATGCAGCAGGCAGGGGCGGGTGCGGCTCTCGAAGACGCTGTCGGAGCAGGTCCGCAGAAGAAATGCCCGCTGCAGCGTGTTGATCGCCCTGTTGACTGCGCCCGCCGAGGCGAAAGGACCGAAGAACTCACCCTTCCCCGAGCGTGCGCCGCGGTGCTTCAGGATCTGTGGTGCATTGTGGTCGCGCCGGATCAGGATGAAGGGAAACGATTTGTCGTCCCGCATCAGGACGTTGAAGCGCGGCTTGAAGCGCTTGATCAGGTTTGCTTCAAGCAGCAGCGCCTCGGCTTCCGTGCGGACGCTGACGAACTCCATCGAGGCGGTGACGGCGATCATGCGGGCGATGCGGTTGGTGTGGCCGCCCATGCGCGCGTAGTTCGAGACACGGGCCTTCAGGCTGCGCGCTTTGCCGACATAGATGACGGTGCCGTCGACATCGAGCATCCGATAGACGCCCGGTTGCGCCGTCAGTGTACGCAGATAGCCGGCGATGACCTCGGGGCCGGTCCGGACGGGCGCCGGATCGCGCGCGTCGGACGGCGGCGAGCCGGCGCCTACCGTCATTATCTCCGGCTCGTCGCCCGGCGAGGGCGTGTCTATCGGCTTTGTCGTCATTGCCTCGTTGTCGGCAGCGTTGCGGCTCAGGTCAAGCCGCGCATGGCCGCCACGGCTGTTCGGTAGGGGCATAGCAGCTGCGGCGCAACCTCCCCTTGTGTCTGGCTAAAAAGTAAGCAATCGTTTCATCCGGGCACAGCCGATGACACGGAGTGACGAGATGGCCGTTGAAATAAATCGCCGAGCACCTGCTGCAGTCCGGTCCACCTCTCTCGACCGAGGGTCGCATCGCAGCTTTCTGGCGGACGTGGCGATCGACTTCGGACCCGAGAAGGAACTGAGCCGGATGTTCCCGCTTGCGGATGCGCAGATGCGGGAGCGTGGCATCCGCCTGTCGTTCGCAAGCTTCGACGAGTTGGTAGCGGTCAATCGTCGGAACGGGAAGAGTTGGCGCCCGATCCTGCCACTCTTCGACCCGGCGTTCAGTGACGTCGACGACAGCAACGGCTACGCGCTGATCGGGCGCAACGGTAGTGGTGAGGTGGTGTTCACTTACGGGTCACGGCTTTTCAATCTGGGTGAGGCGACGCTTAAGGACGAGATCGAAGGCCTGCGTGTCTTTTACCGGGAGCCCGAGCGGGACCGGGCCGACGGAGAAGCCATGCGGGTTACGGCTCCGACGGCGAGCGAGCGACGTGGTCTCGTCGCCTTTACGGGGGCGGCCTGGGCGCGTCCCGACTACCGCAAGGCCAACCTTGTCCACGTAACGACGCCCTTGACGCGGGGGCTTTCGCACACCCGCTGGGGCTGGAATTTTTTGTTCAGCTTCATGGCACCGGAGGTGGTCCGGGGGGGGATCGCCCGCGAGTGCCGCATGCACGCCGAATGGGAAGTCGAGATGATCAATACCCCGGTTCTGCGAGACGAAACGCTGCATGCGGCGCTGGTCTGGACCGACTGGGACACCCAGCTCGGATTTATCAGGGATTTCCTCGCAGAGGCGTCACCGTTTGGCGATACGCAGGTCGATCGAGTCGTCGACGATCGTGCCTCCAACTAGGAATTTTGGGGCTCCCGCAGCGTGGAACGGGAAGATCACACGCTTATAGCGATGGCGTGAGCGACCAGCGTGTGGCCACCGCATGATAGCATCGACGGCCTCGATGCGAGGCACAACGTCGTGAGCGGCGGCATTGTACGTAGAAGCAACCCACCGACCGAAGTGACGGTCAGGCTGCTCCTCGATCGGTGCGCCAATCGCGCAAGAGCGCCACGTCTCATAGGCAGAGTACATTAGCCCGTTACCGACCTCGTGAAACAGGAGGTGTGGCGCCTCGGCGGGCATCTTCACGACCACGAACCGGTTCTCGAAAATCCCCCTGAGGAGTGCAAGCAACGCGTCGTACTCGTACTGCCCGACGATATGCGGCCAAGCCTCCACGATGTCGCGCAACAGTGGGCGGCCCGCGATGGCCGATATGTCGAGGCTATTCGAGAGAAAATCGTCGGGCTTCGCCTGCGAGGCATAGTTGATCAGCTGAGACAGGTGCGAGTGTGCGTCGGCGACGCGGACCAGCTGACTCTGCCACTCCTTGTCGAACGCCGAGACAACCATTCTCTCCAGTCGCGACCGAGCCAGCCATTCCAAAAGAGCCTTGGTGGCTCGTTCCGTCACGAACCCGGGGCGTAACCGCGCCTGGCAGGAAGCACCAAAAACATTGATCGCGACAAAGCCCAGGTTCTTGACCGCGTACTCGACGAACTCACCGCCAGAATAAGGGGAGTCGAACGCAACCCGCAGTTGCCGCGATTCGCCGCGCCACAACTCTCCCTGATCGTCAATCAGAAGTAGCGACATCCACCCGGTCTCTCGTGTCCAAAGTCCTTTGCGCCACCGAGCATTTCAACAGGGGGCGATTGCCAAATTGTTGAGATTGAGGGGAAAGGCGGTGTCTGGTTGCCGCGTGCACGGAGCGTGCTTAACCAGGTGTTGCGGCGCCTCCCGCAATCGACCATCGCCACACTACGGTCACACGCTTCGGGCCCAGAATCGGGACGAAGGAGGCCTGCCATGCCGATCATCGCCGCCGTCCTCGCGGTCGTCTGTCTCGCCGTCTCGTCGCTGGCCGTGTGCGCGGGAGCCTCAGCCGCCCCACCGCCGCGCGGAAAGACGCTCTTTGGCGGTCCTCAGGACATCCTGAGATGGATCAATACCTATCGCGCGAAGCCGACCCCGGATCGGTTGCCGGAGGCCGTCAAGGCAATGAGCGCCTTCGCACTGTTCCGGGATCTGGACTCGAGCGGAGTCTACATCGGCTTCATGGCCGGCGTTCTCGGCGACAATCCGGACAAGGCCGACAAGCTGGTGGCCGGTATGTTTCCGATGCCACCCGAGGATCAGGTCGCGGTCGTCCGCGCCGTCGCCTACTCGGGCCTCCCCGATTGGAAAGGCCTCCTCGGCCGTTTTGCCGAGCGAATGCCGGCTCGAAAGGTGCTGATCCAGCGCCACCTCGAGGGCAAGCTGCCGACGCTCGAGACGGTGCCGCTGGCCAGCAACCCTGCTGGGCTCGACTCCCTATGGGGGTATTTCTTCGCCACGGGCCGTATGGCGCCGGTCGATCGTATCGTCGACGCGCTGGCTTGGGCCAAGGACGGCAACGATGTGGAGAAGCTCACGAGCGGCAGCATGGCGAAGTGGACGCTCGCCAACAACGCGCTGCAGAACAAGGACCTCCTCGATCATCTGAAGGCCGAGCAGGCGAGGCGGCCGAAGCCGGTCGCGGCGCAACTCGCCGAGGTCGTCGAGGCGGCCGAGACCTATGAGACGTCAAAGATCCGGAAGGAGGCTGCCGCAGCGATCGAAGAGTTGAGACGCAAGGGTCCAGAATCGGTCAGAAAGCTGACGTTCTGGGGCATGGCCGGCCAGACGGCACTGGCACTGGGCTGTGTCGTGGCGGGGACGCTCGGGCATCCCGAGATCGCGGTGCCGTGTGTCATCGGTGGGGCGGCGTCGTCGGCGGCTCTGCGCATCTTCACGCCGCAATAGTCCGACCGGGGGCGGTCGGGCGCATTGCAGGCTCCGCCTGGCTCTGGTAGGCGTCGCACTTGCGATGCCAAGCGCCCGAGGCTACCCATGATTCCCCGCTATTCCCGCGCCGAGATGGTGAAAATCTGGGAGCCCGAGACGCGCTTCCGGATCTGGTTCGAGATCGAGGCCCACGCGGCGAACGCGATGGCCGAAATCGGGATCATTCCCAAGGAGGCGGCTCGTATCATCTGGGAGAAGGGCTCGGCCGCGACGTTCGACGTGGCGCGCATCGACGATATCGAGCGGGTGACCAAACACGACGTGATCGCGTTCCTGACGCATCTGGCCGAGCATGTCGGCCCAGAGGCGCGCTTCGTACACCAGGGGATGACATCTTCGGACGTGCTCGATACCTGCCTGAGTGTGCAACTCGTGCGCGCGTCGGATATTCTCATCGGCGATGTCGACCGGCTGCTCGCAGCGCTGAAGGCGCGTGCGTTCGAGCACAAGAACACCGTCACGATCGGTCGCAGCCACGCGATCCATGCGGAGCCGACGACCTTTGGTGTGAAGCTGGCGCAGGCCTATGCGGAGTTCTCGCGAGGGCGGGAGCGGCTCGTCATGGCGCGGCGCGAGGTGGCGACCTGCGCGATCTCGGGCGCGGTCGGATCGTTCGCCAACATCGATCCGCGCGTCGAGGAGCATGTCGCTGGCAAGCTCGGGCTCGTCCCTGAGCCGGTCTCGACGCAGGTCATTCCGCGGGATCGGCACGCCATGTTCTTCGCCACGCTGGCCGTCGTGGCCTCGTCGATCGAGCGCCTCGCGATCGAGATTCGCCATCTGCAGCGGACCGAGGTGCTCGAAGCCGAGGAGTTCTTCTCGGAGGGGCAGAAGGGCTCGTCGGCGATGCCGCACAAGCGCAATCCGGTGTTGACCGAGAACCTGACCGGGCTCGCACGGATGGTTCGGAGCTACGCGATGCCGGCCATGGAGAACGTGGCGCTCTGGCACGAGCGAGATATCTCGCACTCCTCGGTCGAGCGCATGATAGGGCCGGACGCGACGGTGACGCTCGACTTCGCATTGAATCGCCTCGCAGGCGTGATCGAGAAGCTGATCGTCTACCCTGAGAACATGAAGGTGAACCTCGATCGTCTCGGTGGGCTCATCCACTCGCAGCGTGTGCTGCTGGCGCTTACTCAGAAGGGCGTCAGCCGCGAGGACAGCTACGCCTGGGTACAGCGCAACGCCATGCCGGTGTGGCGCGGACAGGGTGATTTCCTGACGCTGCTGAAGGCCGATAAGGACGTCTCGAAGGCGCTTGGGCCAGCGGAGCTCGAGGCGCTGTTCGATCTCGGCTATCACACCAAGCACGTCGACACGATCTTCCGGCGCGTGTTCGGGACGGCGTGAGGCTGGAGATCTGCCGCCTCGGTCGCATCCGGAGGCTGCGCCCCGTATCGCACTCTGGTAATGTTCCGCCAGTAGATGCCACATGAACGCCCCCCTCGATCTGAAGCTCGACAAGGATGCTTTCGACCGCTGGCTCCTGGATCAGGGCCGGAAGTACGAGTGGAAGGAGGGCCGCGTCGTGCAGATGTCGAATGTCACCCGCGGCCATGCCCGGATCGTGCGAAATATCGCTCGTTCACTCGAGGCCCGGCTCGATATCGAAAGTTGGGCAGTCGTGACATCCGATTTCGGCGTTGAGAAGCCAGCTTTCGTGCGCTTCCCCGATGTCCTTGTGGAGCCAGAGGCCGCTGGTCGCTTCGACGTTCGCAGGTCCGACAATGCGGTCCTTCTATTCGAAGTTCTCTCGCCGTCGTCCGTTGACACTGACATGATCGACAAGCCGGCCGAGTATGCGACCATCGCCACGCTGGAGGCTTACATCGTCGTGAGCCAGGATGCAGCGATTTGCTGGATCTGGGAGCGCGACCCGGAATCGCGCGCATTTCCGGTGAAGCCTGCGAAGGTTGCAGGACGCGGCGAAACTCTCGCGCTCTCGGCGCGCGGAACCGTCTTGCCGCTTGCTGAGATCTATCGGAACATTCCTACGGCGGACGACTGAGCCAGCCGGGGGCTATGCGCCGGGTGCGGTTGCCCTGATCGATGGGCGCTGGTGGAGGCGCGCAAGCCACGCTGCCAATTGCGGGCGCCCTTCGGTGAGATCACCGTGCCCCCAATGCACCAACTGATCGATGCCGGCGAGCAGATAAAGCTGCGCCAGGTTGAGAGGGCCTTGCATGAGGGGATGCGAAATCTCGCGCCCCCAGAAGTCGGCGAGGCGGTTGGCCCGGGCCTTCTCGTGGGCGATGATCGTGGGCGAGCGCTCATTCTCAGGGCGGCGCATCTCGCGGACCCACACTGACAGGCCATCCGTCAAGGATTGTGCGTAGGTCTCCAGCCGGCCGTACTGCCAATCGGCGCTGGCGAGGGCAGGAGTGAGCGTCGGGCTCCCATCGAGATTGTCCAACCACGTGGCGATGAGCCGGCTGTCCTCGAGCCCCGTGCCGTCCTCGCGCACGAGATAGGGAACGCGGCCGGAGGGATTGATGTCGTAGTAGGGGCTTCCCGTGGAACGTGTTCTCGCCTCGACGACCTCGACGCGATCCGCGAGCCCTTTCTCGAGCACGACGATGCGGGCCACCCGTGCGTAGGGCGACGTCGGTGTGATATAGAGCTTCACGTTTGCCATCTCCCAGACCCTGAGCGCCGATCTCCATGGATGCGCACGAAGAAGGATAACTCATGCGCGTCAGAGAAATCGACATTCTGATTGTACCGGGATGGACCGGCTCGGGGCCGAACCACTGGCAGTCGAGGTGGGAGCGCCAACTGTCGACGGCGCGGCGGGTCGAGCAGGCCGACTGGGAAAAGCCGAAACTCTCTGATTGGGTGGAGCGGATCGTCGTCGAGGTGCATGCCTCGACCCGGCCTCCGGTCATCGTCGCTCATAGTTGCGGCGTTACGGCGACGATAGCTGCGGCGCCGCGCATCGGTGGGCGTCTGGTCGGTGCGTTCCTGGTGGCGCCGTCCGATCTGGAGGGGCGAGACGTTTGGCCGGCCACTGACGGCGGCTTCGTGCCGCTGCCGATGGAGCCACTGCCATTCCCGTCGAAGCTTATCGGGAGTTCGACCGATCCTTATTGCACCGTCGAGCGGGCCCAGGAGCTTGGAGCAGCGTGGGGCTCGGACGTGTCGATCATGGCCGGGGCGGGGCACATCGACACGGCGTCCGGCCACGGGCCATGGCCCGAAGGTCTGCTGACCTTCGGGATGTTTCTCAAGAAACTGGGGTAAGGCAGCTCAACGACCGGCTTCGAGGTCCGCTACTGCCTTGGCGAGGCACTCTCCCATCTGGTTGCGAATGTCTGTCTCTGCAACTTTAAGTCCTTTTTCGGCCAGATCTTTCGCAATTTTGCGGACGACATCGTCGTCGCCCTTCTCCGCCAGATCCGCCTTCCGAACGGCTTTGACGTAGTCGTCCACGGCTGTGCCGGTGATGCCCATCTTGGCCGCTGCCCATTCCGCGATCATCTTGTTGCGGCGGGACTCGGCTTTGAACTTAAGATCTTGATCGTGCGCGAATTTTTTCTCGAAGTTCTTCTCGCGCTCATCGAAGGTCGTCATAGGGGCCTCGCCATCAAGGGTTGCATTTCCGAGCAGGCTCGCGCGCAATTGCGGTTGACGGCGCGTTAACGCTCCGCATTCCGCTTAGCCCGGCTCCGGCCCGGAAATCAACAAGAGACAGGAGCCGGCCGTTACCATCAACGGGTCGCCCGCTCCCCTAACATTGTTTCTCCCCCCCGGTTCGGCTAGAGTCCGGATGAAATCGAACTGGCTCGACACCTGCGGCATGGCTGGTAGATCGCCGGGCAGGGGGCGTGTTCCAGTGACAGAAAGCGGGCGCGGCGCACGGCCGAACCGCTCGGCAGGCAACGAGAATAAGTGGCTCCTTACGAGGAACGACGAAATGAACAGGCGGCGTCGCGTTTACGAGGGCAAAGCTAAGGTCCTCTACGAGGGGCCGGAGCCCGGCACCCTGATTCAGCATTTCAAGGACGATGCCACCGCGCTGAACGGCAAGAAGCACGCGCAGATCGATGGCAAGGGCGTGCTCAACAACCGGATCTCGGAGTACATGTTTCAGCGGCTCGGCGAGATCGGCGTGCCGACGCATTTCATCAAGCGTATCAACATGCGTGAGCAGTTGATCCGCGAAGTCGAGATCATCCCGCTCGAGATCGTGGTGCGAAATGTCGCGGCGGGGTCGCTCTCTCAGCGCCTCGGACTCGAGGAGGGCGCGCAACTGCCGCGCTCGATCATCGAGTTCTATTACAAGAACGACAAGCTCAACGATCCGATGGTGTCGGAGGAGCACATCACGGCGTTCGGTTGGGCGAGCCCACAAGAGATCGACGAGGTCATGTCGCTTGCGATCCGGATCAACGACTTTCTCGTCGGCCTTTTCCTCGGAATCGGGATCCGACTGATCGACTTCAAGGTCGAGTTCGGTCGCCTTTGGGAGCAGAACGATCAGATGCGGATCGTGCTTGCCGACGAGATCAGCCCCGACTGCTGCCGCCTGTGGGATGTCTCATCGGGCGACAAGCTCGACAAGGACCGGTTTCGGCGCGACCTCGGCGGCGTGCTCGAGGCCTATACGGAAGTCGCCCGCCGGTTGGGTGTACTAACCGAGAATCCACGGCCGAAGGGTGCCGGTCCGGTGCTCGTCGCCTCGAACCCGACAGGCAAGCCGAACTAGGAAGCGCCGGCGGGAGCGCGTCAATGGGTGAGCGCGGGAGGAATGCCGCGCGGCATCCAGGTCGGCGCGGCTTCGCATATTCACGCATCCACCAACTCACGAGCCGTCATGAAAGCCCGAATCAAGATCACCCTCAAGACCGGCGTCCTCGACCCGCAGGGAAAGGCCATTCAGAACGCGCTGGGAAGCCTCGGCTTCTCAGGTGTGGAGGAGGTGCGCCAAGGCAAATACATCGAGGTCGATCTGAAAGAGACCGACGCGGCCAAGGCGAAGGCCGAAGTCGAGCGTATGTGCCGTGAGTTGCTCGCGAACCTCGTGATCGAGAACTACAGCTATGAGCTCGGAGCCTGAGCGGATCGTCCAGTCCGATGTGCACGAGGACGCCGTCCGCGCCATAAAATTCGTGGCGCTCAAGGCGGTGATATTTCTACTGATCCCGCTGGTCGCAGCACTGGTTGCGGTGTGGTGGCGGTTCGGTTGAGTTGGAACTCGCAAGGAGATCGCGCTCATGCGCTCTGCGGTCATCGTCTTTCCCGGCTCCAACTGCGACCGTGACGTGAAGGTCGCGCTCGAGGCTGTGACCGGGCGGGGTGTTCACATGGTCTGGCACGGCGAGACGGCGCTGCCTGACGTCGACGTGATCGTGCTGCCGGGCGGCTTCTCCTACGGTGACTACCTGCGCTGCGGGGCGATGGCGGCGCATTCCAACATCATGCGCGAGGTGATCGCCAAAGCGAAGGCTGGCACGCCCGTGCTCGGCATCTGCAACGGCTTTCAGGTTCTCTGCGAGACGGGGCTGCTGCCCGGCGTCCTGCAACGCAATGCGTCGCTCCGATTCGTCTGCCGTGACACGTTCCTGAAGGTGGAGCGCACCGACACCGTCTTCACGCGTTCCTACAATGCGGGTGAGATCGTCAACATCCCGGTTGCACACGGCGATGGCAACTACTTCGCCGATGGGGCGACTCTGGACCGGCTCGAGGGCGAGGGGCGCGTTGTGTTCCGCTATGTCGATCCGGCAAGCGGACTGCCGACGGCCGAAGCGAATCCGAATGGCGCGCAGAGGAACATCGCAGGCATCTGCGACGAGCGCCGCCGCATCGTCGGGCTGATGCCGCATCCTGAGCGGCACTTTGACAAGATCCTGGGCTCGGCCGATGGCCGGCGGGTGTTCGAAAGCGCGATGCAGGCGGTCGCTGCGTAGCGCACCACTCCAGAATGGCGAGCGTGCAGTGGCCGAACCATTGCCGGCAATCCAGTTTCGCAGCTCCCCTTGGCAATTGTTGAAGCTCGTCGGGCTGGGGATCTTGATGACCGGCGGCTCCGGGCTGCTGCTATGGCTGGGTTGGCGAGAGAACGAGTGGTTCAAGCTGGCGATAGGAGCCATCGGCTCGTTGTTCTTCGGCTTCTGCCTGATCATTGCTCTGTGGCGAACGGTAACGGTCGGCGGCGGACCCGTGACGCTCACGGCAACCGGGCTCCGAGACCCGCGTGTCGCGCGTGGGGAAATTCCTTGGCTCGCGGTAGAGAACATTTCCACATGGACCCACCAGGGTCAGAGGGTGATGGTGCTGCAAGTCCGGCGGGACGTGGAGGCGCAGCTCGGCCTCACTCCCATCGCGCGCTGGACCAGAGGCGCCAACAAGTCGCTCGGTGCTGATGGCTTGTGCGTCAGTCCCCTTGGCTTGGATGTGTCTTTCAACCGAATGTTGGAAACAACGATCAAGTATGCGTCGGCTGCGCGGGAGGGTATCCCCCGGGGTGGGCCGGCCAACGACGAATGAGGTTGATGTGTCCGGTCTGACGGCGAGTATCGGGCCGTTTACCCGGACGAGCGCTCGCGCTGCATGATCCAGACAGGACCGAGAGCCTCGTCGGGCTCGACTCGACACCAACGAAAGCCAACACGTTCGATCTCGCGAACGGCGCGCTCATTGCGGACCGGAACACGGATCACGCACCCAAGCGCCAAGGTTGTCGTCAGCACTTCGGAGGCGAGCAATTCAAGCGCAGCGGCACCAAGGCCACGGCCACGATGCGCCTCTGACCCAACGAGGAAAGCGCACTGCCAGAGGCCGGACGCGCGCCCCGATCGATCAATCTCCAACACGAGACCAGTCTCGAGAGCCTGGGCATAGCCGATCGTCACGCCGTCTGCCTCGATCATCCGGCAGATCGCGCTCGGGCTGTCGAGAGCGATGGCAATCTCGGCCTCGACAGCGCCGGGTGGCCCCCACCAGGCACGGATGGCGCCGTCACCGAGCCACCCCCGGATGCGGTCACGGTCGCCGCGAGTGACCGCCACGAGGCGCACACGATCGATCGGGGAGGCGGCGGTCATCGACAACGACTGGCTCGGCAGCGCCTCAAGCGGGGTTCACCGTCGGGCAGATCGGTGCGGGTGGCTGGGCCGCGCGGCGCCACTGGAAGGTCTCCGAGAGGAACTTGAGGCCTTTGTAGCCCTTCACCTGCAGCACGTCCGGTGCGCTAAGGCGCACCTCCACGTCGAAGCTCTCGCCCTGCTCGGGATCGTAGATCCAGCCGCGATCCCAAGAGCCGTCGGTCATCGGCTTCAAGTCGCCGATCACCTGCAGGCCGCAGATTGGGCGTTCACGGAGACGGCGGTTCTCATTGAGCTGGTCGCGCAGCGGCTGGCCACGCTTGTCGAGCGGTTGCTGCATCCACACGATGCGTCCGCACAGGCCGGCGCCGCAGGGCTGGATCTCGACGGCACCACGGCCGGTGTGGTCGATCCAGACGCCGACGGGTCCGGGGGGCTGCGCCGGGGCGGGCTGTGCGGGCTGCTGGGCCGGCTGGCGGGTCGCCGCCGGAGGTGGCTGGCGCGAGGGCTGGCCCTGTTGAGCGAAGGACGGTGTCGCCAGGCCGACCGACAACAGAGCGAAAGCAGGCAGCCACCCCGTCAAGTGGCGGCGTTGGTGGCGAGAAGGCTCGATCATGACGCGGGTCCCCAAGGAGTAGCTGGGCTAGTGTGGCGTCGCGCCTCAGTTGACCAATGGTGCGACGGGCCACTAGAGGCCCAGTTGACAAAGCTCATCAGGGCCTCCAATACCGCTGCAAACTTGGCATCGGCAAGGCAGCCACCGGCATGGTTAACCGGCGGGCCGCCCTGGGCCGCCCTGGGCGGTTGTGGGCGGTTCGCATCGCAAAGCTTGTCGGGCGATCACGAGATCGTCCCTTTACCTTGATCGATACGACACTCGGCGGTCATGGCGATGTAGCCTATATAGATGCCGAGGAATTGTCGCTGCGAGCGAGAGCCTCGACACTGATCGACAGTGGGGGACTTCGACACCTCCGGTGCCGAGCCCGCTGTACACCTTTGTCGCGGCCGAACCGCAGGTTGACGGGTTGGTTTCACCACGAAAGTAGCGCGCGTAGCAAATGGTCCTCACCCTCGCTTTCAGGAACCTGTTCCACGATCGCATACGGCTGATCGTGACGCTGATCGGGATCCTGTTCTCGATCGTGCTCGTTGCCGTGCAGCTGGGGCTCTACCTCGGCGCGCGTAAGATGATCATCGGCATGATCGACAATGCCAATGCCGAGCTGTGGATCACGGCCTATGGGGCCAAGAGCTTCGAGGAGGCGGGCAGTCTAGATGGGCGCCAGCGCCACATCGCCCTCTCGGTGCCGGGCGTCGCCTCGGTGGAGCCGCTGATCGCGGCGTTCAACGAATGGCGCAAGCCCGATGGCGGCGCCACGCTCTCAGTTGTTGTCGGTACGGATATGCCGGTTGGCGGGTTGAAGCCCTGGAATGTCATCGAGGGCGATGCGCGCGCCATCTTCCAGCCCGATGCCGTCGCCGTCGACCGGACCTATCTCGAGAATCTCGGCGTGAAGGGTCTCGGAGACGCCGCCCAGATCGATGCCTACCGGGTCAAGATCGTGGCCATGACGGAAGGCATCCGGTCGTTCACGACCGCGCCCTATGTGTTCATGCCGCTGGCACGCGCCCGCGACGTGATGGGTATGACCAGCACCCAGACGACGTTTCTCCTGGTCAAGCTGACGCCTGGGGCGGACGAGGGTGTGGTCCAGAAGGCGATCGCCAGCCGTTTGCCCGGTGTCGAGGTGCTCACGACGGCGACGTTTCGCGAGCGCAGCCTCGCGCACTGGCTGTTCTCGACGGGTGCCGGTGTGGCGTTGATCGGCGGTGCGCTGCTCGGCACGCTCGTCGGAACGGTGATCGTCGCGCAAACGCTCTACTCGAGCACCAAGGATCATCTCAACGAGTTCGCGACGCTCCGGGCCCTCGGCTCGTCGGCGGGCTACATTCACCGGGTGATCCTGCTACAGGCGGCGCTTTCGGCGGCTTTCGGCTATGCGCTCGGCATGACCATCGCAATGGGGATCATCTATTTGAGCCAGAACACGGCGCTTCCGATCATCATGACGCCGGGGCTGGCGATCGGGCTGCTGGTGCTCACCGTTTTCATGTGCGCGATCTCCGCGCTGGCCGCCATCATGAAGGTGACCCGTATCGATCCGGCGATGGTGTTCGCGCGATGAACCATCCCATTCTCGAGGCCAAGGGCATCGTCAAGGAACTGGGCCAGGGCGCCGGTAAGGTGCGGGCGCTGAAGGGCGTCGACATCACGCTGAACCCGGGCGAGCTGACGTTGCTTATGGGCCCCTCGGGCTCCGGCAAGACGACGCTGCTTTCCATCATGGGCTGCATCCTGTCGCCGACCGAGGGCGAGCTTTCGATCCTCGGGCAGGGTACGCAGGGCCTCGATGGCGAGGCGCTGGCCCGGATCCGGCGACGGCACATCGGCTTTGTGTTCCAGGCCTACAACCTGTTCCCGACGCTGAATGCCCTCGAAAACGTGAAGCTGGCGCTCGACGTGCGCGGCATTCACGGCAAGACCGCGACAGACGAGGCCAACAAGGCGCTCGTCGCGGTGGGGTTGTCGCACCGTTTGCGCAGTTATCCGAAGAACATGTCTGGTGGCGAGCAGCAGCGCGTGGCCGTCGCCCGGGCGCTCGCAGGATCGCCAGAGCTGCTGCTGGCCGACGAGCCGACCGCGGCACTGGATTCCGAGAACGGGCAGGCCGTCATGGCGCTGCTCTCGGATCTGGCGAGAGACAGCAGCCGGGCCATTCTCGCCGTGACCCACGACAACAGGACGCTCCCCTACGCCGACCGTATCGTCCACATCGAGGACGGGCTCATCGTCGGGGAGGAGCGTCAGACACCGCAAGGCCGCACAGGGCGCAGTGGGCCGGCCGAGCGAGCGATCAAGGAAAAGGCTTGAGATCCATGTCGAGCAAATCGTCACCCATCGTTCCTCTCGTGCTCGCCGCGATCACCGCTATCGGCGCCGCCATCGGCATCCACCAGCTCGGCAGCGAGCGACGGATCGGGGCCGGCGCGCAGACGGCTGCGCCGGTCAAGCCGCTGTGGAGCGCGACGGCGCAAGGTCGGGTGGAGCCCAGGACCGGCGAGGTCAAGCTCAGCGCCCTCTCGGCAGGACGCATCGAGGATGTGATGGTCAAGGTCAACGACAAGGTCGTGGCCGGCGACATCCTGGTCCGGATCGACGATACCGATGCGCTGGCGAGGGTTCTGGGCGCAGATGCCGAGGCGGGTGTGCGCAAGCGTGAGCGCGACACGGAGACAAACGTGCCGAAGCTCGTCCTCGACCGGCGCGCTGCCGAAGACAAGCTCAACACAACAGAGCGGGCTATCGCCACGGCAAGGATGACGCTCGACCGGCTGCTGACGGAGCGCCGCTCGGGGGTCGCGTCCGTGACGGCCGATCAACTCCTCACTGCGCGCAGGGACCTGGGCGCGGCACTGGCCAGACTTGCCGTGGATCGCGAGGCGCTGCGCGAAAGCCAGATCGCGGCCGGTGTGCCGCTGCCGACCCGTCTCGAAGCCGGATTGACGGCGGGACGCGCCGAGCTTTCGGCGGCCGAGGCAGCGCTCGAGCGGACACGCATCCGTGCGCCGTTCGACGCCACCGTTCTTCAGGTTTTTGCGCTCGAGGGCGAGCTGGCGGCGGCGTCTCCCGAGCAGCCGATGGTGGTCGTCGGCGATCTTTCCCAGTTGCGGGTCAAGGCTGAGGTCGAGGAGCGCGATGCGGCCAAGGTGCAGGTGGGGCAAGCGGTCGTTCTGAAGAGCGACGCCTATCCCGACCGCGAGTTCGCCGGCAAGGTCGCGACGGTGGCGCAGGCGATGCGGCCGCCCAAGCTCGCCCATCGTGGGCCGCGCCGGCCGAACGATCTCGATACGCTCGAGGTGGTGATCGACGTGGCGCCCGGCTCGGCGCTGATGCCGGGCATGCGCGTCGACGTGCTCTTCAAGATCGACGGCTCGGGCAGCGAGGCTCCACGAGCCGAGGCGCCCCAGTCAGGTGGTGCGATCGCAGGGCCGGCGGCGGTGAAGCCGAACTGAGGTCCCTGGGGCTTGTGGCGGGATTGCGAACCTTGCCCGTTGAGCCAAGCCCAAGTGATGTCTGGATCATCGGTTGCGCTCCGGGCAAGATCGCCCTGCAAACCGGGAGTGATCCATGAAAGCCAGAGCCGATATCCGCGACCATCGCCGGCTGACCGAGGTCGACCGCGACTTTATCGCGCGCGCCGAGCGGTTCGCGGAGCAGCACATCAAGCCCAATGCCGCCAAATGGGAGCGCCAGCGGCAGCCCGGTTTTCCGGTCGAGGTGGTGGGGGCGTGGGCTGAGAGTGGCCTGCTCAACGCCTGCGTGCCAAAGAGCTTCGGCGGCGGTGGCGCTTCGTTCCTGGCCAAGATCGGCATCGTCGAGGTGATCGCACGGCAGTGCATCATCTCCTCGTTCGGTCTGGTCAACCTGCTGAATGGGCCGCTGCGGCTCGTGCAGAACGGCACCGAGGACCAGCGCGCGCGGCATCTACCTGGGCTGATGTCGGGCAAGACGATCATCGCGCTCTGCCTGACCGAGCCGCAGTCGGGGAGTGATTTCGCCGGAACCGCCACGCGCGCCGAGCGGATCGAGGGGGGCTGGAAGCTGACCGGCCGGAAGGCCTGGGTCACGCACGGCACGATCGCGACGCTCGGCATCGTCTACGCACAGACGGACCCGAGCCGCCGGGGCAAGGGCATCGCCTGCTTCCTCGTCGATCTCGCCGCGAAAGAATGCGCGATGTCGGCGCCTTATGCGCTCGAGGCCGGCAGTGCGGCGGGGATTTGCGATCTGGCGCTCGACGGTGTGCACGTTCCCGACCGGGACGTGCTGATGCAGCCGGGCGAGGCTTTCGCCAAGGCGCTGGGCTCGATCAACGCGGCGCGGACGCACGTCGCCGCCATGTGTTGTGGCGTGGTGGGCGAGGCGCTCGCCATCGCCAACCGGTACGCGCACGAGCGAAAAGCGTTCGGCCAACTGCTGATCGAGCACCAGGGCTTGCGCTTCAAGCTCGCCGATATCGCCAGCGACCTCGAGGCCGCACGCCAGCTCACCTACCGGGCCGCCGATCTGGTCGAGAGTGGGGGTGATGCCGTGTCGGCTGCGGCCATCGCCAAGAAGATGGCGGTCGAGATGACGGCGCGCACGTTGCCCGAGTGCATGCAGGTGCTGGGTGCCAATGGGCTCAAGTCGGAATACCCGCTCGCGCGGCACATGCTGGCGGCCCGCATCGCTGCCTTCGCGGACGGCACCAACGAAATCCAGAAAGACCGGATTGGCAGGTTGATCGTCGAGGGGTGAGGGAGGGGGCGTGTCCGGGCGGCGGTCCCGGAACAGCGCAACCGCTCCCCGAGAATACAAGTGCTGACGAGGTTGAGTGCATCCCCGGTCGCTCCGGAACGGCGAGCCGGAGCCGCGTGCCGCGGCTGTCAATCAACCATTGGCAATTTGGCGGTTGTTGGCCCTATGCTAAGGGTGAAGTTTGCCTG
>LNDR01000343.1 GCA_001464755.1 Rhizobiales bacterium Ga0077524
AAAAGCTGGTGCTCGCCTACAAGGCCGAGCTTGCCAAGCTGGGCATCGACCTCAGCGTTCGCGTCGTCGACAGTGCCCAGTATCAGCGACGCGTCCGATCCTTCGATTACGACATGATCGTCTCCGGGTTTCCTCAGTCGCACTCGCCGGGCAACGAGCAACGCGAAATGTGGGGTTCGGCTGCCGCGTCCGAGGAAGGGTCGCGCAATCTTGTCGGTGTTAAGAGCCCCGCACTCGACACCCTGATCGAGCGGTTGATCTACTCCAGGGACCGCGCCGACCTCGTGGTCGCGACTCGCGCCTTTGATCGGGCGCTGCTGTGGGGACACTATCTAGTGCCCCATTTCCATTCGCCCGTGTATCGCATCGCCTACTGGGACAAGTTCGCGCGTGGCGGGGCGCTGCCGCGGTATGCGGGACCGACGGATGCCTTCGTGCGCACTTGGTGGTACGACGACAAAGCTGCGGCGCGGCTCGCACATGCAGCCCGCAACCAAGCGCTTTCTCGCCGTACTCACGCTCTCCATGGCGACACTGGCGCAGTCACCCGTGACGGCCGAGCCTCGCCATGGCCTCTCGATTTTCGGCGAACTCAAGTACGGAGCCGATTTCAAGCACTTCGAGTACGTCAATCCCGATGCGCCGAAGGGCGGCCGAATCTCCATGGTCGGGCCGGCGGCGCTCCGCACCTTCGACAGCTTCAATCCTTTCATTCTCAAGGGCGATGCCGCCCAGGGGCTGTCCCTTCTCTACGACACGCTGATGGAAGGCGCGGGCGACGAGCCCGGCTCCGCCTACGGCTTGCTCGCCGAATCAGTCGACCTCGCACCCGACCGGAAGAGCATCACCTTCAAGCTCCGCCCTGAGGCGCGCTTCTCGGACGGCACCCCCGTTACCGCCGACGACGTCGTCTTCACCCTCGATACGCTGAAAGCCAAAGGCGATCCAAGCTACCGGATCATTCTGCGCGACGTCGTCAAGGCGGAGGCGCTCGACAAGTTGAGCGTCCGCTTCGTCTTTCAGGGCGAGCTTCTGCGTGATCTCCCGCTGACCGTCGCCGGACTGCAGGTTCTGCCTCGCGCCTATTACGACAAGCAACCCTTCGAGGAGACCACGCTCAAGGTGCCGGTGGGCTCCGGCCCCTACACCATCGGTGATTTCAAGCAAGGCGGTCACGTCACCTACAAGCGCCGCCCGGACTATTGGGCGGCCAGCCTGGCGATCAACCGCGGGCGCTACAACTTCGATGAGGTCCGCTACGAGTACTACCGCGACCGCACGGCCGAGCTGGAGAGCCTGAAGGCTGGCGGGATCGATCTCCGCGAGGAGTTCACCGCGCGTGATTGGATCTCCGCCTACGACATACCCGCTGTGAAGGACGGCCGGCTCATCAAGTTGACGCTTCCCGACGCCACGCCGTCCGGTGCCCAGGGCTTCTTCTTCAACACGCGCCGCGCGAGGTTCCAGGACCCTCGCGTGCGCCATGCTCTCGCCATGGCCTTCGATTTCGAGTGGACCAACGCCAACATCTTCAACAGCCTCTATACGCGCACCGAGAGCTTTTTCGAGAACTCGGACATGAAGGCCCAAGGTCCGCCCACGCCGCCGGAATTGGCGCTACTCGAGCCGCACCGCGAGAAGCTCCCGCCAGAGGTCTTCGGCGAGCCTTACGCACCACCGCGGAGCGACGGCTCGGGCAGCGATCGTAAGCTGCTCCGCAACGCCCTCAAGCTGCTCAGTGACGCCGGCTGGAAGCTTGATACTAAAGGCGGCCAGCCCGTCGTCAGGAATGACAAGGGCGAGACGCTCGACGTCGAGTTCCTCAATGCCGGTGGCCCCACCTTCGAGCGTATCATCGGCCCCTACATCAAGAACCTCGAGGCGATCGGCATTCGCGCCACGCTGCGCAACGTCGATGCCGCGCAGTACCAGCGCCGCGTCAAAAGCCACGACTACGATGTGATCTCTACTCGCTTCACCATGCGCCTGAACCCTGGCCTGGAGCTGCTCAACTACTGGGGCACCGAGGCGGCTTCGAACGAGGGCAGTTCGAACCACGCCGGCATCAGGCATCCGGTCGTCGATGCCTTGATCGAGAAGGTCATTGCGGCCAAGTCGCGCGAGGATCTGGTCACGGCCACGCGCGCCATCGACCGCGTCCTGCGCGCCGGCCACTACTGGGTGCCGCATTGGTTCAAGGCGGCTCACCACGTTGCCTATTGGGACAAGTTCTCTCGCCCGGCGGTGAAGCCCAAATATGCGCGCGGTATTCTCGACACATGGTGGTACGACGAGGCGCGAGCAGCGAAGCTGAAGAACGACAAATGATGTTCGCGACGCTGGCACGGTGACGCCTCACCCCTCCCGGTAAGCTCGTTCCTGCTTCTGCCCAACCATGGACGCAGTGCCTTATGGCCGCCTACCTGATCAAGCGCTTGCTCCTCATCATTCCGACGTTGCTCGGAGTGCTCACGCTGACGTTCCTGCTGACGCAGTTCGCGCCGGGTGGCCCGGTCGAGCGCATCATGGCTCAACTTTCGGGAACCGATGCGGGAGCGACCGCCCGCTTCGGGGGGGGCGGCGGCGACATCGCCGCCGGCCGCACGGTTGGCCCAGGCGGCGAAGGCGCCACCTCCAGCTATCGCGGCTCGCAAGGCCTCGATCAGAAGTTCGTCGACGAGTTGAAGAAACAGTTCGGTTTCGACAAGCCTTGGTACGAGCGCTACGGCAAACTCATCTGGGATTTTGCGCGCTTCGATTTCGGGCGCAGCTACTACCGCGACGTGAGCGTGATCGAGCTGATCAAGGAGAAGCTCCCGGTCTCCATTTCGCTCGGCTTCTGGATGATGCTGGCAACCTATTTGATCTCCATACCTCTCGGCATCCGCAAGGCCGTGCGCGACGGCAACCGCTTCGACGTGTGGACGTCGGGCGCCCTCGTCGTCGGCTACGCCATCCCGGGCTTCCTGTTCGCCGTGCTTCTCATCGTGGTCTTCGCGGGCGGCTCGTTCTTCCAGTGGTTTCCGAGGAAAGGCCTCACCTCCGACAACTGGGAGCAACTCTCGTTCTTCGGGCAGATCGTCGACTATTTCTGGCACCTCACGCTGCCTCTGATCGCCATGGCGGTCGGCTCCTTCACCACCATGACGTTCCTCACCAAGAACTCCTTCCTGGACGAGATCAGGAAGCAGTACGTCATTACCGCCAGGGCCAAGGGCGTCTCGGAGTATCGCGTTCTCTACGGGCACATCTTCCGCAATGCCATGCTGATCGTTATCGCCGGCTTCCCGAGCGCTTTCGTCGCCGCGTTCTTCACGGGCAGCCTTCTCATCGAGCAGATTTTCTCTCTCGACGGCCTCGGGCTCCTCGGCTTTGAATCGCTGATCAACCGCGACTATCCAGTGGTCTTCGCCACCGTCTACATCTATGCGCTGATGGCTACTGTGCTCCACGTGCTCTCGGACTTCATCTATACTCTGGTCGATCCACGCATCGACTTCGAGACGCGGGAGGTTTAGCGGCATGGATGCGCGAACCGACAATGTCGCCCCCCCCGAGACCGCCCGAGCCCGCCGCCTTTTCGGACGCGAGCTTCGCCTCGCACCGATCAATCTGCGCCGATGGGAGAACTTCAAGGCCAACCGCCGCGGCTATTGGAGCCTCTGGCTTTTCCTCGGCCTGTTTGTCTTCAGCTTGTTCGCCGAGGTGGTCGCCAACGACAAGCCGCTGCTCGTTCGCTACAAGGGCGAGATGCTGGTTCCTGTGCTGGTCGACTATCCCGAGTCGAAGTTCGGCGGCTTTCTCGCCGTCACCGACTACAAGGACCCGGTCATCCTCGATGAGATCGAGAAGGAAGGCTGGATACTCTGGCCTCCGATCCGCTATTCCTATGGCTCGATCAACAAGGATTATCCGCGGCTCAAGAACGCCGAGGGGCGATGTCTGGGCTTCCCTGGCCCTCCGCCGTGGGCGACGAGCCTCACCTCTTGTGAGGCGCCGCCCGACCAACTCGCGCGCTACGAGACCTTGGGTAACCGCAATTGGCTCGGCACCGACGACCAGGGCCGAGACGTCGTTGCCCGCATTATCTATGGCTTCCGTCTTTCCATCGTCTTCGGGCTTCTGCTGACCCTGATCTCCTCCGCCATCGGCATAACTGCGGGGGCGATCCAAGGCTACTTCGGCGGCGTCGTTGATCTCGTATTCCAGCGTATTCTGGAGATCTGGTCGGCGATCCCATCGCTCTACGTTCTGCTGATCATCTCGAACGTCCTCGTGCCGGGTTTCTGGACGCTGCTCGGCATCCTGCTGCTGTTCCACTGGGTGAGCCTCGTTGGCGTCGTGCGTGCCGAGTTCCTGCGTGGGCGCAACTTCGAATACATAAAGGCGGCCCGCGCGCTCGGCCTCTCGAATGCTGCGATCATGTTCAAGCACCTCTTGCCGAATGCCATGGTGGCGACACTCACCTTCCTGCCATTCGCATTGTCCTCCTCGATCACCGCTCTCACCGCGCTTGACTTCCTCGGGCTCGGCCTCCCGCCCGGCTCGCCCTCGCTAGGTGAGCTGCTGCTTCAGGGCAAGGGCAACCTCCAGGCGCCGTGGCTTGCGCTCTCGGCGTTTTTCTCGATCGCACTCCTCCTCGCGCTGCTGATTTTCATCGGCGAGGCCGTGCGCGACGCCTTCGATCCGAGAAAGACCTTCCGATGACCGAGCGCCCGCCGACCGACACGTTGATCTGGGTGCGCGACCTCTCGGTCGACTTCCAGTCCGGACGGAGTTCGACCCGGGCCGTCAATCGCGTCTCGTTCGCGATCGGGAAAGGCGAGACCGTGGCCCTGGTCGGCGAGTCGGGCTCCGGAAAGTCCGTGTCGGCGCTGTCCATCATGCAGCTGCTGCCTTACCCCTCGGCCTCGCACCCGACCGGCGAGATCTTCTTCGAGGGGCGTGATCTCTTGAAACTTCGCGAGAGCGGCATGCGCGAGATCCGCGGCGCTCGCATCTCGATGATCTTCCAGGAGCCGATGACGTCGCTGAACCCGCTTCACACCATCGAGAAACAAGTCGGTGAGGTGCTGCGCGAACACCGTGGCATGAGCCGCGAGGAAGCGCGGGATCGAACCCTGGCGCTGCTCCAGCGCGTCGGCATCCAGAATCCAGCCGAGCGGCTCGACGCCTACCCGCACCAGCTGTCTGGCGGTCAGCGCCAGCGCGTCATGATCGCGATGGCGCTCGCCAATGAGCCGGACCTGCTCATCGCCGACGAGCCAACCACCGCGCTGGACGTGACGATCCAGGCTCAGATCCTGGCCCTGTTGAAGGAGCTGCAGAGCGAACTCGGCATGGCCATGCTGCTGATCACCCACGATCTCGGCATCGTCCGGAAGATGGCGCAGCGCGTCTACGTGATGCGGCAGGGCCGCATCGTCGAAGAGGCGCCGGTAGAGCAGATTTTCTCAGCTCCCAAGCACTCCTACACCCAGCACCTCCTCGCTGCCGAGCCGAAGGGCGATCCTCCCGCCGAGAACCCGGACGGCCCCGTCGTGGTCGAGACCGAGGCCCTGAAGGTCTGGTTTCCGATCAAGCGCGGCTTGCTGCGCCAGACCGTCGGACACATCAAGGCGGTCGACGGCGTGACCCTCAAGCTGCGCGCCGGCGAGACGCTGGGCGTCGTCGGCGAGAGCGGTTCCGGCAAGACGACCCTCGGCCTTGCCATTCTCCGCCTCGTTTCCTCTGAGGGGCCGATCGTCTACTTGGGGAATCGCATCGACGGCCTGGATTCGCGCGCGATGCGACCGCTCCGCAAGGAGATGCAGATCGTCTTCCAGGACCCTTACGGCTCGCTCTCGCCACGCCTGTCGGTCAGCCAGATCATCGAAGAGGGGCTCATCATCCAGGACCGCAGCCTTGATGCCGAGGCGCGCCGCGCCCGCGTCGCCAAGGCCCTCGAGGAGGTCGGTCTCGATCCCGCGACGCAGGATCGCTACCCGCACGAGTTCTCCGGCGGCCAGCGCCAGCGTATCGCCATCGCCCGCGCCATGGTCCTCGGTCCGAAGTTCGTCATGCTCGACGAGCCGACCAGCGCTCTCGACATGAGCGTCCAGGCCCAGATCGTCGACCTGTTGCGCGACCTCCAGAAACGGCACGATCTCGCCTATCTCTTTATCAGCCACGACCTCCGCGTCGTCAGAGCCCTCTCCAATCACGTCATCGTCATGAAGGATGGCAAGGTCGTCGAGGAGGGGCCATCGCGCGAAGTCTTCCATCGGCCGCGCGAGGACTACACCAAGGCCCTGCTGGCCGCGGCCCTGAACCTCGAAGTAACGCATCGCGGCGCGACGGCGGCGTGAACGGATTTCTCTCACCCCATCGCACTTCCCTTGCAATGAAGGGAGGGCCTGAGCTTAGTGGAGTTATTCCCATGTCCCTTCTCCTCATCGTCAACGGGTCCGGCGAGAACTGGGGTCCCGAGCCATGGCTCAGGCGCTTTCACGAGCGCCTCCCCGGCCGGCGCATCGAGATCGCGAGCGACCAGGAGCCCGCCAGAGAAGGCTTTCGCTACGCCGCCGTATGGAAGCCCGCGCCGGGCTATCTCGCCCGCTGCAAGGGCCTCGAGGTGATATTCAACCTCGGCGCTGGGGTCGATGCTCTGCTGAAGGACGCCACGCTGCCGGCCGTCCCCTTGGTGCGCGTCGTCAGTGAGGACCTGACCAAACGCATGACGGAGTACGTCGTGCTGCATTGCCTCATGCATCACCGGCGCCAGCGCATGCTCGACGCGGCACAAACTTGCGGCGAGTGGGCGGCAAAGGATCAGTGGGCCGCCGCGGCCGTCAGGGTCGGCATCCTCGGTTTGGGGGAACTGGGTCAAGACGCGGCCGGAGTGCTGGTCCGCATCGGCTTCGACGTCGCCGGCTGGAGCCGGACCCGCAAGACCGTAGCCGGTGTGAAGTCGTTCGCGGGCGAGGCCGAGCTTGCGCCGTTCCTCGCCAGGACCGACATTCTCGTCGCATTGGTGCCACTTACCCCCGACACCGAGGGCATCCTGAGCCGCAAGCTCTTCGCTGGCCTCGCGCGCGACGGCCGCCTCGGCGCACCCGTCCTGATCAATGCCGGTCGGGGTGGCTTGCAGAACGAGGCCGACATCCTTTCATGCCTCGACGACGGCACGCTTGGCGCCGCGACGCTCGACGTCTTCCACACCGAGCCGTTGCCGGCCGACAGCCCGTTCTGGCGCCATCCTAAGGTCACGGTCACGCCGCACAATGCTGCCGACAGCGATGCCGAGGCGATCTCGGATTACATCGTCGCCCAGATCCGCGACTTCGAGGCGGGCAAGCCGTTGCTGAACCTGGTCGACCGCAAGCGCGGCTACTGACAGGGCTGATGCTGAGCCAAGCACAAGCAGGCCCACAATCATTGCAGAAAGCGTCAACGTGTCGGGTGCATACGTGAGCCACGAGGGTTCTAAGCGCTTGGTCATTATGGCGCTCGCTGCCATGGGGTGGTTGCTCACGGCAGCGGGCGCTGAGCCGCTCCCATTGCCGAGCGTGCCACCGGTCATTGGCGGCGTTCCCCCTGCGGCGGGTACACTTGCTTCTGCGGTCGAGCGCAATCCTTCCTGTGCTGAGCGCACCAACGGCTGCGAGGTCTGCATCGGTGGCGGAGAGCAGGGAACGCTGAAGTGCTCACTTCCCGGTATCGCCTGTCAGCCCGATGGCTGGCGATGCACGGCTGGCCGGAGAGCAAACCCCGAACTCAGCCGCTGACTCGTGCCCGAAAGCCAATTCCCATCTCGGGCAGCGGGCTCTTGCGCCCCGTTACGCCCCGTCTGCCGAGCGTCCACTCCGTCGTGCCGTCAATGCCGCGATGGCATCGGCCAGATGCGCGTCCGCAATATTGAGGTCACCTGCTGCGACACGGATCGTGTGCGCTTCGCGCAGCACGTCCGCATGGGTAGAACCCGATGGCGGCTCGAACTTGTAGCAGGCGAGTTCCATCAGTTGTCCCAGCGGATCGCGGAAGTAGAGAGAGTCCATGAATCCGCGGTCGATCTCGCCCGACGTGCCGAAACCGGCCGCCGACAATCGCTCCGACGCCTGCGTGTAGGCCGCCCGCGAGACGATGAAAGCCAGATGATGCAGATTGCCGATGCCGTTCGGATTGGGCCGGGCATCCCGCGGCCGGTCCTCGCTGGTGAAGATCGTGATCAGCCGTCCGTCACCGGGGTCGAAGTAGAGGTGATTGACCGAATGGTCGTCGAGGTTGGGCTGCTCGAAGACCAGCGGCATGCCAAGAACGACTTCCCAGAAGTCGATGGAGGTCTGGCGGTCGGCGCCATTGAGTGTGATGTGATGGACGCCCTGCGTCTGTATGACCGTCATGGCTCATTCTCCGGTCGGTCGGGTGGCCGTTCGAGGTTTCCAGTTGGCCGCCATATGGGGAGGAGCCGCCGATCCGTCGAGGTAAGGGTGGGTATCCCAGGCGTTTCCTGTCTGCATGGCGGGGTTGCGCTTGCCATATCGCCGTCCTTCGCCAATATGCGCTGAACGCATAGCTAGGCCACCTAGGGCTGCAAGAGGCTTCGAGATGACGACCGCACGACATGTCCACGTCCTGATCCTGGGCTCCGGGCCAGCCGGCTATACCGCCGCCATCTATGCCGCGCGTGCCATGCTCAAGCCTCTGATGTTGCAGGGTATACAGCCTGGTGGACAGCTCACGATCACCACCGATGTCGAGAATTACCCGGGCTTTGCCAAGGTCATCCAGGGTCCCTGGCTGATGGACGAGATGAAGGCACAGGCCGAGCACGTCGGCACCGAGCTTGTGATGGACCAGGTCACCAAGGTCGATCTCGGCCAGCGTCCGTTCCGCCTCGAGTGCGATTCCGGTGACGTCTACACCTGCGACGCGCTGATCATTTGCACAGGCGCTCAGGCCCGCTGGCTCGGAATCCCGAGCGAGGAGCACTTCAAGGGGCACGGCGTATCGGCCTGCGCCACTTGCGACGGCTTCTTCTACCGCGGCAAGGAGGTGATCGTGGTCGGCGGCGGCAACACAGCCGTCGAGGAGGCGATCTTCCTCACGAACTTCGCGAGCAAGGTGG
This sequence comes from Rhizobiales bacterium Ga0077524, assembly GCA_001464755.1. Lineage (GTDB taxonomy): Bacteria > Pseudomonadota > Alphaproteobacteria > Rhizobiales > Hyphomicrobiaceae. Next base: position 9,107 of record LNDR01000343.1, read on the forward strand.
TTGTCGTTCATCGGCGCGACAGCTTCCGAGCCGAGCGCATCATGCAGGATCGCCTGTTCAAGAATCCGAAGATCGAGGTCGTCTGGGACACCGCGATCGACGAGGTGCTGGGTACAGCTGACCCGAAGTCGGTGACCGGCGTGCGGTTGAAGAACGTGAAGACCGGCGCCGTAACCGAGCGGCGCATCGACGGCGTTTTCGTCGCCATTGGTCACGCTCCGGCAACCGAGCTCTTCAAAGGTCAGCTCGAGATGAAGTCGTCCGGCTACCTGATCACGAAGCCCGATTCGACTGCCACATCCGTGCCCGGCGTTTTCGCGGCCGGCGACGTCAAGGACGATACGTTCCGCCAAGCTGTTACTGCGGCTGGAATGGGCTGCATGGCAGCTCTCGAGTCCGAGAAATATCTGGCCGGGCATCACGCGACGGCTCAGGCCGCGGAATAGCGCGCGAGTGATAAGAGGCCGACAGGGCAACTCCAGCCGGGCGGTGTGATGGACTGGGACAAGCTTCGGATCTTCCATGCCGCTGCCGAGGCCGGCAGCTTCACGCATGCCGGCGAAAGCCTCCGCATGAGCCAGTCGGCAGTCAGTCGTCAGGTCTCCTCGCTCGAGAAAGACCTCGGCATTCCGCTGTTTCATCGCCATGCACGTGGCTTGGTTCTCACCGAGCAAGGCGAGATCCTCTATCGCACGGCAAGCGATGTCATGAACCGGCTGCAGACTGCCGAGACGTTGTTGTCGGATTCGACCACCAAGCCTGCTGGCGACTTGCGCATCACGTCCTCAGTCAGCCTCGGTGCTGTGTGGGTGACGCAGCGAATTCGCGAGTTCATCGACGTCTATCCCGACATCCGCCTCGAGCTGATCCTCAACGATGAGCCGGTCGATCTCTCGATGCGCGTGGCCGACGTCGCAATCTGGGCGCGCGAACCCCTGCAGAGCGATCTCATCCGACGGCCACTGTTTTCGATGCAGGTTCATGCCTACGCCTCGGCAACCTATATCCGTCGCTTCGGTGCCCCACAGAACATTGCGGACCTCGATCACCATCGTTTGGTTTCGTTCATGGGCAACCCACCGGCCCATCTCGTTAGCATCAACAAGCTCGAGACGCTTGGACGTGAGGGCCGTGAGCCGCGCTTGCCGGTGTTCCGCGCGTCCACCGTCTTGGCCTGCAAATATGCCGTCCGTTCGGGCATTGGCGTCGGCTTGATCCCGGACTATCTGGTCGAGGAGGAGAAGGATCTGGTGCCCGTACTCCGCGAGATCGAGATCACTCGGCTGCCCGTTTATTTCGTGTACCCAGAGGAGCTTAAGACGGCCAAGAAAGTCCAGGTATTCAGAGACTTCGTGGTCGCGAAGGCACGACAGTGGAAGTTCTAACGCAGAGAGCCATGCGCTTTGGTCATGGCTTGCATGCAGCTGCCCACCTTGCTCAGTCCGGCAGCAGTAAGTACGTACATATCAGCTGTGACGGACAGCTATTGAAGGTCGTACCCTCCCTTTGACGCCTTCAGCTGCGCTCTACGGAGCGCAGAAAAAGACCTCCAACCGGGCTCAGGAAACTGGTGCCCGGTTTTTCTTTTTTGAACTCTCGTTCCTGCTTTCCGAGTTGTGGCGGCGAGATCCGTACGCGCTGCCGATTGCGGGGCGCGACCAGCCGGGCTATCTAGCCTGCAACAGCCAGAAAAATCCGAGGGTTTCCCATGGCCGGCAGCGCCCCCACCACGCTCTACGACAAGATCTTCGAGGACCACGTGGTCGAGCGCCGCGATGATGGCACCTGCGTGCTCTACATCGACCGCCATTTGGTGCACGAGGTCACTAGCCCGCAGGCGTTCGAGGGGCTGCGTCTCGCTGGTCGCAAGGTGCGCCAGCCCGAGCGCACGCTCGCCGTGGTCGACCATAACATCGCCACGACCAACCGGCGCGAAGGCATCAAGGAGGAGGAGAGCCGTATTCAGGTCGAGACGCTCGCCGCCAACGTCAAGGAGTTCGGCGTCGAGTACTACGACGAGCTTGATCCCAGGCAGGGCATCGTGCACGTCATCGGCCCCGAGCAGGGCTTCACGCTGCCTGGCACGACGATCGTCTGCGGCGACAGCCACACCTCAACGCACGGCGCCTTCGGAGCCCTCGCTCACGGCATTGGCACGTCCGAGGTCGAGCACGTGCTCGCCACGCAGACGCTCATCCAGCGTAAAGCCAAGAACATGCGCATCACCGTCGACGGGAAAACCAAGCCCGGAGTAGGTCCAAAGGACGTTGTGCTCGCCATCATCGGTAAGATCGGAACGGCCGGCGGCACCGGCTATGTCATCGAGTACGGCGGCGAGGCAATCCGCGCCATGTCGATGGAAGGCCGGATGACCGTCTGTAACATGTCGATCGAGGGTGGTGCCCGCGCCGGCATGGTGGCACCCGACGACAAGACGTTCGCTTATCTGAAGGGCCGTCCGAAGGCGCCGAAAGGTACTTCCTGGGATGCCGCGTTGCGCCACTGGGAAATGCTTCGCACTGACGACGGCGCTCATTTCGACCAGACCATCACGTTGGATGCCGGCGCCCTGCCGCCCATCGTGTCGTGGGGCACGAGCCCCGAAATGGTCGTGACCATCGACGGCACGACGCCCGATCCCGCGAAGATCGAGGACGAGGCCCGCCGCGCTTCGGTCATTCGCGCGCTCGAGTACATGGGCCTCAAGCCCAACACCCGGATGACCGACGTCGAGATCGATGTCGCCTGGATCGGATCGTGCACCAACGGCCGCATCGAGGACATCCGCGAGGTGGCGAAGATCGTCGAGGGCAAGCGCATCTCGCCGCGTCTCGCTTACGGCCACGTCGTCCCGGGCTCTGGTCTCGTCAAGCTGCAGGCCGAGGCCGAGGGGCTGGATAAGATCATCAAGGCTGCCGGCTTCGACTGGCGCGAGCCAGGTTGCTCCATGTGCCTTGGGATGAACCCCGACCAGTTGCTGCCCGGTCAACGCTGCGCCTCGACCTCGAACCGCAATTTCGAAGGCCGCCAGGGCTACAAGGGCCGCACCCACCTCGTCTCCCCCGCCATGGCCGCCGCCGCCGCGATCGCCGGCCGGTTCGTGGATGTGCGGACGGTGGCGTAGGGCGCGCCAGCTAAAGCTTGTCCTGCGTTCCCGGCCGGAACAGCACCGCGATGAGCGGGGTGAGTGAAGTGCCGGGATCGTCACCCGGCGGGAACGTGTGAAGGCCCCGGATCTGTGCACCACCAAATTGGCGATGCCCTGCCCGGCGATGCAGACTTGTGATGGAGCTAGCGACTATCACCACAAACCCCATCTCCCGCATCGCTGCGGCGCCCCTTGATCGTCCGTTCGTCGTGGCGCAACTGGGGCAGTCGCTCGACGGGCGCATCGCGACGCTGTCGGGCGAGAGCCAGTGGATCAACAAGGACGAGGCGCTGATCCACGTCCACCGCATCCGGGCCGCCGTCGATGCCGTGATCGTCGGCGTCGGAACGGTCGTCGCTGACGACCCCAAGCTCAACGTGCGCCGTGTGCCCGGCCGCAACCCGGCTCGCGTCGTGATCGATCCGAAGGGCCGCATGCCAGCAACTGCCCAGCTTCTGGCCGAGGATGGCGCCCGCCGGATCATCGTCAGGGCGGTTGGCTGCGCTCAGCCTCTGGTGCCCGGGGCAGACGTCCTCGAGGTGCCGGCCGACGCCGACGGGCACCTCTCGCCGCGTGAGGTGATCGCGGCCCTCTTCCACGCCGGCCTGCGCACATTTCTCGTCGAGGGCGGTGCCGGCACCGTTTCCGGTTTCATCGATGGCGGGGCCGTCGACCGCCTGCATGTGCTCGTCGCGCCCGTCATCCTTGGGTCCGGCAAGCCGGGGCTCACCCTGAAGCCTATTGATCGCCTGGCGCAGGCCCTCAGGCCGGCCGCTGACGTTCATGTGCTTGCAGACGGCGACGTGCTATTCGATTGCGATATGCGAATCTCGCATGGAGAGTGATCGATGGAAGCGCAGAAGCGATCGCACGCACCGGCAGGCGAGCACCTTGTCTATTCCCCTGTAGCGCGAACCTTGCATTGGTTGACGGTCCTGTTCGTGGCCATCCTCATCCCGGTTGGCCTCTACATGGTCCAGCGGGCAGCCACGACGAATTTTGACGCGACGACAAACACGCTTTATTCCGCCCACAAGCTCGCCGGCTTCGTGTTGCTCTGGTTGGTGGTCATCCGGCTGATCTATCGTTTCGCGCACGGCGCCCCCCCTGATGAGCCGACGCTAGAGTGGTGGCAGAAGGCCGGCGCGCACCTGACGCACTGGGGCCTCTACGGCCTCCTCCTCGCCGTGCCGCTGCTCGGCTGGCTGGGTGTGACGCTGTTCGGCGCACTCGGCACGGTCGGCGGGTTCAAGCTGCCGGCGATGCCGGGGCAGGACGCGCTCTACCAAGCGGCAAGCGGTGTGGCGTCGCTCATCGGCTTCACGGTGCCGGCGGGGGCAGCGGAAGGTGCGGCGAAGGCCAAGCTGGTGTTCGTGCTGCACTTCTGGGGCGCGATGCTGATGCTAGTGGCCCTCGCTGCACACGTCGGCGCGGCAATCTTCCACCACTTCATTCGCGGCGACGGAGTTCTCCGGCGCATGCTGCCGGGATTGAAGCCGCGGGATTGAACGACCGTATGTCGCGCCGTTCGAGGGACTCGCACGCTTAGTGCGAGCCCTCCTCCGTGCGGCTTTCGCGCTCGGGCGCCTGCAGCGTCACGCCGCCGTCGACGACAAGCACTTGGCCCGTGATGTATCGCGCGTGGTCCGACATCAGGAAGCGAACCGCGTGCCCGATGTCCCAGCCCGTGCCCTCGAGACCAAGCACCGACGCCTTGCGCCGTGCATCGCGCGCTGAGGGCTCCATGCCGTTGCCGCGGTGATAGACCATCGGCGTATAGACCGGGCCCGGCGCCACGCAGTTGACGCGAATGCCGTCTTTTCCGTGGTCCACTGCCATAGCCTGCGTGAGACCGATCACAGCCGCCTTGGTCGTCGTGTAGATCGTGAGGCCACGCGGTCTCAGCGCCGAGATCGACGAGATGTTGACGATCGCGCCCCCGCCGGCTGTCTTGATCATGGCCGGAATGGCGTGCTTCGCCGTCAGGAACATCACCTCGACGTTGACCTGCATCATCCGCTGCCAGGTCTCCTGCGACTCGTCGACGACAGTGCCCTTGGACGAGATGCCGATGTTGTTGTCGAGGAAGTCGAGCCGTCCCCAGCGGTCGACAGCCGCCTCCACCATGCGTTTGCACTCGGCGGGCTTGGTCAGATCGCCACTGTGCGCCTCGGCCGTGCCGCCGGCTTGGTTGATCAACTCCACGGTGCGCTGGGCGAGCGCTAGCTCATTATCCACCACGAGGACTTTCGCGCCCGCGTTCGCGAGCAGGATCGATGCGGCACGCCCGTTGCCGATGCCATTGGGATCGGCTGCTCCGCCTCCGGCAACGATTGCCACCTTGTTGCTGAGGCCTGGATCGTCAGGAATCTGGATTGACATGGCGCTTTCTCTCTCCTCGCTCGCGATGCGATGAGCCAGCGAGGAATTTCGAGCCCTTAGCGAGGGCGACGAGGGGCGGAAACCGGCACGAAGCCAGTCCCGCCCCTCAATCTATCCATGACCCCATCGGATTGCGGACCGTGAGGAGAGGGGACGAAGCTTCACCGGCCCTGGAAGTTTGCGACGCGGCGCTCGTTGACGGCGCGCACGCCCTCTTTGAAGTCTTCCGTCTGCCTCAGCTCGCTCTGCACTTTGAGCTCGTGGTCGGTCGCAGCCTTCACGGCGTCAGCCATTCCCTTGCGCACGGTCGCTCGCGTCTGTTGGACCGCCAGTGGCGCGGACTCGGAAATCTCTTTGGCGAGCGCTATCGCCGCGGAACGGACCTCGGCCAGCGGTACCACCTTGTCGGCAAGGCCGATCTTGAGGGCCTCTTCGCCATTGAGGCGGCAGCCCGTGTAGAACATCATGTTGGCCTTCTGGTCGCCGATCAGGCGCGGCAACGTGTATGTCAGCCCGAAGCCTGGATGGAAGCCAAGGCGCGTAAAGTTGGCCGCGAACCGAGACTCGGCGCACGCCACGCGGAAATCCGGCACCAGCGCGAGGCCGAGGCCGCCGCCGATGGCCGGCCCCTGGATGGCGCCGACAATGGGCTTCTTCGTGCGAAAGAGCCGCACCGCTTCCTGGTAGAGATGCCCGCCCATCTGGTTCTCGTTCGGGCGATTCCCCTGCGCGTCGAGCTTCGAGCCGTCCCCGAAGTTGGCGCCGGCGCAGAATGACTTGCCGTCGGCGCACAGCACGCCGGCTCGGATGTTGGTGTCCTTGTCAAAGCCTTCGAACGCGTCGGCGATCTGCTTGATCAGCGACATGTCGAAGAAATTGTGCGGCGGTCTGCGGATCTCGACGATGCCAACGTGGCCTTGAGTCTCTACGCCGATGTCGGTGAATTGGGTCATGGGAGGCTCCTCGCTCTCGATTGTCATCCTCGGGCTCGTCCCGAGGACCCATTTCTCCACTTGCGCGGGAGGTGCAGGTTTCAGCCCTACGCGACCCCGCAACGATCTCACCCACGGAGCTTGCCGGGCGATGGATCCTCGGGGCAAGCCCCAGGATGCCACCAAATAAGCTTCAGGGGCGAAAAGGCTAGAGACGGCAGTCTCTCACCCTGGACACTCTCCCTATGGCACGTGCTGGCCAACGAGGAGAGCGACGTCAGCTCTGCACCTTCACGATCAGAGCATCCGCGATTGTCGCGCCATGCCCTTCGTTGTGAACGATCACGGGATTGAGGTCGATCTCGGCGATGGTTTCGGCGTGGTCCGCGGCAAGCTCGGAGAGCTTGACGACCATGTCGGCCAGCGCCGCCTTGTCGGCGGCCGGTTGCCCGCGCACCGCGCCCAGAATGCCGGCCCCTTTGAGCCGTCCGATCATCGCTACGGCCTCGGACCGGGACACTGGCACTGGCGCGAACACCACGTCCTTCAGCACCTCGACGTGAATGCCGCCGAGGCCGAGCATGAGCATCGGGCCGAACTGCGGATCGCGGTTGATACCAAGGATCACTTCGCGGCCCTTGGCTGCCATCGCCTGCACGAGCACGCCTTCGATCTTGGCGGGAGCCTTGTAGGCTTTGGCTGACGCCATGATGCGGTCGTAGGCCGCGCCGACCTCCTCAGCGCTCGTCGCGCCAAGTGCAACCGCGCCAGCCTCCGTCTTGTGCAGGATGTCGGGCGATTGCACTTTGAGCGCCACCGAACCGCCTATGGCCTTGGCTACGGCAATCGCTTCCTCGCGCGTGCCAGCGAGTTTCTCCTTGGCGCCCATCGCCAGGCCGTAGGCCTGCAAGAGCGGCTTCGAGGCCGCCTCGCTCAGCACAGGGCCCGCCTTGGCCAGCGCCGCCGCGACCGTTGCCTTTGCGGACGTCGGTGTCGTCCGAATCTCGGCCACCTTCAGGAACCGCTCACGGTGCGCGTTCCACTCGCCCATGTGGCGCATCGTGGTCACGACATTCTGCATATTGGTGTAGAGCGGGAAGCCCGCTTCCGAGAGCACCTCGACCGAGGCCGGTGCCGGGATGGTGTAGGACCACATCAGGATCGGCTTCTTAGCAGTGGCTTTGAGCGCCTTCAGCTTCTCCTTCTCGTGCGTCAGCCCTTCAGAGGAGCGCGCGCTCATGATGCAGATCACGCCGTCGATGACCGGGCTTTCGACCAGAGGACCGGCGAGGCCCACATAGCCGATCTGTCGAATGGCCTGCGCCGTGCCGTCGACCGGATTTTGCGAGGTGCCGTAGCTCGGCAGCAATGGATCGAGGATCGCCCGTGTCGCGGCATCGAGCGTCGGCACCTCGAGACCCGCCGACATGCAGGCATCCGACAGCCACGCGCCGCCGCCGCCAGATCCCGTGCAGATGCCGATCCGCCCCCCCTGCGGCAGGCGTCCTTTCCAACACATGAAGCCGTTGGCGATGTCGACCATCTCCTCGACCTGCGCGCCCTCGATGATGCCGTAGCGTTGCGCCATGGCCTGGAACGAGGCGTAGGACCCAGCCAGGGCCGCCGTGTGCGAGGCGGCAGCCCGGGCCCCGGCGTCCGTCTTGCCGATCTTGTTGACGATCAGTGGCTTGCCTGCGCGCAGAGCCTTCTCGGCGACACGCTTGAATGTCTCCGGCGTCTTGATGTCCTCGATCATCATCAGGAAGGCGTCGGTCCGGCCCGCATCGAGTAGGTGCTCGACGATCTCGATCCCCTCGAGGCAGGCTTCGTTGCCGGTCGTGACGATGTAGTCGAACGCCATCTCTTTGGGCCGGCCGCGATCGAAGAAGGAAAAACCCATGCCGCCCGACTGAGCGACCAGCGCCACGCGGCCATTCGAGCGATTGGCTGGCAGTAGAGGAATATCCGACGGTCCGGCGACGGGGCTGAACGTCGGCAGAAGTGATGCGTCGATGGAGGCGAAGCCCTCCGAGTTAGGTCCCGTGACCGCCATGTTGTAGCGCCGGGCGATGGTTCTGAGTTCGGCCTGCATCCGCGCTCCCGCCTCGCCCGGTTCCTCCGCGAAACCCGAGGACACGATCGCCGCCGCCTTGACACCGGCCTTTCCGCAGGCCTCGAGTTCCGCCGCGACGAACTTTGCGGGAATGATCATCACCGCGAGGTCGACTGGCCCCGGGCAATCACCGATCGAGGCGTAGGCCTTGAGCCCTTGCACTTCGTCGTGGCTTCGGCTCACCGGATAGATCGGGCCGACAAACGGATGCAGCCGCATGAACTCGAGGATACGTCCCCTGAGGCCTTGGCCCTTGGGCGCCGCGCCGATGACGGCCACCGATTTCGGGTTCAACAGTGCGCCGATATCTCGCTTCATGGTCGTGCTTCCTTTGCCTCCGCCGCGCCCCGATCTCTGTCATCTCGGGCCTTGTGCCCGGGACCCATCGGGCAGCTTTCGCTGGCGCTTGAGTTCTCATTGCTGGTGGGCTGCGCACATCAGTTGGCGTCGGCGCAGGCGGTTGAATAGAGGCCAGGGATGAGCCCCGGCACGACACGTTGCCTCTTCATCGCCCCCTCAAGCCCAGTCCGGCCGCGATGATGCCGCGCAGCACCTCCGTCGTGCCACCCTGGATGGTGAGCTTCGGCGCGATCGTGGTGGCGAACGCGAGTTGCTCCTCGAAGGCCACGCGATTGGCTGTGTCCTCCGGCTCGACGAACGCTGCGATCTCGCGAACCTTGTGCGGCAGCTTCTGCTCCCAGATCGTGCCCAGGTCTTTCACCACCGAGCCCTCGACGACCGGCTCCTTGCCGGCCTGAAGCATCCCATTCACCGAAACCGACATGCGCCTCAGCGTATGCAACTGGGCAACGAGCCGTCCGAGACCTTCGGCACCGCGCGCATCCGGCTTCTCGCCGAGCACCCGAACCAGTTCGATCATCACCTGAAACGTCTCGAGAAAGCGCTCGGGGCCGGACCGCTCATACGCCAGCTCGCTCGTCGCCTGCTTCCACGCGCCGTCCTTTTCGCCAAGTAGATGCGCGTCCGGCATGAACGCATCCTCGAACACCACCTCGTTGAACTCGTGCAAACCCGAAAGCTGGATGATCGGATTGCAGGTGATGCCCTTGGTGTTCTTCATGTCGACCAAGAAGGAGGTCAGGCCATGCCGCCTGTTCTCCCGGGTCGGTGGCGAGGTGCGGAAAATGGCGATCAGGTAGTCGGCGCGGTGCGCATTCGACGTCCAGATTTTCGATCCGTTGATCAGCCAGCCGCCGTCGACTTTCGTAGCCTTGGTGCTCGCGGCAAAAAGGTCCGATCCCGAGCCCGGCTCGCTCATGCCGATGCCGAAGCAGCACTCGCCGCGGCAGATGCGCGGCAGGATGTCCATCTTGATGTCTTCGTTCGCGTACTTGAGCAGCGTCGGCCCGGATTGGCGGTCAGCGGTGAAGAAGACGCGCGTCGGAGCGTTCGCGACGCGGAATTCCTCGGTGACGACATAGCGCTCGAGGAACGTGCGCTCGTGACCGCCGTATTTCTTCGGCCACGTGAGGCCGATCCAGCCCTTCTCGCCGACTTTACGCGAGAAATCGTAGTTGAACGCCTCGTCGCGCCCGACCGCACTGGGGTCCCAGGTGCCGGCGGCGATCTCCTGCTTGATGAACGCACGAACCTCCTTGCGCAGGTCCTCGCACTCTTTGGGCAGTCGGATCGGATCGAAATTGAGGGCGGTTGTCATGGGGCGGTCTCGTCCCCTCTCCCTGTTCGCTCTGCACTCGCGAATGGGGAGAGGGTTAGGGTGAGGGGCAGCAAAAGGGTCGGAGCGTGCGGCCGCCCCTTACCTCGACGTCTCCCCGCGCGAGTGCAGAGCACGAGGAGAGTGAAATTCACCTCGACGCCACCAGCGGCCAGAGTTCGTCGGCACCGGCTGCCGCGACTTTCGTGCCGAGATCGACGGCCCACTGGCTCTCGTTGCCGAAGTCGTCGCGCCACGTGAGCAGGCGTTGGGTGTAGCGGTGCAAGATGTGCTCCTTGGTGTAGCCAATGGCGCCGTGCACCTGATGTGCGATTGCCGATCCCTCGGTTGCCGCTTCGGCGGTTCGGATCCGAGCCGAGGCAGCCTCGAGATAGATGCCAGGGGCAGCCAGCGTCACGGCGCTCGAGATGGCATCCGCGGCCGAGGTCGCGACGGCACTGGCCGCGGCACTCTCGCCGGCGAGCCGGGCGAGGTTGTGCTGAACCGCCTGGAACTTGCTGATCGTCTTCTCGAAGGCGACACGCTCGCCCGCGTAGCGCACAGAGATGTCGAGAATGGCCGCGAGTGCCCCCGCCGAAGCGAGGCTACGCACCGTGGCGCCCATCAGCATCAACGTTTCCTGGCTGAAACCGGCCGGAGCATCGGCCACTTGCAAGGGCTTCGCCTTGTCGAAGGTAAGCTCGAAGACCGTATTGCCGGCAATTCCGCGGGTCTCGGCGATGCGAGCACTCTTGGTCTCGGCAAGAGCGACGACAGCCCCCTTGGGACCATGTGCGAGAACGGCGACGTGGGCAGCGTCGCCAGCAAACGGGATACCCCGTGCCCGACCTGTAAGCATGCCATCGCCGCCGAGGGTGATGCGATCCTTGGGCCGCATCGGCGCCAGCGTCATCATGCCGGCCGGGGATGCGATCCTTCCCTGCGTCAGCAGCCAGCCAGCGAGCAACGTCTCCATGACCGGCACCGGAGCCGCGAACCGGCCGGCAACCGAGATCACCTCGAAGCCGTCGGCGAGGCTGGCGCCCGTGCCGCCGAGGTCGTCCGGTACCCAGGCGAGCGTCAGGCCGTTCTCCTCGAGTGCGCTCCAAAGCGGCGCCTTCCAGGCTTGATCCTTGGCCGCATTGACGGTTTGTGGATCGGCCAGATCCGCGAAGATCCGCGCTGCCGTCTCGGCAACGATGCTGTCGCTATCGCTCAATGGCGTCTCCCGTGGGGCATCTCGCCAGCCCATGGGGACGGGCGGCAAGGTCAATCTGATTTGTCCGGACCTGGATCTCCACGAGAAGTCGTAGAGCGTCACGTGACCGGCATCAAGGGTGCGCGGGCGGACGGCACCCGGTCAAGCGCCTGCGTGAAATGCGTCTGCAACTCGCGCAATCGCCTCGATCACGTCAGCCTCCCGTTCTCGCCAAGGCGCATGCCCGCACTTAGGAAGGACCAGTCGCGTCGGCCGCAACAGGGCAACCTGCTCGATGGCATCGAGTTGGGCGAGTGTTCCGTACTCGTCGTCCTCGCCCTGGATCAAAAGCGTCGGCACTTTAAGACGCGCGCTCTCCGCCCCGAGCGACCAAGTGCGAAAGCGCGGGTCGAGCCAGATGCGCGACCAGCCAAGAAACGCGTCGTCGACATGGTGGTGGTGGCGGGCGAGGCGGCTCCTGGGCTCGCCCCGCTCGTAGGTCTCGGTGACGCGCGCGATACTCTGGTGCGAGATCGCTTCCACCATCACATGCGGCGCCATGAGCACGGCTGCTGCAACCCGATCCGGGTGGTTGGCCGCATGGATAAGTGCGATCGAAGCGCCATCGGAGTGCCCGATCAGGAGCGTCCGGTTGATGCCATGGGCGTCCAGCAATGCCGGCAGCACGTCCAGCGCTTCGCGATGCATGAAGTCCGGCTGGCGCGGGCCCGCGAGGGCATCGGAAGCGCCGTATCCACGTCGCGAATAGATCAGCGCCGGCATGTCGAGTCGACGCGCGAGCTTGTCCGGGAAATCGCGCCACAATGAAACCGAGCCCAGCCCCTCGTGCAGAAAGACGAGCCAAGGCTTGCTTGCCGCGCCGGGGATGACGCGCGTCTCGAGCCGGATGCCGTCGATCAGCGTGTGGGGCATTGCCAATACCGGGGCTGGTGTCACCGCGCAGTTGATGTCGTAGGGTATCAGGGTTGCGTTCTGTCATCTTACGATTGGGAAACAATCATGAAAACGCTGGCCCTTCATACGCTCGCACTCATCGCGCTCGCCACCCCCGCTGCAGCTCAGAGCACTGCCGAACTGACTGGCGTGTGGACCGTCGTCAAAATCGAGAACGTGGCTGCGGATGGCAAGCGGAGCCCCGCTTTCGGAGAAAATCCGCTGACCCGGCTCATCCTGACCAGCAATGGGCAGTTCGCCCAATTCTTCGTTCGCTCGGATATCCCGAAGTTTGCCTCGAACAATCGCCTCACTGGTACGCCCGAGGAGAACGCCGCTGTCGTGAAGGGCTCGAATGCGTCGTTCGGTACTTACACGCTCGCCGACAAGGTTGTGACGTTGGCGATCGAGGGGGCAACCTATCCGAACTGGAACGGCACTTCGCAGAAGCGCCCCATCGTAAGGCTGAGCGCCGACGAGTTGGTCTGGACTGTGCCGTCGGCCTCTGGCGGCGGCTCGATCGAGACGCAGTGGAAGCGCGTCAAATAGCGGGGGCAGCTAGACCCCTAAATGTCGGCGCATGAGGTCGGGATCGCCGGTGAGTCTCGCCGGTGATCCCTCGAAGGCCACCTCTCCCTTCACTAGGACCACGACCCGATCGGCGACCGCCGCAACCTCCGCGACCGCCTTGTCGACGACGAGCGTGGCGATGCCCGTCTCGCGGACCAGACGAATGGTCCGCCAGATCTCGTCCCGGATCAGCGGAGCCAAGCCTTCCGTCGCTTCGTCGAGGATGAGCGCGCGCGGGTTGGTGACGAGCGCGCGAGCGATCGCCAGCATCTGCTGCTCGCCGCCCGAGAGCTGATTGCCCCGGTTGTCGAGACGCTGGCCAAGGCGCGGAAAAAGGTCGAGCACCCTTGGGATTGTCCACGCTGACATGCCGTCGAGAGCAGGGCGACCGGCAATGGCCAGGTTCTCCGCGACCGAAAGCGAACCCAGAATGCCGCGTCCTTCAGGAACGTAGGCGATGCCGCGACGCGCGATCCGGAACGTGGCCGCTCCGGTGACATCCTCGCCGTCGATCGAGACCGACCCGGCCCGCGCCCGGACAAGCCCCATGATCGTGCGGATCAACGTCGACTTCCCCATGCCATTCCGGCCCATCAGCCCCACGCTCTCGCCGGGTCGAAGCTTCAGCGATACCCCACGCAGGATATGGCTCGACCCGTAATAGGTGTGCAGCGTGCCCCCCGAGATAGGCCGCTTGCACGGCGGAATTGGTCCGCACGTTCTCGGGCGGGCCGGAGGCGAGCACGGCCCCCTCGACCAGCACGGTAAGCCGGTCGGCGACCGAGAACACGAAATCCATGTCGTGCTCGATCAGCAAAACCGCGTGCTCGGTGGCGAGTGACTTCAAAAGTTGCGCGATTCGCTCGCCCTCCTCGGGTCCCATGCCGGCGAGCGGCTCGTCGAGCAGCAGCACCTTCGGGGCGGCAGCCAGCGCCATCGCAATCTCGAGCTGACGTTGCTGGCCGTGCGCGAGCGTGCCCGCTATGCGGCTGTGACCGTACGGTAGACCAGCGCGTGCCAGGGCTGCCTTCGCGCGCTCGATCAGTGTGGTCTCGCCTTCGGGACGCGCCAGCAGCCGGCGCGGAGCCAGCGCTACGGCCTGCACCGCGAGGCGCACGTTCTCGAGCACCGTCAGCGAGGCGAGGATGTTGGTCCGCTGGAACGAGCGGGCGAGCCCACGATGTGCCCGTGCGTGCTGGGGAAGGCCGGTAACGTCCTGCCCGTCGAGCAGGATGCGACCCGACGTCGGTGGCAGGGCGCCTGACAGGAGATTGACGAGCGTCGACTTTCCCGCCCCGTTCGGCCCGATCACGGCGTGCAATTCGCCGCGGGCGAGCGAGAGCGAAACGTCGCGCACCGCGGTCAGCCCGCCGAACGACTTCGAAAGCGCGATGGTTCGCAGCAGGTGGGCTTCCGCGTCAGTCATTCGCGGGCTCCCTGCTATGCTGCATCACGCCCTCGCGCGGCTCGTGGCTCGCATCGGGATCCGTATCCGGGAGGTTCGGAAGCCACCTGATCCCCGTGATCCCGTTCCGCATCATCAGCACCGCCGCCAGGATCACGGCGCCTTCCACTAGCAGCTTCCGCTCCGTGATCTGTTGCGCGACCTCGTTGAGGAAGATGAATGCGAACGCCCCCACAATAGGGCCGGCAAGCGTGCCGATACCGCCGATCAGGATATGCAGCAGCGCTTCTGCCGACCGGTGCCAGCCGACGAGTTCGGGGTTCACGAAACCCGATTGCATCGCCCACATATGTCCCGCCGCGCCGGCCAGCCCCCCCGCGATGGTGAACGCCGCAAGTTTGTAAGCGTATGTGTTGAACCCGAGCGCCAGCATGCGGCTCTCGTTGACCCGGATGCCTTCCAGCACTCGGCCGAACATCGATCGCAGGAAGAAGGCGAGCAGCGCGAACATGGCGACGAGCTGGACGAGCGCCACGTAGTAGGCTGGCCAGGCGCGCATCGAGCGGGGCAGGCTGGTCGGCTCGAAAGCGTACCCGAACGCCGAGATCAGTGGCTTGGCCAGATAAGCGCCATCCGTGCCGCCCCCGAGCTTGGTGTCGTGGAACACGAAGTAGACGAGCTGCCCAAAAGCGAGCGTCACCATCAGGAAGAAAAAGCCCTTGGTCCGCAGCGAGATGGCGCCAATGATGAAGGCGGCGAGCCCCGCCGCGGCCATTGCGAGCGGCAGTGTCATCCAGATCGGCTTGGCGGCGCCCTCCGGCGACACGAGATAAACGACATAGGCCGCGAGCCCGTAGAACGCGCCGTGGCCCAGGCTGACAAGCCCCGTTGCGCCGACAAGGAGCTGCAGGCTCATCGCCAGCATTGCCGCGATCATCGCGGTGGTAACCAGGCCGACATAGAAGGGCGTGACCAGATAGGGCAGTACCGCCAGCACGCAGAACCCCAGCCAGATCAGGCTCCACCCGAGCCACGAGTGCGGCAGCATGCGCGCTGGACCGATCATGCGCGCTGCCCGAAGAGGCCGGTCGGGCGCCAAAGCAGCACGATGATCATCAGCAGGTAGACGCTCGATCCAGACAGCGCCGCGATGACGGTGCCGGTCGTGCCGGTACCCTGGAACGCTGGGCCGTAGGCCTTGCCGAGCGTGTCGACGAGCCCGATCAGCAGCGCGGACCAGAAGGCACCCGAAATCGAGCCGAGGCCACCGATCACCACAACGACGAAGGAGATGATGAGCAAGCTATCTCCCATGCCTGGATAGACGGACGTCAGCGGGGCGGCGAGCACCCCCGCGACGACGGCAAGCGCGGTACCGGCGGCGAAGACGGCGAGATGGATGCGCCGAGCGTCGAGGCCGAGGATGTCCACGATCTCGGGGCTCTCCGCGGCGGCTCGGATAGTTGCCCCCATGTGCGTGCGCTCGATCCACAAGTACATCACCAAGGCTAGC
>LNDR01000344.1 GCA_001464755.1 Rhizobiales bacterium Ga0077524
CGCCCTCGCACTCTCGGTTGGGCTCGCGGCGCCAATGGGTGCCAGCGCACAGCATCTGAGCTTCATCCGCGACACCGAGATCGAGCGCCTGCTCAACGACTACTCGCGGCCGATCTTCCGCGCGGCGGGCCTTGGCGGCCAGAACATCACGATGCGCATCGTCAAGCACGAGACGTTCAACGCCTTCGTCCTCGACGGACAGAACGTCTTCATGCACACCGGCGCATTGATGCAATCGGAAACGCCCAATCAGGTGATCGGCATCATTGCCCACGAGACCGGACACATCGCCGGTGGCCACCTTGCCCAGTTGCGCGACCGCATCGCGCGCGACCAGACCAAGAGCTTGCTCATCAAGCTCCTGGGCATCGGCCTGATGGTCGCGGGTGGCGGTGGCGGCGTCTCGGGCGCGGGCACCGGCGTGCTCGCCGGCGGCGACCAGATGCTCATCCGCTCCTTGCTGGCCGACCGTCGCGCCCAGGAATCCTCCGCAGATCAGTCGGGCTTGCGCTTCCTCGATGCGACCAAGCAGTCCGGCCAGGGCATGCTGGAGACGTTCGAGCGCTTCGCTCAACAGGAGTACATCTCGGCCTCCGGCGCCACGCAGGACGCCTTCGCGCGCAGCCATCCGGTCGCTGCCGAGCGTCTGGCACAGCTTCGCCAGCGCGTCTCCGCGAGCCCCTACGCCAAGCAGAAGGACCCGCCCGATCTGCAACTGCGCCACGACTTGATGCGGGCCAAGCTCGCCGGCTATCTGGAGCGGCCGCAGATCGTCATGAACCGCTACCGCCAGGACGACCAGAGCCTGCCGGCGCGTTATGCGCGGACCATCGCGGCGTTCTTCGGGCGCGGCATCGAAGCCGGCCTCCCCGAGGTCGAGAAACTCATCCGTGAGCAGCCACAGAACCCCTATTTCCACGAGCTCAAGGCCGACTTCCTGATGCGCTCCGGACGGGCGCGCGAGGCTATTCAACCGCTCCGGACGGCACTCAAACTGGCCGGCGACGCGCCATTGATCGCGGTGCGCCTTGCCCAGGCGCTGGACGGGGAGAGCGACACGCAAAGTGTCGAGGAATCCGTCACTCTGGCGCGCCGATCGCTCGTCAACGACAAGAACCCGCAAGGCTTTCGCCTGCTCGCCTCGGGCTACGCCAAGCAAGGCCGCGTCGCTGAAGCCGACCTCGCCATCGCCGAGGCGCACTTCCTCGAGGGCAATATCAAGCGTGCCCAGATTTTTGCCAAGCGATCGCAGCGCGGGCTGAAGAATGGATCGCCCGAAGGCCTCAGAGCTGGCGATATCGTGAGTTACAAGCTGCCACCGGACGCGCTATAGAGCGCGCGACGTGCAAGGAGACACACCGCATATGACGCGTTTCGCGCGCCGGCTGACCGGCACCCGTCTGGCTATCACGGCCGCCATCTTCGCCATCTCAGCCGGAACGGGCGCCACCGCATTGACCGCCGGAGAGCGCGACCTTCGCCCGGCAGCCGAGGGCCTCGTTCGCCTTGCGCAAGCTGCGCCATCTGCCGCACCGTCCGCCGCTCCCGCGGCCGGCACCACCGCGGGCCCCTTCGACGCCAGCCAGAAGGCCGCCATCGAGGCGATCATCAAGGACTACCTGCTGAACCACCCGGAGCTGATGCTCGACGTGCAGGCCGCGCTCGAGGAACGGATGGAGAAGATCCAAGCCGAGAAGTTGAAGACTGCCCTTTCGGCCAATGCCAACGAGATCTTCCGCAGCCCAGACGCGCCCATCGCCGGCAATCCGTCCGGTGACATCCCCGTGGTCGAGTTCTTCGATTACAATTGTGGCTACTGCAAGCGCGCCTTCGCCGACATCGCCAAGCTCGTCGAGGTTGATCCGAAGATCAAACTCGTCCTGAAGGAACTGCCGATCCTCAGCAAGGCTTCGGAGGAGGCGGCACGCGTGGCACTCGCATCCCGCAAGCAGGGCAAGTACTGGGAGGTGCATCGCGCGCTCCTCGCGGTTCGCGGCGAAGTGAACGAGCAATCCTCGCTGCGTGCCGCCGAGAAGATCGGTCTCGACATGCCCAAGCTCAAGAAGGACATGGCCTCCGACGAGGTGACCGGCGAGATTGAGCGCGTGCGCGAACTGGCTCGCAAAATGGGCATCCAGGGGACACCGCATTTCCTGGTCGGCGATCGCGCCATTCCGGGAGCACCGGGCAACCTCCTCGATCAGATCCGTAGCCATGCGGCCGAGTTGAGAAAGAACGGCTGCTCGGTCTGCTGAGCATCCCTGGGCACCCAGCACGACGCACGGACCGAGCCTGCCGAGCCGCGTCCGTGCGCGCCCGCAGGCGCACTTTCGCGGCGTAGAGAAAGCTGTTACACCCGTTTCAACCCTTGTTCCGGGAGCCGGATCGAATCCGGTCCGCGACCGTGGGAAACGGGAGCCTCATGCACGTGCCGACCGCGAAGCCCGTCTACGTCTTGAACGGCCCGAACCTCAACATGCTCGGGCTGCGCGAGCCCTCGATCTATGGGCACGAGACACTGGCGGACGTGGAGGCGCGCGTGCATCGCCACGCCGAGAAGCTGGGCCTCCGGGTCGAGTTCCGCCAGACCAACTACGAGGGCGAACTCGTCACCTGGATTCAAGAGGCCCGCGACAAGGCGTGCGGAATCCTCCTCAATGCCGGTGCACTCACGCACACATCCGTGGCCGTGCTCGATGCACTCAATGCGGCCGAGCTGCCGGCGATCGAGGTGCATCTCTCCAATGTCTTCCGACGTGAGGCGTTCCGCCATCAGTCCTATGTCTCGCTGGCGGCCGTGGGCGTGATTTGCGGCTTCGGACCAGCCAGCTACACACTGGCACTGGACGGACTCGCGAGCATTCTTGCCGGCAAGACCGCCGGCACCAAGGCGTCAGCCTGAAGCGGGCGCCGGTCGGTTCAACACCTGTGCGGAAACGAGCATGGCCAAGGATCCCAAAGACAAGGACAGCATCGAGCGGGCGCTCATTCGCGACCTCGCGCAGCTGTTGAACGAGAACGGACTGACCGAGATCGAGATCGAGCGGGACGGCTTGAAGCTGCGCATTGCGCGCCAGGCGTCGGTCGCCCCAGCCGCGCCCACGGCGCTGTCCGCGGCCCCCATCGCCCGGCCCTCGCCATCGCTCGGCTCGGCCGAGCCGGCTGCCTCCCTCGCCAACGACCTGGCCGCCCATCCGGGCTGTGTCCGCTCGCCAATGGTGGGTACGGCGTACCGTTCACCGGAGCCCGGCTCCGCCGCCTTCGTTGATATCGGCACGCGCGTCAGCCAGGGCCAGACCCTGCTCATCATCGAAGCCATGAAGACCATGAACCATATCCCGGCACCTCGCTCGGGAACCGTCGCGCACGTCCTGTTCGAGAACGGGCAGCCGGTGGAGTTCAACGAGCCGCTCGTCGTCATCGAATGAAAAGGAGAGGCAGTCGGCAATAGGCAGCAGCCAGTAGGGATAGCGTGAGCTGCGTCCTACGGGCTGCTTCCTGCCAACCGCGGCGAGATCGCGCTGCGGATCCAGCGGGCCTGCAAGGAGCTGGGCATCGCCACCGTCGCCGTCCACTCGACGGCCGACGCCGATGCCATGCACGTCAAGCTCGCCGACGAGAGCGTCTGCATCGGGCCGCCACCCGCCGCCGAGAGCTACCTCAACATCCCCCGCCTTCTCGCCGCCTGCGAGATCACCGGCGCGGATGCCATCCATCCAGGCTATGGCTTCCTTTCGGAGAACGCGCGCTTTGCCGAGATCCTGGAGGAGCACGGCATCACGTTCATCGGACCGACGTCCGAGCACATCCGCATCATGGGCGACAAGATCCAGGCCAAGGAGACGGCCAAGCAGCTCGGCATCCCGGTCGTGCCCGGCTCGGACGGCGCCATCACCAACGAGGTGCAGGCCCAGCGCGTCGCCAAAAGCATCGGTTTCCCTGTCCTGGTCAAGGCGGCAGCCGGTGGCGGCGGACGCGGCATGAAAGTGGCCCGCACGGCCGAGGATCTCGACATCGCGCTCAAGACCGCACGCGCCGAGGCCAAGGCCGCGTTCGGCGACGACAGCGTCTACCTCGAGAAATATCTCTCCCATCCTCGCCACATCGAGATCCAGGTCTTTGGCGACGGCAAGGGCAATGCGATCCACCTTGGCGAGCGCGACTGCTCGCTGCAGCGGCGCCATCAGAAAGTGCTCGAGGAGGCCCCCTCGCCCGCCCTCAACGCCGAGGCGCGCGACAAGATCGGCATGACCGTCGCGCGGGCGATGCAAAAGATCAAATATCGTGGCGCCGGCACGGTGGAATTTCTCTACGAGGACGGCGAATTCTACTTCATCGAGATGAACACGCGTCTGCAGGTCGAGCATCCGGTGACGGAGATGATCACGGGACTTGACCTCGTGCTCGAGCAGATCCGCATCGCTGCCGGCCACCCGCTTTCGCTCACGCAAGAGGAGGTTACGTTCTCGGGCCACGCGATCGAATGCCGGATCTGCGCCGAGAACCCGACGACGTTTCGCCCCTCCCCGGGGCGCATCACCTACTGGCACCCGCCGGGGGGGCTTGGGGTGCGGGTCGATTCGGGTGCCTACCAGGGCTACCGGATTCCGCCGAACTACGACTCTCTCATCGGCAAGCTCATCGTCGCAGGCAAGAACCGCAACGAATGCCTGATGCGCCTCCGACGCTGCCTGTCGGAATTCGTCATCGACGGCATCGAAACCACGATTCCGCTCTTTACCGAGCTCGTCCGCCATCCCGACATCGCCAACGGCACCTACGACATCCATTGGCTCGAGCGGCACCTCGGCTTGAAGGGGTAGCAGGCGCAAACGCCCTGTTAGGCCTGCCACCAGCGAACGCCTCGCCTTTGCCACGGCGAGGCGGTAGGTTGTCGCAAATCAAGGCTGCAGCGGACGCCATGGCCTCGCGCGACGACATTGCCATCGAGATCACACCGGAGGTCCTGCTCAAGGCCTACGCCTGCGGTATCTTTCCGATGGCCGAGAGCGCCGACGATCCGGCGCTCTACTGGATCGAGCCGCAGGCCCGCGGCATCCTCCCCCTCGATCAGGTGCATGTGCCCAAGCGCCTCGCGCGGACCATTCGATCGGGGCGGTTCGAGATGCGCGTCGACAGTGACTACACAGCCGTCATTGACGGCTGCGCGGCACCGCGTCCCGGACGGCGCTCGACCTGGATCAACGATCGCATCCGCCACCTCTACGGCGCACTGTTCGTGCAGGGCCACTGCCACACGGTCGAGACCTGGTACGAGGGCCAGCTCGTCGGCGGCCTTTATGGCGTGGCGCTTGGCGGCGCCTTCTTCGGCGAAAGCATGTTTTCGACGGAGACGGACGCCAGCAAAGTGGCGCTTGTCTACCTTGTGGCGCGCCTCCTGCACGGCGGCTTCTCGCTGCTCGACACTCAGTTCGTCACCGATCACCTGCGGCAATTCGGAACGATCGAACTCGACAAAATTGCTTTTCATCAGGCGCTGGATCGCGCCATGCGCCAGCGCGCCTCTTTCCACGCCCTCGCCCGCGACGCCTCGCCCGATCTGGTGCTCGAGATCGTACGCGCCGCCGCGGAGCGGGTCGCCACGCAAGGGCGCTGAGCCCGTTCCGCAGGCCGTTTCTCGACCGCTCCTCACGCTGCGGCGCGGGCGTCCTCCCGGATCATCGCCGCCCCCTTGTCGGCGATCATGATGGTGGGCGCGTTGGTGTTACCCGTCGTCACGAGCGGCATCACCGAGGCGTCGATCACGCGCAGGCCGGTCATCCCGCGAACCTTGAGACGCGAATCGACCACCGCCATCGGATCCTCACCCATCCGGCAAGTCCCGACCGGATGATAAATCGTCGTCCCGAAATTGCGCACATAGTCGATCATCTCGTTCTCGCTGCGCACATCCGGACCAGGCACGATCTCGGCTACCGCGTGTGGGGCGAAGGCCGGCTGCGCGAAGATGCGCCGTGCGTGCGCAATGCCCGCGAGCATCACGCGCAGATCGCCAGGCGCCGAGAGGTAGTTCGGGCGGATCACCGGCCGGTCATAGGGATCGGCGGATTGTGCCATGATCGTCCCCCGGCTCTCGGGTCGCGCGATCGACACCGCGACCGTTGCCCCAGGCTCGCGCTCCAGCGCACCGAACACGGCTGGATCGTAGCTCGCTGGTGAGAAGAGGAGCTGGATATCGGGGCTCGCCAATCCCTCGCGGCTGCGGCAGAAGCATTGCGCACTCGACACGCCGAACGTCAGCGCACCGCGTCCCACGGTCACCCACTTGGCGATCTCGCCGAGAAGCCGTAAGCCCCGCGACATCTCGTTGATCGAGCGGGCATCTTTCACGCGGTGCGAGACGCGAGCGACGTAGTGATCGGACAGGTTCGCACCCACGCCGGCCAGATCATGGCACACCTCGACCCCGATCGACTTGAGGTGAGCGGCCGGCCCGATACCCGATACCTGCAGCAGATGTGGCGAGTTGACGGAGCCAGACGACACGATCACCTCGCGCCGCGCTCTGATATCCATCTCACGGCCCATCTGCTCCACCCGAACACCCGTCGCCCGCTTTCCGTCGAGCAGGATGCGGAGCGCGGTGGCGTTGGTGAGCACCCGGAAGTTGGAGCGCCGCCGCGCATGCCGTAAGAACGTCTGCGCCGTGGAGCCCCTGAAGCGCCCATTGCGCGACATCTGCGAATAGCCGACGCCCTCGGCCGGCGTCACGCCCGAGAGATCCTTAGCGAACGGAAACCCCGCCTGTTGCGCCGCTTCGACGAAGCGATGAGTTATAGGAAGGATCGTGCGGTAATCCTCGATCAGCAACGGCCCCTCCTTGCCGCGATGCTCGCCATCGCCGGGGGCATATCGCTCGATCGCTTTGAAATGGGGCTTGCAGTCGTCATAGCTCCAGCCGCGTGCGCCCATCTGCCCCCAGTTGTCGAAGTCGGCCGGGTTGCCACGCACGAACAGCATGCCGTTGATCGACGACGAGCCACCCAGCACTCGACCACGCGGCCAGTGGATGGCTCGATTGCCCGACGCCGGCTCGGGTTGGCTCTCGTAGTTCCAATTGACGAGCGGGTTCTTCAGCAGCTTCAGCACGCCGGCCGGGACGTGGATCCAAGGATGAAGGTCGCGCGGCCCGGCCTCGAGCAGGATCACCTGCGCGCCGTCGGCAGACAGCCGGTCGGCAAGGACGCACCCCGCCGAGCCAGCCCCCACGATCACGTAATCCGCCTCCATGCGCCCCGTCTCCCCGCAACCTGCGATTTGGTGGGAGCATAGCCGCGCCACCGCCGCCCGCAATGCCCAGACTGCATGGCCGGATCGCGACGCGGAACGAGTTGCAGAAGCCGCCCTCGACCATCAGACACCGATGCCCCGCCGGGCTTCAGAAGCACCCCGGCTTGGTGTACCTCGGCGCGCCCGTCCGGCAAGACGTCAACACTGTCTTCAGCGACGCTTGCAACCCACCGAAAGGCCGGACATAGTTGCTGTGTTGGGACTGTTCTCCGAGGGACGATCTGCGACGCCCCTTAGTCGAAGGGGCGGTTGCGGCGGCGTCGTTTTGCGCCACTCATTGTCCATTCTGTCGCGCCGCATCGAAGTGCGGCGGACAGGTGGCTGCGAGTGGCTGCGAAAAACCTCGATGGGTCTCGCGTGACCAAGCCCAATCCATCACGGCGATCGTGAGCGCCACGGCCGTTGTGGTCGAGCGACGGGGGAACGCATGGGCCGCAGGGACTCGAGCATGGACACACCCGGAACGCGGCGCGCACGCAAGGGTGGCATGTCCGCCCTCCCTTCGCTCGCCATCCTGCCGTTCCGCACGATGCACGACGGCCTGCTGCGCGCCGACTTCGCCAACTGCGTGACCATGCGGATCACCGAGACGCTGAAGAGCGTCAAAGCCATGCGCGTCATATCCGCGGCGTCCACCATGAACCTGCCGCGCGATATGCCTGTCACCGAAGTCGGCCGCTGCCTCGATGTCGACTACGTCCTGCGCGGCCAGATCGTTCGCGCCGAGCAGACGCTCTACTTCACGCAATGGCTCTACGAGGGATCGTCCGGCAATCTTATTCTCGAGCACGAGGTGGAATGCGGCATCGGTCAACTCGAGGGCTTCGAGCGCGACGTCCTCGCGCGCGTCGTCGCCGACGTCCGATTGCCACTCCTCGAGAACGAGATCGACCGGATCATGGCCCGAAGGCCCCGAAAGGAGTCGGCCTATGAGCTGGCGCTTCGGGCACAAGTCTGCATGTGCCGGCTCGACCGCCGCAGCGTGACCCGAGCCAAGGGGCTCCTCGAGCGCGCCATAGCCAAGGATCCTGATTACGCGACGGCCTATGCCTGGCTCGCCCGGACCTACTCGATCCGGATCGGACAGGGCTGGAGCACCGACCCCATCGCGGACGCGCGGGAAGCCCGGCGCCTCGCCGAATGCGCCATCGCGCGCGATTCGGAAAATGCCGTCGCGCTGGCGACAGCCGGACATCTCCTGTCCTATCTGGACAAGAATTACGCTGCTGGAGAGAGGCTGCTCCGGCGCGCGGTTGAAGCCTGCCCGAACGAGCCTCTGGGCTGGCTCATGCTGGGCGCGACGCTGGCATACACGGGGCGCCCAGCCACAGGCCGCAAGCACGTCGAGTATGCGTTGACGCTTTCGCCTCTCGATTCGCAAGCCAACTTCTTCCACAATTTCGCGGCGATATGCTGCTACGCTGACGGCGCCTACGAGGCCGCGATCGGACATGCCAATCGTGCGTTCGAACTCAACCCGCGCTACTCCACGACACTCAAGGCGCTCATCGTCTCGCTCGTCGGCTCCGGCCGCGTGACCGAGGCGCGGGAGTACGCGGCCGCGTTGCGAAAGCAAGAGCCGTCCTACAACGCCGAGCGCGCCGCCAGCACGGTCCCCTTCCAAGACCGCGTCCTGAGAGAGCAATTCCTGCGGCAGCTGCGCACCGCCGGATGTTTCGACGTCCCCCGCTCCGTTCAAAGAAGCCGACGCGGCGCCTAAGCGATCACTCCGCAGCCTCCGCCCGGCGGGCCGCCCCAGCCTTGCGTGCCTTCGCTGCGTAGGCTCCACGGCGCCGATCGTCGGCAGAGTTGGGTTTGACGACCGTTTCCGTGTAGAGCGCCCAGTCCTCGTCCGTCAGCCCGTCGATATCCGGATCGACCTGGATGTCGTTGAGCTGGCTATCGCCATAAGCGTCCTTGCGCACCGGCTGCACCTGCATGAACGGCACATCGTCGTCGAACTCGATCGGCACGCCGGTTCGTGTGAGCCGCACGTTCGTGAACAGCCCGGCCAACCAGCCATCCGTTTCGATGATTCCCTCGTAAAGCTCGTATCCGGATGGGCGAGGAAGATTGGCCACTGGGCGCACAAGCAGGCTCCAGCCGGGTGCCGTTCGGGCCATCGATCCGGGCCACACCTGCACTGTGCCGGCTTGAATGGAGGCAGCGAGAAACGGCTGAGCGAAGCCGCGCGCGCCTTCTGGCGCCGCACGATCGAACCTCTCCGGAAAACCCGCATAGTGAATCGAGCGGAGCGGCGTGAAGGCTTCCATCCCAGGCAAGCGCCACGATACCTCCGCGCCATCCCAGAGCAGCTGGAAGCGTCGCGGGAGGAACACATGCCAGCCGAACGCCGACGCCGCGGAAACAGGCTCACAATAACGCAGCGCGCGCACCGGTAGCGTGCCCCCCACAGACCGGTCGGCTCGCCGGGGCAGACGCCCGCCTTCGACCACCTGAATGAACCGAACCAGCGGTGGGCTCGCGACAGCCGCCTCCGCACCCCCGATCGAAATCGATTGCATGAAACGCTCCAATTTTTTAAAAAGCACCCAGTCGATTATCCGGACAAACTCCAGATAATATTCACCGCGCCATCTCGATTCGCCGCACACCTTTTACCCGATAAAACACCGGGCAAGCGGCTCGGACGAGCAACAGTAAAAAACGCACTGCCAGGGCGCGATTGAATTCACGCCCTGACAGCTATGACGCGGCTGCGTCCTACCAGGGCATCAGCCCGTCACCGAGCCGGACCTTCGGCGCCTCGAACCACGGCGAAAGGCCGTCGCCGAGTTGCACGCGCGGGGTTTCCTCGGAGCTGGTAGTGGTCTTTGGGTCGGCCTTCACAACAGCCGTCGTCGTCGAATTGATCGACTTGTTCATTTCATCACTCCTAAAAGAAAGGTCATTGAAAATATGTTGCAGCAACGAGGCTATATTCCCCGGCCGCCCGCGCGCCGTCAAGGCCAATAAGCATGCGGCGAGCGTTTTTCGTTTCCAAAGGAGATAACACCAACCAGACGACTACCAGCTGACTCGAATGCCCGCCAAAGTGGTCCCGCCAACTCCGCCCTTCGGCTGCGCCCAGGCTTTGCACAAACAGCCGCCTTGGACTTAGAAGGTGTAGCCGAACTGCGCGATCTCCGGCGCATACCAGTCGGCAACCAAAGCCCGCGAGGCGTCGGTATAGACGTCGCGATAGCTCCCTTGCCGCCCCCGCGAGACATTCTCGCGCGGCAGCGCCACCTGCCCCGAGAGACCGACCCTTGCGAGGATCTTGGCGAAGTCGTCATCGAGGCTCTCGTAGCGGCCGACGAAATCGAGCGTCACCTGATCCTGTTCGGTATAGAGGCTCCAGTTCTCGACAAACGCACGACGCCGGTCGCCGTTGAACACATCGAACGTCGGCCGTGCGTCGGCGGGCCTCGATTTGGTCTTGTAGTGATACCAGGAGACCTGCCGGTCCCACGGATTGCGCTCAAAGCTGAACTTGAAATAGCTCCGCCACACGTCTTCGCCCGCATACTTCCGGATGCGCCACGCCGGCATATGCTCGTAGTAACCTACCGACGGGTGGTAATGCCGCTCGGGCCGCCCGAGCAGCGACTTCCACAATGGTCGCGTGGGCTTCTCTGGATGCTCGATGCGATAGTTCTGTGCGGGCTTCTGGCGCACGCCGCGCAACTGCTCGCTCGCCTCCGTGATCACGTCATCCGGCCCGCAGACCGCCGAGAGTGCCGCCTCGATCGAAGTCGAGCCGGTCTTGTAGGTTTTCACGTAGATGAATTTGTGGGCGTGACTGAGGATCATGTGCGGCCTCTTCGATTTGTCCCGTTTGGCACGCCGCACGCGACGCTCCAAGCAGATTTCACACATCCTCGGCGCGCCTCCGTGCGGCTTCCCGGCCACAGCCAGAACCACAACCACTCGCCGATTAGCAACTTCGTAACCATGCCACTCTAGCCTCCCCTCCAAGGGGCCGCGTGGAGTTGGTGGCATGGACATTCTGACAGCTATATCGGTGGACGAGATCCGTCGTCGGGGAAGCATCCGCGACGGCGATGTCACCCGTCTGCGCGCGGCCTATGAAGGTGCCGCTACAATTACGGTAGAGGACGCGGAAGGGCTGTTCGCGGTTCATGCTGCGACGCCGATCCAAGATCCGGCGTGGACGGCTCTTTTCATCGAGATGATCACGGATTTCATCGTCGATCAGGCTGCGCCCGCCGGCTATGTCGTAGCTGAAAATGCGCGCTGGCTGATCGGACAAGTCAGCACCTTCGGGCGCGTCGAGACGTCGACCGAGATGACACTGCTCGTCAACGTGATCGAGCGCGCCCGCTGGACCGCGCCCAGCCTTGCCGCATTCACGCTGGACCAGATCCGACATGCCATCGTCTCGGGCACCGGTCCCCTGCGCGCTGGCCGCGACACACCGGCGGGCACAATCGCCCCGGCCGAGGTGGACCTGACGGCCCGGATCATCCGCGCTTTCGGCGGCGAGACCAGCGTTGCCATTACGCGCATCGAGGCCGAGGCCCTTCTCGCGATCAACCGGGCGATCGCTCCCGGTGGCAGTTCACCGGCATGGAGTGTTCTTCTGGTGCGCACGCTGGGATCCGGCGTTCTATCCGCCCTTGGCCACTCAGTTGCCCCGCGCCGCGATATCATCGAGAGCTTGTCCTCACCTGAGGATTCCGCTGGCATCATCGCCATGCTGATGGGCGCGCGCGATCCTCGAGCCGAACTGCCGGCGCGTCACGCACCTCAACCCGGTGGCTGCCAGGTGTGGAGGTCGGCGCGTATCCTGTCTGCGGAGGAGCGCGCCTTGACCCGGCTCGAGCGCCAGCGCCTCGAGATCGTGACCAACGAGGTCATCGAGGAAACCGATGATACGTGGCTGATGGGCCGCCTTGCCGAGTCGCGCCCGGGCGACGAGAACGAGGCGACGCTGCTCGCGTTCGTCGTTCGCGAGGCAAGCCGGTTGACACCAGAGCTCGAGCAGTTCGTCGCCTGCCGAGCCATCGCCGCCTGACGGTCTGTCTCTCTCCTCTATCCACCATATCCGACTTCGGCCTTGCAGGCGGGTGGCACCCGTCGCTAGCTTCCCTGCCACAAGATGCGGTGCAGGAGGAAGACATGGCCATTGGTTTCGTCGGCATCGGCAATATGGGCTTGCCCATGGCCGACAAGCTCGTCGGGGCGGCGGACGAGCTTGTCGTGCATGACGTGCGCGAGGAAGCATTGAAGCCCCTCGTCGAGAAGCAGGCTCGGCCGGCTGCCTCACCCAAGGAGGTCGGCGATCGTTGCGCGACCGCCTTCGTCTCGCTGCCGACGCTCGACACGCTCCGCGAGGTGGTCCTCGGCCCGAACGGTCTGATCCACGGCTCGACCGTGAAGCTCGTCGTCAACACCTGCACTGTTGGCGTGCCGCTCGTCGAGGAGATCGAGGCAGCCCTTGCGGCCAGCGGAATTGCGCTCGTCGACTGCCCGATCAGCGGAGGGCCTCCCGGTGCCCGCGCCGGCACGCTTTCAGTGATGGTCTCCGGCAAGCCCGAGCTGGTGCAGCAGATCATGCCGCTGATCTCGCGCTGGGGACCGGTAACCGTGGCCGGCCCCAAGGCGGGGCTTGCGCAGGTGCTCAAGCTCACCAACAACATCCTGTCTGCCGTCTCTCTCGCCGCCTCCCTCGAGGCGTACGTGATGGGCGCCAAGGGTGGCCTCGATCCCGAAGTGATGACGGAGGCGATCAACCGGGGCAGCGGCCGCAACAGCGCCACCCAGGACAAGATCCCGCGCTCGGTCCTCACTCGCAGCTTCGACTACGGCGCGCCGATGCACATCCTCACCAAGGACGTCGATCTCGCCATCCAGCAGGCCGACCGCCTCGGCATCCCCATGTGGGTGTGCACCGCCGCCCGGCAGATGTTCAAGAACGCCATGTTCGCCGGCATGGAGAACAAGGACATCACCGAACTCGTCACCATGATCGAGAAAGGCGCCGGCTTCGTTCTGCCCAAGACCCGCTGAGGTTCATTGCGTCGCCCCCCGAGCGAACAGGGGGGCGGCGCCGATCTGTGTTTCCACCACGATGCGACCGGCAGACGAGAGCCCACCGATGACCGACCAGCTTTACCGCACCGACGCTTACCTTCGCGACTGCGAGGCCACGGTTCTCGAGGTCAACGAGCGCGGGGGCATCGTCCTCGACCGGACGCCCTTCTATGCCGCCGGTGGCGGCCAGCCCGGCGACCGCGGCCACATCCGCTTCGCGGGCGGCGACTGCCCGATTGCGACCACCGTCTACGACGGCCAGGACAAGTCTCGCATCGTCCACGTAGCGGCCGAGGGCGCGCCACGGCCGGCGGCTGGCGACAAGGTGACGGCCGTTCTCGACTGGGAGCTGCGGCATCGCCACATGCGCATGCACACCGCCCTGCATCTCCTGTGCAGCCTCGTGAAGTTTCCCGTCACCGGCGGCCAGATCGGCGCCGACGAGGGCCGCCTCGATTTCGATATCGAGGATGCCTCCGCCGTCGACAAGGACAAGCTGACAGCCGACCTCCAGGCCCTCGTTTCGGCCGACTACCCAGTCTCGGAGCGTTGGATCACCGATGCCGAGCTCGAGGCCAATCCGGGGCTGGTGCGCACCATGGCGGTCAAGCCACCCATGGGCTCGGGCCGCGTGCGCCTCGTCCTGATCGGCGATGATGGCTCGGTCGACATGCAGCCCTGCGGCGGCACCCATGTCCGGGCAACGTCTGAGATCGGCGTTGTCGCCGTCTCCAAGATCGAGAAGAAGGGCAAGATCAACCGGCGCATTCGCGTCGTGATCGCCTGAGATCCGAATCATCACACATCGCACGGGAGTGCGCGAATGGTCGACCCGACCCAGTGGATCGTCGAAACGGAATGGCTCGCCAGGCATCTCGAGAGCCCAGACATCATTGTGCTGGACGGCTCATCGCACCTGCCGACGTCCGGGCGCAACGCCCGCCACGAGTTCGCAGCCACCCACATCCCCGGCGCCTACTTCTTCGACATCGATGAGGTTGCCGACAAGAGCAACCCGCTGCCGCACATGCTCCCGTCGACCGTCCAGTTCGCCTCGCAAGTGAAGGCAATGGGTATCGGCGACGGCACGCGCATCGTCGTCTACGACACCGAAGGCCTCTACTCGGCTGCCCGCGTCTGGTGGATGTTCCGCGCGATGGGCCACACCGACGTCGCCGTTCTCAACGGCGGCCTGAAGAAGTGGAAGGCCGAGGGCCGCTCCATCACGGACGAGCCGAGCCCGAAGCGCCAACCGCGTCACTTCACGCCGCGCGCCAACGCCGCGCTCGTGCGCGATGCCGCCGACGTGAAGGCACTGATCGGCCATCCCAGCACGCAGATCGTGGACGCGCGCGCGTCCGGTCGCTTTACGGGCAGCACGCCCGAGCCACGCAAGGGCCTTCGGTCGGGCCACATTCCCGGATCGCGCAGCGTTCCGTTCGGGACCCTCCTAAATCCGGACGGCACGCTGAAGAGCGCCGATGGGCTGCGCCAGGTCTTCACCGAGGCGGGCGTGGACGTCGAGCGCCCGGTCGTGGCGAGTTGCGGCTCGGGCGTGACGGCTGGCGTCATCGCGTTTGCGCTCGCTCAACTGGGCTACCCCGACGCCGCAGTCTACGACGGCTCGTGGAGCGAATGGGGTGCCCGCGAGGATTTGCCGATCACGACTGGCGCGGCCTGAGGCCGGTCTACGTTTTTGCCGTCGCTCTCCCGCCGTCTTCCGTGACGGCGGCGTTCACGTTGGCGGGGCAATCCGAAACATTTCGTCAATTGACAGCCGGTCGAAGTTCGGCCCACCATTGTCCCATAGTTAAGAGAATATCTTTCAACGCACGGATGAGAGGTGGCAATTATTGCGTCAAGAGCGGCACGCTGGTCGCGACATAATTCGCGCTCGTCGTAGCATCGCGGCGTTGGTCGTCGATACTCTCGTACGAGCATCTTCAGGCTCGCAAGCTTCGCTCAGGTCGAGCACGACTTGAGCACGGACGTCACTCGCAAATCGCGCTGCCATCCCGTTTGGGACGCACGGGAGAACTTTGCGAGACACTTTCCCTCGGTGCCGGGTATCCTCCCCCATCCTGGCCCGGATACCGAGAGCGCGCGGCCCTGGCGCACGTCCTCCCTCGTGCGCCAGGGTCGATGCATCGACATCGACCCAGAGCGCAGTACAACGGCCAGCGCACCGCAGTCACAAGCTCGCACGGCGGTGACACACTGCGGCACAAAGCCCTCGCCGCGAGCAGCCTTGCCTGTCCGCAGGAAAAGCGGTTGCTGCTATCGTCTCCGCCAACTTACTGACTCGCACATATGGCACGTGCTCCGCGCGTGATCGCTTAAATCGGAGGTGGCACGATGCTGAGCCGATGCCTGTCCTTGATCGTCGCCGCTGCCGTCGCGGTGTCTCCCGCCGCCGCCCAGGACACACCCTCGCCGGCGGTCGTAGAGCCTGCGCCGGCATCAACCGTCGCCCCGACCGCCTCTTCGAGCGACCCTGTCCCCACCGACCCCGATCCCCTAACCCCTCCCACCTCCGATACCGGGCCGGCCCGCGCACCCGGCGCCCCCGCGCCCACCCAGCAAGCGAAGTCGGTGACCGAGGTCGACCCCGCCGTCGCCGATCTGCGCAGCCGTCTCGCAAGCTGGCCCGAGAGCCAATCCGGAGCACTCAAGGCCGACCTCCAGGCGCTCAAGGACTTCTACGCAGAGCCCGACGCAATGCGCGTCTGGACAACCCCCAATGGACTGGCGCCGCGCGGCGATGCCGTGATCTCGGCGCTGCGCCGAGCCGCTGCTTGGGGGCTCGAAGCCGATGCGTTCACGCTCCCCACCAGTCCGCAGCCCGGCGCCCTGCCCGAGACGTTGATCGAAGCCGAGATTCACATTGGGCTCGAGGTGTTGAAATACGCACGCCACGCCCGCGGCGGACGCCTCGATCCAACGACGCTCAGCAAGATGATCGACATGCGGCCGCGCCTCTATGAGCCCCGCTCCGTGCTCGAGGCCATCGCGGTTGCGCCCGAGGCCGACGCGTATCTCGAGGGGCTGCATCCGCGTCATAAGGGGTTCCACGCGCTCAAGGGTGCTCTCGCGAGTGCCCGCGCCGAGGCTGCGGCCGCACCAGTTGGCCAGGGGATGCCGACGAGAGTGGCCGATGGCGCCAGGTCCAGCATGGAGCGCCGCATCCTCGTCAACATGGAGAGGTGGCGCTGGCTGCCCGACGATCTCGGCGCCTTCCACGTCTGGGACAACGTACCCGAGCAGGTCACGCGCGTCGTCCACGACGGCAAGGCGGTGCACGAGGCCAGAATCGTCGTGGGCAAGCCGACCACGCCCACACCGATGTTCTCGGCCCCGATGCGCTTCGTCATCTTCCATCCCTCATGGGGCGTACCGGAAGGCATCAAGGCCAACGAGATCGGGCCACAGCTGAGACGCGCGCAGGCCGGAGGCTCGTCCGGGTGGTTCTTCTCCGAGAACAACGGTGCCTCGCGCGTGCTCGGCCGGCATCAGCTTCGCGTCTACTCCGGCGGTCGCGAGGTCAATCCGGATAGCATCAACTGGGCATCGGTGGACGTGCGCCGATTCAGCTTCACCCAGCCCCCGAGCAACCGCAATGTGCTCGGCGTGGTCAAATTCCGGTTCCCCAACAAGTTCGACGTCTACATGCACGACACCAGCGAACGGCATCTGTTCTCGCGATCATCGCGGACATTCAGCCACGGATGCATGCGTGTCGAAAACCCGTTGAAGCTCGCCGAGGTGATCCTCGCCTACGACAAAGGCTGGGGCCGCGAGCGTATCGCGCAATTGGTTGCCCGGGGCACCACGACGGACGTCACGCTGGAGAAGCCGGTGCCGGTGCACATCGTCTACTTCACCGCCACCGTCGACCAGACGGGCAAGCTTCACACGCACAGCGACATCTACGGCATGGACAGCCGGGTTGCATCAGCGCTCGCAGGTCGGAGCGTCGTCCTGTCATCCGCCCGCTCCAGCGAGGACGCAAAGCCCAATGCGCCAGCCGAGCGCAAGGCGGAACGCCGCAACCCGCCCAAGCGCGAAGTCAAGTCTGCCCAGAAGCCATCCGCGGGCACCCCCTGGAACCCCTTCTCCCCGCTTTCAGCCAATTGACCGGCTGACCGTCGTCGACGTGCGATTGGCCGTGGCTTGGGTGCCACGCCGACGCGGCGACGACCGTGGGCACCGGCTCTCGAGCTTGCATCCGGCGGCGGCCTCGGCTCTAGCTGGGACTACAAAAATGCCGATCCAAAGCGGCAGGTGCGGACGGGGAATTGGGGATGCGCAGGCCTTATCCGGGACGGCTCGCCGCGCTGGCGATGTTGCTTCTCGCCGTCTCGATGGTTTACCCCGCACAAGCTGGCCCGCTTCTTCTGTTCGAGCCGGCAAGCGGTCGCGTGCTTTACGCCGAGGAGCCGGATCGTGCGTGGCATCCGGCCTCGGTGACCAAGCTGATGACGGCCTACCTCACGTTCGAGGCCGTCCACGCGGGCCGCGTCGCCTGGGACGACGATGTGCCCCTTTCGGAGCTCGCCCGCAGCCAGCCTGCGACCCGTATCGGGCTTCGCGGCGGCATCAAGCTGAATGTCGAGCAGGCTGTGCGCGGATTGATCCTGCGCTCGGCCAATGATTTCGCCGTCGCCCTTGCGGAGCGCATCTCCGGAACGCAACCCGCCTTCGTCGAAGTCATGAATGCGACGGCCCAGCGTCTCGGGATGACGCGAACCGTCTACCGCAATCCGCATGGACTTCCCGATCAGGAGCAGGTAACGACCGCGCGCGATCTCGCAATCCTAACGACGGCGCTGCTCAAGGACTTTCCCGATCGCGCGGAGGTCTTCTCGACACCAACCGTGCGCATCCACAAGGGCACGTTCCACTCGCAGAACGACCTTCTTCGCACGCTGTTTGGGGCTGATGGCCTCAAGACGGGCTTCACCTGCGCATCGGGCTATAACGTCGTTGCGAGTGCGACACGGGACGGCCGCCGCCTGGTCGCGGTGATCCTTGGTGCGGTCAATCGACAGAAGCGCTCCGAGCGCGCAACCGAGCTGCTCGAGGCTGGCTTTGCGCATTTGGCTTATGGCGACGACACGCGATCCGTCTTCGTCCCGGCTGCGAAGCCGATCAAGATAGCCGCGCGCGCCATGGCCGAACCGACCACGCCCGAGCATCTACCATTCGCCCCGGTCGCACTTCACCAGATGGCGATGGCTCCGGCTGCGCCGGCCCTGCCGGAGGATATCGCGCGCCAAGTTCGCACCGGGAAATGCCGAGGCTATGGCGGCTTCGCAAAACCAGAGCCCGAGCCGGCGGTGAGCGAGGCAGACACCGAGGAGGAGGCCGCGCCGATCATGACCGGCTCGGTCGGCGCAACCCCAGAGCAACAGGCCACTTCACTCCCGACCAAGCCCCAGGCCGCGCACCCGGCACTCGTACCAGCGCCCATGCCGGCGAGGTTGCGCGCTGCGACGATGACACGTGCGGGGCCCAGCGCGACGAAAGTCCCGACCGGCCCGGCCGCTCCATCTACAGCCGCCGTGCGCAAGCCCGTCTCCCGGTCCGCCAGCAAGCGCGTTGGCCACAAACCGACCACCGCTCATCCGGTCCCAGCGACCACGACCGCCGCGCCGACCGGACAGGGCGCGGCGACCAGCCTGGGTGCGGGCTTCGGCAACTGACCGAGCCCTGCCCCGCTTCCCTAGTCGGGCACCGGAATGAACTCCGTCTCGTCTCCGGGAACGAGTGGAAAGCGATTGGCCTTCCAGTCGGCCTTGGCGGCAGCGATGCGGTCGCGCGAGGACGAGACGAAGTTCCACCAGATGTGACGCGGACCATCCATCGGCTCGCCGCCGAGCAGCATCAATCGCGACTGTGTGAGCGCCAGGATCGAGATGCGGTCGCCGGGCCGGAAGACGAGAAGCCGACCCGCCTCGAAGCGGTCGCCCGCGATGTCGATCTCGCCCGACGCGATGTAGACCGCCCGCTCATCGTAGAAGTCGTCGAACGGCAGCACGGAACCCGGAGCCAGCACAGCCTCGGCATAGAGCGTCGGATGCGGGAAATTGACGGGCGAGCGACGCCCGTATGCTTCCCCCATGACAAGGCGAACGCGCTTGCCTTCGCCCTCGATGCGCGGCAGATCGCCGATGTCGTGGTGCGCGAAGGCCGGCGCCACCTCCTCCGCGTCCCGGGGCAACGCCAGCCAGGCCTGGATGCCGAACATCTCGCGCGCCTGCGCCTGCGCCTCAGCCGTCTCGCGCTCGGAGTGCACGATCCCGCGCCCAGCCGTCATCAGGTTCACCTCGCCCGGCTTGATCACGACAGACGTGCCGAGGCTGTCGCGGTGCCACATCTCGCCCTGGAAGAGATAGGTCACCGTCGCCAGCCCGATGTGGGGATGCGGGCGGACATCGATGCCTTTGCCAATGACGAACTCGGCCGGTCCCATCTGGTCGAAGAAGATGAACGGCCCCACCATCTGCCGGCCTTGGGCCGGCAACGCCCGCCGCACCTCGAAGCCGCCGAGATCGCGCGCCCGCGGCACGATCACCTGCTCGATCTGGGCGCACGAATACGCATCGCCTGGGACGGGATCGTTGTGGGGTAGTGTGCTCATGGATCGCGCTCCACTGTGACCGGCCTCGCTGACAGCTTGGCCATTAGATAGGCGCGCACCCGGGCGCAACCAACCCGGGACGAAGCGGGACGTGGCGATCGAGGCAGCTGACAGTGGCGCAGACGCGGGTCTAAGCTAGGTGACGACGGAGCAAGGCTCTCGGGAGACGCCGATGCGCGACGCGCTGCATAAAGAAGTCTCGGACCTCGTCACCGCCCACCGCGCCGACCAAGCCACATTCGAGGGGGTCGGCCCCATCACGTGGCCTGGCGGTCATCGTATCGCCGTCAACTTCACCGCGGACTTCGACGCGATGCTGCTGCGCCGTCTCAACGACGAGCCGTCCGAGCAGCTCGCCAAGGGCGAGTTCGGCGGGCGCGTCGGCATCTGGCGGCTGATCGAGCTGTTCGACAGCCACGCCATGAAGGCGACGTTCTTCATCCCCGGGCGCATCTGCGAACTCTATCCCCGTGCCGTCCGCGCATGCGCCATGAGCGGCCACGAGGTCGCCGACCACATGTGGGAGCACCGCGTGCCGTCCGACCCGCGCCTCGAGCGCGATCACCTCGCAAGAGCGACGCGCGCGCTGACCGAATTGACTGGCAAACGTCCGGTCGGGACGCGAAGCTGGCACACCGCCGAGGCTTTGACGGAGCAGGGCTATCTCTACCGCTCGCACGGCTCGGACGCGCATGGCCCAACCTGGAGCCACGACGGCAACGGGCGCAACCGGCTGATCGAGCTGCCCTTCCACTACGCCATCGACGATGCCATGTTCTTCTCGTTCGCCTGGTACAAGAGCGCCACCAGCGAGCAGCGCCTGTCCGATCCCGACCGCGTCCTCGAGATGTGGTGGGCCGCCTTCGAGCAGCAGTATCGCGCCGGCGGCTATCTCAACGTCTGCCTGCACCCGTTCGTCTCGGGTCGCGCAATGCGCATCGCCATGCTCGACCGGCTGATCACGCGCATGAAGGAGCTGCCGGGCGTCTGGCTCGCGTCTTGCGAGCAGGTGGCGCGTCATGTGGCAGAGACGTGCCCCGCGCCCAGCGTGACAGCCTGATTGACCCCGCGAGTGACGAAGCCCGCGACTGATGCTTTTTCCCGATCGGGAGGCCGCCATGCCCTGGAAAGACCGCTACACTGTCTCCGACGAGATCGGCCTTCGCGATCACGAGTTGCATTGGCCCGGCGGCAACCGCATGGGAGCTTACATAACCGTGGCGTTGAGTGTTGCGTCGGGGCCGGAAGGCATCACCGCTGCCGATCTCGAATCGTCGGCGGGCCGCTTCGGACTAGGCGAAGGGCTGGACCTGTTGATGGAAACGCTCGCCCGCCATCGCCTCCGCGCGACCGTTGCCGTCCCTGCCGCCATCGCCGAGATGATGCCGGATCGCGTCCGGGCCCTCGTCCACCACGGCCACGAGATCGCGAGCCTCGGCCTCCGCCACGAGGACACGAGCGCCATGCCGCGCGTGGAGGAAGCCGCCCGGATCGCATTGGCCACGGACATCCTCACCCGCGTGGTCGGCAAGCGCCCCCTTGGCTGGTACGCGCTCTCGCGCCAGAAGGACCGTTACGCTGGCGGGGCAATGAGCGCCCATACCGTCGACCTTCTCCGCGAGGCGGGTTGTGGCTGGCTCGGCAACGGCATGGCCGACGACATTCCGTATTACACGGTGACCGACTTCGCGAGCCGGCGTGCGTTTCTCACGCTGCCCTACTACTATCACCTCGACGACCAGTACTTCTCGCTCTTCCCCGTCGCCGGCACAGGGCTCGAAAACTCCGACATGCTCGCGCGCAACTGGCGGGCCGAACTCGACGCGCAATACAAGCGTGGCCGGTTTTTCTCGATGGTCCTGCATCCGCAGCACGCCGGATGGTGCAACCGCCTCGAGCTGCTCGACAAGTTCCTGGCCCACATGACGAGCCGGCCGGACATCTGGATCGCGACGGGCTCGGAGATCGCAGCGCACTGGACCGCAAACTTCCCGGCAGCGACACACCTGAAGCTCGAGCCCTCGATCTGGCAGGACTACGAGGGAAGCCTGAGCTGACTCCCTCCCGAGCGGATCCGATCCCTTGAACCCAAGAGCACCCACATGCCGATGACCGTCGTCGATCACGCCAACCAGCCGAAGGACGAATGGCGCCCCGGTGTTCTGACCCGAATGATCGCCTCCTCGGCCATCGGCTCGGCACAACTCTGCGTGTTCGAGCAGTGGTGCGATCCGGGGCTCGGCGCACCGGCCCACCTGCACGCGGTCGAGGAGGTCCTGACGGTGCTGGAAGGCGAGGCCGAGATCTTCGTCGAGCACGAGCGTCGCCACACGACCGCTGGTCAATCCGTTGTGATCCGGGCCGGCCTGAAGCACGGCTTCAAGAATACCGGCACCGGCATCCTGCGCGTGCAGGCGATCCTGGCGAGTCCCGTCTTCGAGGCCGCCTACGACGATGCCCGCGAGACGCCGCGCCGCTGGCTTCCTGGACCGGGTTGACAGGCTCAAGCTGCCAACCCAGCGACAATCGATGAGGGGCGGCGAGGCGGGGCTGTCGCACCGTTTCTACGCGCGGTGCGCTAGACTCAATTCTCCACGCATCCACAGGACATCAGGAACACACCCCCATGACCGGGATCACACGCCGCGACGCCCTTGCCGGTGCCGTCGCAATCGGTGCCGGCGCGGCTGCCTCGCTCCCACTCGGCGCGCAGAGCGCCAGTGCGCAAACCTCCGCCACCGCGCCATCAGCCAAGCCGACGTGCACGCTGCTGCTGGTCAACGACATCTACAAGATGAGCGAGGTCGAGGGCCGGGGCGGATTTGCGCGCCTCGCAGCGATCGCGCGGACCGAGCGCGCCACCGGCGTACCCGTCCTCTATGCCCATGCCGGGGATATGTTCTCGCCGTCCCTGATGTCCGGCTTCGACCAGGGCGCGCATACGGTCGAGCTTCTGAACGTAGTGCCCCCCGACGTCTTCGTGCCCGGCAACCACGAGTTCGATTTCGGCGTCGAGGAATATCGCAAGCGGCGCACGGAATCGAAGTTCGCCTATTTCGCGGCCAACATGCGCACGGCGACCGGCGAGGTAATGCCCGGCCATGAGGACGCAAGGCTGTTCCAGCTCGGCCCGCTCAAGGTCGGTGTCTTCGGCGTGGCCTTGGCGACGAGCCCGCTGATGTCGCAGACAGGCGATCTCGTGTTTCTCGACGAGATGGAAACCGTGAAGGCTCAAACGAAGGCACTACGCCAAGCTGGCGCGGACTTGATCGTCGCCGTCACCCACACCGACTTCGCACGCGACCTCGAGATCATGCGCTCGCGTCTCGTCGACGTGCTTTTGACTGGCCACGACCACGACCTCCGGATCGTCCATGACAACCGCGTCGTGATGGTGGAGAGCGGCGAGGAGGGCGAGACGGTCACGGCGATCGACATCTATGCCAGCATCGCCGAGTCCGAAGGCAAGCGCACGGTGCGATGGCACCCGCGCTTCCGGCCCATCGATTCCGCGACCGTCACGCCGGACCCCGAGACCGCCGCCATCGCGCAGCGCTACGAGAGCATGCTCGGCGCCGAGCTCGATATCGCCATCGCCACCGCAACAGGCGAACTCGACACGCGGTCGGCAACCGTGCGCTCGCAGGAGGCCGCTTTCGGCAACGTCATCGCCGATGCGATCCGCGAGGTGACCGGCGCCCAGATCGCGATCACCAACGGCGGCAGCCTGCGCGGCAACCGCACCTACCCTGCAGGCCATGTGCTGACGCGGCGCGACGTCCTCGCCGAGCTGCCGTTCGGCAACCGCACGGTGCTGGTCGAGATTACCGGCAAGGACATCCGCGACGCCCTGGAGAACGGGTTTTCCGATCTCGACAATCGCGGCGGGCGTTTCCCGCACGTCTCGGGGCTCAAGGTGCTGGTCGATGCCAACGGCGCCTCAGGCTCGCGGGTCCTCACCATCGAGCACGACGGCAGGCCGCTCGAGCCCGAACGCAAGTACAAGGTCGCCTCGAACGACTTCATGCTGCGCGGTGGCGATGGCTACACGGCACTCGCGCGCGGGCGTGTTCTCATCGGCAAGACCGACGGCAAGATCCTGGCCAATGTCGCGATGGCTCACATCAGGGCGCTGGGGAAAATCGACGGGAAGGTCGAGGGGCGGATCCTGCAGAAGTAGCGGGCCAAGCTCTCCAGTTTCGCCGCACACTTGACCCTCCCCGGCCTTGCGGGAAAGATGCTGCAAATTGCAGGAGGACACCCGATGCTTGCCGTTTCCCGTGACGAGGCCCGGATCAAGGAAGTTAAGGTCGCCGGCGGGCTGGGTGAGCGGCATGGCTATATCGGCGAGCCGGGACAGCTCACGGAGGCAGCCCAAGCCTTCCTCGTCGTCCGCCCCTTTGCTGGCGCACGCATCGAGCCGCACTTCCACGACGTCGACCAGTTCCAGGTCGTCGTCGAAGGCGGTGGCCGAATTGGCAAAAAAAAGGTCCGCCCCATCACATTCCAGTATGCGGACGCGTTCACGCCCTATGGCCCGATCATCGCCGACGACCGGCTGTCGTTCTTCACGCTCCGAAACATCTCGAGCGGCGGCTTTTGGGCCATGCCCGGCAACAAGCAGGAGATGCCGGGGCGGGCCGGCCGCAACATCGAAGGCCTATTCGACCTCGATACGGACCTACCGTCAGCCCACAGGCCGACGGCGTACAGGCGGTGGGCTTGCGCCTCGGCGCGGGCGCCGTCTCCGGGGGTATCACGCACGAGGGCAAGGGCCAGTTCTACCTCGTCTGTGCCGGCAGCTTGATCATCGACGGCAAGGAGTTGCCCGACCGCTCGTTCGTGCGTTTCGAGCCGAACGATCCAGCGATCGAGCTTCATGCTGGCAAAGCCGGGGCACAGGTCCTCGCCCTCCAGTTCTGTGCACCGTGCGACCGCCCCGGCACCGACCCCGCCAAGCTCGCGAGCCGGGCGGAGAAGGGCTACATGAACATCCGGTCGCCCGAGGCGTGAGCGCGGCCGCTCATTCCTCCCACGGCACGCCGCCGGCGTAGGTCCGGT
Organism: Rhizobiales bacterium Ga0077524; assembly: GCA_001464755.1. Lineage (GTDB taxonomy): Bacteria > Pseudomonadota > Alphaproteobacteria > Rhizobiales > Hyphomicrobiaceae. The sequence goes on from LNDR01000344.1 coordinate 25,070, forward strand.
AGGGGAC